>NZ_JBFBEY010000001.1:0-423415 GCF_040683875.1 Arthrobacter sp. NPDC093128
TCCCAGCCGCCTGCCGGGTCCTGGGGCTCCACCGCGGCGGGGCCGCCGACCGAGTTGGGGGCGTAGACCGGGACGGAGGGGGCGTTGAAGTGGTAACGCCCGGCGCCGTCCTGGCTGTAGTTGTTGACCTGGTTCCTGGGCTGGTTCACCGGGATCTGGGCGTGGTTGGTGCCCACGCGGTAGCGGTGGGCGTCAGCGTAGGAGAAGATGCGGGCCTGCAGCATCTTGTCCGGGGACGCGGCGATGCCCGGAACGAAGTTCGACGGCGCGAAGGTGGCCTGCTCGATCTGCGCGAAGTAGTTCTCCGGGTTCCGGTTCAGCTCCATGGTGCCCACCTTGATCAGCGGGTAGTCAGCCTTCGGCCACACCTTGGTCAGGTCGAACGGGTTGAAGCGGTAGGTCTTGGCATCCTCGTACGGCATGACCTGGACGTGCAGGTCCCAGGACGGGAAGTTGCCGGCAGCGATGTTCTCGGCCAGGTCGCGGATGTAGAAGTCCGCGTCCGAACCGGCCAGCTCTTCAGCCCGGTCACCGCTGATGGTCTTGACGCCCTGGTTGGACTTGAAGTGGTACTTGACCCAGAAGCGCTCGCCCTCGGCGTTGATCCACTGGTAGGTGTGCGAGCCGTAGCCCTGCATTTCGCGCCAGGAAGCCGGCAGGCCTCGGTCACCCATGAGCCAGGTGACCTGGTGTGCGGACTCGGGGGAGAGGGTCCAGAAATCCCACTGCATGTCCGCGTCACGCAGGTGGGTGCCCGGGAGGCGCTTCTGGGAGTGGATGAAGTCCGGGAACTTGATGCCGTCGCGGATGAAGAAGACGGGGGTGTTGTTGCCCACGAGGTCGTAGTTGCCCTCGGAGGTGTAGAACTTCACGGCGAAACCGCGGGGGTCCCGCCAGGTGTCGGGGGAGCCGTTCTCGCCGGCGACCGAGGAGAAGCGGATCAGCATTTCGGTCTCGACACCCGGCTGCAGGAAAGCGGCCTTGGTGTACTTGGAAATGTCCTCGCTGGTGGTGAACTTGCCGAACGCTCCGCCGCCCTTGGCGTGCACAACGCGCTCCGGGACACGCTCACGGTTGAACTGTGCGAGCTTTTCGATCAGGTAATGGTCGGTCAGGATGATGGCGCCGTCAGCGCCGACAGCCTTCGAGTGAGCGTCGGAAGTGACGGGAGCACCGGACTGCGTGGTGGACACAGCGGGCGCAGAGATGTTCTGAGTCATCTTTCTCCTTTTGGTTGGGTTTCTTGCTTAGTTTCGTTCGGCGGGTAGCTTTTGGGTGCGCTGACAGTCCTGGCAGATGCCCTGGTACATGACGTCAGCGATCTGGATGGTCATCGGCTTGGCGTCCGCATCCCAGTGCGGGGTGAGGCAGGGCGCATGGCCGACGGCGCAGTCCACGTCCTCCACCCGTCCGCAGCTGATGCACACGGCGTGGTGGTGGTTGTCGCCTACCCGTGTCTCGTACAGCGCGGGGGAATGGGGAGGTTCGAACCGGCGCAGCATCTGGAGGTCCGTGAGGTCGCCAAGGACCACGTAGACGGACTGTGCGGTCAGTTCGGGGAGTTCCTCACGCGCGGCGGCAAGGATGCTTTCGGCCGGCGAGTGCGGGTGGTGTTCGACGGCGGTGAGAACCGCCAGCCGCTGTTTGGTCACCCGGCGGCCGTGGGCGCGCAGGGCAGCTGCCCATGCGTCCTGGCCGGCCTCGTGAACTGTCATAGCCCCATTGAAGCACTTATTATGACTGAATCACAATAAGGCTAGGCTAATCTCCGGAGAACGCAGCACCATTTCAAACGGGTTGACGGCCTCGCCGGCGGAGCGGCCCAGCGCATGCAGTTCCAGTCGCCCGCCCGTGACGGCAGTGTCCGGCACCATGCAGCTGAGGCCCGTGACGGCCTGCCGCAGCGCCAGGGCTTCCAACGCCGCGGCCAGGGCAAGGAGTTCCGGCGGGGTGACGTCCTCCACGGACCCGATGCTCCGCTCCGGAGCCAGGACCGTGTGGTGCGTCCCGGCAGGGGTCGCCGGCGCCCAGGTGCGGATGGCGGGCAGCGGTACCGCTCCGTTCGGTCCGTCGCCGCGGGGGCCGGTGCCGTCAGGGGCGCTGAGCCGGGCGGCAGTTGCCGCCGCCAGCAGCGCGGTGCGTAGCCCGACGTCGTGCCTGTCCAGATCCTGGTCCGGCACCGGCCGGCGGCGCTGCGCGGGTAAGGCGAGCTGTTCGGCAGGGGTGACCGGTTCGCCGTCCCAGCGGCCGAACAGGTGGAACGTGGGGGTGGATGACTCCGCGGCCGGTTCGCCGATCGAGGCACCGAGCGCATGCCAGCGGTGCGCAAAAAGCAGCGTGCAGGTGTCCGCCCCCAGGACGTCGGCCAGTGCATTGCGGGCAGCGTTGTGGCAGAGCAGCCAGTCGGCGGCCGACCGGTGGTCGAGGGCCGTCGCGGGATTGCTGAGGCGGATCATCAGGTGGCCGGAAGTCAGCGGCGTGCGCGGCCGGGTGACTTCCCACACCGCAGAGCCGAAAAGCAGCCGTCTGGACAACTCCATGCGCACTCCGTTCGCTGTTGTGTTTCCCCGCCTGAGACTATCAAGGTCAGCACCACTATTCGGGGCCCTGCCGGGGTCACTGTCGGGGTGCCGGTGGCGTATGGCCCGGTTCCGTCGGTGCCCGCGGCTAGAGTTGCCCGGTGGGTAAATTGCTGGCCGACATCACTCCGTTGCGCGAGAGTCCGGACTTCCGCCGGCTGTGGCTGGGATCAGCCGTCTCCAACCTCGGCAGCCAGCTCACCCTGGTGGCGGTCAGCCTGGAGGTCTACCGGCTGACGCAGGACAGCCTCTACGTCGGGCTGCTGAGTATTTTCGCGCTGGTTCCCCTGGTGCTGGGGGGCCTGCTGGGCGGGTCCATCGCCGATGCCCATGACCGCCGCAGGGTGGCGCTCCTGGCCACTACCGTGCTGTGGCTGACCACGGCCGCGCTGGCGCTGCAGGCCTGGCTGGAGGTGGGGAACGTGTGGCTGCTGTACGTGCTGGTTGCCGTGCAGAGCGGCGCGCAGGCCATCAACCAGCCCGCCCGGAGCGCCATCATCCCCATGCTGGTCCGCAAGGAGCTGCTCCCCGCGGCCAACGCCCTGAGCATGATCAGCTTCGGCCTGGCCATGACTGCCGGTCCTCTCCTGGCCGGCGTGCTGGTGGCGTGGGTGGGGTTCGGCTGGACGTACACGCTGGACGTGGCGAGCTTCGTGTTTGCCTTCTGGGCCCTGCTGAAGCTTCCGCCGATGCCGCCGGGCAAGGAAGCCCACCGCGCGGGGCTGCGTTCCGTGGTGGAGGGGTTCCGATTCCTGGGCACACGCCCGAACCTCCGCATGACATTCGTGATCGACCTGGTGGCCATGATCTTCGCGCAGCCCCGGGCCCTGATGCCGGCCATCGGTGCGGTGATGATCGGCGGCGGCGAGGCCACGGTGGGCATCCTCCTGGCATCCACTGCAATCGGTGCCTTCCTGGCCGGCCTGTTCTCCGGACCGCTGGGAGGCGTCCGCCGGCAAGGCAGCGCCGTGGTGTGGTCCGTCATGGGCTGGGGTGCGTCCATTGCCGGTTTCGGGCTGGTGGTGGTCCTGGCCGGGCGCTCGGGGGAGGCCAGCGTCACGCTGTGGCTGCTGCCCGCCGCGCTGTGCTGTGCACTCGCCGGCATCTCCGATTCCGTGAGCGCCGTTTTCCGCACCACCATCCTCCAGGCGGCCACGCCCGACCACCTTCGGGGGCGTCTCCAGGGCGTGTTTGTGGTTGTGGTTGCGGGCGGTCCGAGGATAGGGGACATGCTGGCCGGCGGCGGCACTAAACTTTTGAGTGAAGGTTGGGTTTTGCTGCTGGGCGGCCTCCTGTGCATCGCTGTGGCATGGGCGCTGGCACGCTGGCAGTCGGGTTTTTTGAAGTACGACGCGCGGAATCCCGTTCCATAGGGACCGCCCCGCAGTCATTGCAACAGGGCAGGAACTTCGCGAGGAGGCACAGTGCATAATCACCACAACGGGCTCAAGACCGCGGCGCTGTTCGGGGTGCTCTGGGCGGTGCTCCTGGGGCTCGGTGCCGTGATCGGCAGCAGCATGCGCAGCGCCACCCCCATCTGGATCATGGCGCTGGTGGGTGTGGGCACCACGGCTTACGGGTACTGGAACAGCGACAAGATCGCGCTCCGGTCCATGCAGGCCTACCCCGTCACCGAGGAGCAGGCCCCGCAGCTCTACCAGACTGTCCGGGAGCTCTCGGCCCGGGCCAACCAGCCCATGCCCCGGATCTACGTCTCGCCCACGCCCGCGCCGAATGCCTTTGCCACGGGAAGGAACCCGCAGAACGCCGCCGTCTGCTGCACCGAAGGCATCCTGCGGCTGTTGTCCGTCCGTGAACTGCGCGGAGTGCTCGGCCATGAGCTCATGCACGTCTACAACCGGGACATCCTCACCTCATCCGTGGCCGCGGCCGTAGCCGGCGTGATCACCTCGGTGGGGCAGATGCTGCTGTTCTTCGGCGGCGGCGACCGGCGCAATTCGAACCCGCTCGCGATGATCGCGATGGCGCTGCTGGCCCCGCTCGCGGCGACCGTGATCCAGTCGGCCATTTCCCGGACCAGGGAGTACGACGCCGACGAGGACGGTTCCGAGCTCACGGGCGATCCGCTGGCGCTCGCCTCAGCCCTGCGCAAGATCCATCAGGGTGTGCAGATGGTGCCGCTGCCCCAGGACCAGAAGCTGGTGAACGCGTCGCACCTGATGATCGCCAACCCGTTCCGCGGCGGCGGGCTGAGCAAGATGTTCTCCACGCACCCGCCGATGCAGGACCGCATCGCCCGGCTGGAACTGATGGCGGGCCGCCCGCTCAGCTGAGCGCCGCCGTCGTACTTTCTTCCACGGTGGGGCGTATCGTGCCTTTCGACGCGCGAAGAGGCCGGCGCGGCCCGTCTCCGGGTGGCGCCGGCCTCTTTGTGCAGCGTCAGGATTCCTTCGCGTCGAAAACGACGGCGGGGCTAGCTGCGGAAGTTCACGAACTGCAGGTCGGCCTCGTCAAAATCCTTCAGCAGTGCCATGACGGCCTGCAGGTCATCGCGGGACTTGGACGAGACACGGAGTTCGTCGCCCTGGATCTGGGATTTGACGCCCTTGGGGCCCTCGTCGCGGATCAGCTTGTTAATCTTCTTGGCCAGGTCCTGCTCGATGCCTTCCTTGATGGAAGCCTCAAGGCGGAACTCCTTGCCGGACGCGTAGGGCTCGCCCGTGTCGAGGGACTTCAGGGAGATCCCGCGGCGGATGAGCTTGGACTGCAGCACGTCCAGGACGGCGAGCACGCGCTCTTCCGAATTCGCCTTCATCAGGATCTTCTCACCGCTGAAATCGACCTCGGCGCCGACGCCCTTGAAGTCATACCGCTGGGCCAGTTCCTTCTGCGCCTGGTTTAGCGCATTTGCAACTTCCTGCTTGTCTACCTTGCTGACGACGTCGAATGTGGATTCGCCTGCCATAACTGTCCTCCTGCTGATCGTCCCGATACCCCTTGAAGGGCGGTGTTGTCTGCATTCCAGCCTAGTACGGATGGCGTCCAAGTGAAGGCCGCGTCCCGAACAACGTTCGAATGGAATCGTTCCGGGCGATTCACAGTTTCCTCATAGCGAACGCAGGGCGGGAACGAAGCCTTGGCCCCCAGAGTTGAAGGTGTTGGAAGAGTTGCCCCGGAAGGAAAGCACATGCACCAGAAGGCCGTCCGTTATGTCACCCGCTCAACTGCAGCCGCAGCCACAACCATCGCCACGGCGGCGACGTCCGTAGCAGCCGCTGCGGTGGCCGCGTCCATCATCCTTAGCCCCGTGGCAGATGCCTCTTCCCGAATGGACGGTGTGCACTCGGACCTGATGCGGGCAGTGCAGCTGAACCAGATCACGGAGGAGCAGGCCACAAAGTTCGAGGCGAAACTGGCCGGACGCATTCTCGGTGAAGCCTGATTTTCCGCGGAATTCCGGGGAATTCGGGGCCCCTTGAGGCTCGATTCGATTCTTCGGCAGAAGTTCTGTAAAGTTGTCTTGCCCGCGGTTGCTGAAAGCGGAACGGATGGAAACAGCCGTTCCGAACATGGAAGCCGCGAGTGATCTTCTTTTGAAGTTCGGCAGATTACCCGAGCGGCCAAAGGGGGCTGACTGTAAATCAGCTGGCAACGCCTACGGGGGTTCGAATCCCTCATCTGCCACCCTTGGAAAAGTCTCCGGAACCGTCAGGTTCCGGAGACTTTTCTGTTTCCGCTACGTTTTCGCGTCCCGGCCCGAGCTTGTCCGCGGTCCCTGGCCCTCAAGGCTCGGAACCGCGGACAAGCCTAGGAAATCAGTTGAGGCCTATCACCAGCATCTGGTTGGTCCCCGGGATGCAGGTCTGCAGGATCACCCGCGGAAAGCCTCCGAAAACCGCTGATACATTGTTGGTTGTACCGGGGTTCGGCACCTGCCCCCGCCCGCTGACGGTGTAGGTTCCGTAGCCGGGAATGACGACGGTCTCGCCGATGCCGATCCCGGAGAACCGTGCCCACCCGCCGCAGAAATCGTGCTCCGTGATGAAGAGGGCATAGGCATCTGTGGGCGTGAAGTGAATGGGGCCGATGCAAGCGTCCACCATCCCCTGGCCACCCGCGCCCGCGACATAGATTGTCCGGACCGCAGGGGCGGGAGCCGGAGCCGGTGCCTGTGCTGGAGCGGGGGCTGGTGCCGGTGCCGCTGCCGCGGGGGCCGCGGCCACGGCGGCAACGGCGGGGCCTGTCAGCTTCAGGACCTGGCCCGGCACGATCGGCGAGTACAAGCCCAGCCCGTTGGCCGCAAGCATGGCGTTCATGTCGACGCCAAAGCGTGCAGCGATCGCCCCCACCGTGTCCCCGGCAACCACCGTGTACGTGTTGGACGCCTCGGGTGCCGGGGCGGGTACGGGTGCGGGTGCCGGCGCCGGTCCGGGCGCCTGCACGGCGGGCGCCGGTTCGGCAGCCGGTGCCTGCTGTGGCGCGGCTTCCGGAACGGCAGCAACAGCCGCCTCCGGCGTGCCGGCGCCAGCCGTGGCAGAGGCGTCTGCGGAGTTTTCGGCCGCAGGCACCGCAGCCGTCACGGCCTGGGCTTCGCTGACCTGGGACGTGTGCGTGGCGCCGGAGAAGCTTATGGCGGTCACGGCAATCGCCGTCACCACGACTCCCGCGGCCAGCATGATCTTCAGCCTGGTATTTGTGCCGCGGCCTTGTGCAGGTGTGGGGACAGGTGATCTGTCCTCCTGGTTAAGCTCGTTTTGATCCATCGGTTCCCCCCGAGAGTCAATGCCCTTGGGGGTCAACAGCACAGCGGGCCCCAGGGCGGTGGTGCGCCGGCCCCGGACCGCACAAAGGGCAGCCCGTTGCGTGAAGACGCATGAAGTGAGCTGCCGAATTGACGAAGAATTGCGGAAGCCCGAATGATTAGACCCATGCCCACTTCGGTGGCCATGTGAAATTCCGGAATGCTGCTTGCCCTAGGAATATCGAGTCTATGAATGGGGAGTATTTGCCGCACGAGTGGGCATTACCCGAATCTTTACGCATAACACCCGCACATTGGCGGGACATACCCAATGACGTTTTTTGTTCGACGGCGGGGACACTCGCTTGCGGATGGACTGGTACTTGGCCTGGGGTGAGTATGCGGTCCGTGAATGCCCTGCCGTGGGCACGATGAGCACAGAACACGTGCGCATTGCGAATGCTGGCTAATTAGTTTTAGAGCTGGACAATTCCCGGTTTTGCGGCAATATCGCATAACGAACTAATTCAGCCGTCTGGATTTATTCCAAGGCAATAGACAGCAAAAGGTAGCCGTCCGGATGTAAAGTCCGGGCGGCTACCTTTTCATTGAATGCGGTCGGTTGGCGGCGGTTCTACAGCTCGCGCTCGCTGTGCAGTTCCGCCAATTCCCGGCGCAGGGCGGCAACCTCCACCAGCAGCTCCCGGACCTCGGCGCGGACCGGAACTTCAGCAGCTTCCACGGCCGCTTCGGTGTTCTCTTCCACCCGCTGCACCAGCCACGATGCGATGGACGCCGTGACCACACCCAGCACCGCGATGCCGCTCATCATCAGAGCCGACGCGACCATCCGGCCGATCGGCGTGACCGGAAAGAGGTCGCCGTATCCCACTGTGGTGATGGTGGTGATGGCCCACCAAGCGGCGTCGCCGAAGGTGAGGATTTTGGCGTCGGGAGCGTTTTGTTCGACGTCCAGGACGGCCAGTGCGCCCACGAAGACCAGCAGGACCGCGGAGCCGGCCACGTAGGTGACCACGCGGCCGCGGAGGGTTTCACCCACGGTGCGGTGCAGCACGGAGAGCAGCGTCACCAGCCGGAGAAGCCGCAGCGGCCGGAAGAACGGTAGGGCAACGATGAGCAGCTCGTGCAGGTTGAGGATGAACCAGTGTTTCCGGTTCTCCGCGAGCCACAGGTTGGCGGCATAGTCTGCGGCGAAGATCGCCCAGGTGATCCACATGATCCCTTCCAGGACCTCGGCCTGCCGCCCTTCGATGTGGCCGATCACCTGCCAGGCATAAGCTGCCAGGAACACCAGGGCTGTCCCCATCAGCGGCCACTCGGCTATGTCCCTGTAGCGTTGCTGTGTCATGGGGGAAATCCTACGGCGCCGCCTCTTGGTCCCGATCTCTTGGTCCCGATGTTACTCATGGGTAACATGGTTGCATGCACCTGCTTTTGCGAACCCTCCTGCTCCTGTTCACTTCCTCGCGCCGGCCGCCCCTGAGCATCTGGGACACATCCTCCCTGCCGCTTCGCGTCCTGCCCACGGACATAGACATCGCCATGCACGTCAACAACGGGATGTACTTCTCGCTGATGGACCTGGGCCGTTTTGATCTGATGGCACGTAGCGGGACCTGGCGAAAGATGCGCCGGCGGGGCTGGACGCCCGTGGCCGCAGGGGAGACCATCGCCTTCCGCAAGTCCCTACAGCTGTGGCAGCAGTACACCATCGAGTCGCGGATCATCGGCCTCGACACCAAGGCCATCTACTTCGAGCAGCGCATGGTGGCGGACGGGGAAATCTATGCACGGGCGCACATCGCCACCCGTCTTGTCAGTAAGGGGAAGCCCGTCAGTCAGGATGAGATCTTCGCTGAATTCGGTGAGCCCCCGGCGGGGCTGGAACTGCCGGAGTGGATCCACGAGTGGCGCGAAACCAATGCACTGCCCGGAGCCCGCCGTCCCGCGCCGAACCACTGGCACTGAGATGCCGCGGCGCCGCTGAAACCGCGCCTACACGCCGGACGCCTGGGCACCTGCCGCTACGCGCCGACGTCGCGCCTGTCCAGCGCCACTGCGCTGAGCAGGACCAGTGCCACTGAGAGGCCCCACAGCCAGCCGGCGGCCGCCCAGTCCGCCCCACTGGCCACCGGGGAGTTTCCGTAGGCCCAGTGATACGGGGAGAGTCCCAGGAGCCATTCGACGTCCTTGCTCTGCCGCCCCACGGCGTTGAAGACGTAGCCCAGCACGCCCACTGCAGCGCCGGCAGCAAGTCCATACGTCCGGCGGCCCGTCAACGTGCCGGCGAAGAGGGCGGCGGTTCCGGTGAGCAGCGACAGTCCGGCGAACAGCACGGCGGCACCGAACAGGTTTTCCGGCATGATGTCCAGCCGGGCCGAGTCATTAAGCAGGCGCACCAGGACAAACACCAGGGCGGACAGCAAGATCACGCGAAGGACCAGGGCCAGGGCACGCTCCAGGACCACCTGGACGCGTGTGACGCCGTGCGCCAGCGTAAGTTCCAGCTGACCCGATTCCTCGTCGCCGCCCACTGCTGCCGCGCCCCATGCCACCGAGGCGATAGTCATCAGCATGAAGCCGATCAGGCCAAAGAGCGTGGCCTGGGTGTAGCCCGGACCCGTGGCGATCTGATCGTAATTCAGGGCCTTGGTCATCTCCGGCGGCAGGGCGTCGATCATGTTCTGCATTTCGGCGCTGCCGCCGATGGAAGGGTAGAGCGGCAGGTAGAGGAAGACGGCAAAGGCCAGTCCGGCCGCCCAGCCGAGGGTCGATCGCCAGGAGTCCACGAAGGCCCTGGTGAACAGGGGAAGGGTCGTCTTCACGGCCGTACCCCGTTGCCGGCCAGACTTCCGTACATCTTGAGCACTGATTCCTCCAGGTCGGGTTCCTCGAGCACCAGGTCGGTCAGCTGCAGCCCGGAAAGCACGTGGAGCAGCGGCTGGATGGCGCCTTCAAGGGTGGCTGAGAGCTCGACGCCGTCGCCCGAGTCCAGCACCTCAAGCCGGGCGATGCCGGGGACCCGGCGGAGCATCGCGCCGGCGTCGTCCGCGGAGATCCCGGTGGCGCTGAGCCGGACATGCCGCACCGCGCTTTCCCGGAGCCTTGCCACCGAGGCCACGGTGACGATGTGGCCGTCGCGCAGGATGGCGACCTCATCCGCGGCCTGCTGGACTTCGCTAAGTACATGGGAGCTGAGGAAGATGGTCTGCCCCCTGTTCCGGGACTCCTTCACCATGGCCAGGAATTCCTGCTGCACGAGGGGATCCAGGCCGCTGGTGGGCTCATCCAGCACCAGCAGCTCCGGGTCGTGCATAAATGCCTGTACGAGCCCCAGTTTCTGCCGGTTGCCTTTCGACAGCTTGCGGGTGTGCCGGTCCAGGTCGAGGTCAAGCCGCTCCGCCAGCGCATCGATGTGGCCGCGCTTCACCGGGCCGCTGATGGCCTCGTAATGGGACAGGAGTTTGCGGCCCGTGATCCGGCCTTCCAGGAACAGTTCGCCGGGAAGATATCCGATCCGGCGACGAAGCTCCGGTCCCGCCCGCCGGGGGTCCTCGCCCAGCACCAGGGAACTCCCGGAGGATGGCCTGATGATGTCCAGCAGGCAGCGCATGGTGGTGGTCTTGCCGGCACCGTTGGGTCCGATTACGCCGAACACGGTTCCGCGTTCCACCGTGAAGTCGATGCCGTGCAGCACCTCCCGGCTGCCGAATTTCTTGGTCAGTGACTGAACGACTATCGCCTGGCTCATCGATCTTCCTCCCTGTTCAACGGCCCGGAGGCCCCCATCGCGGACCGTGCAGCGTCCAGGAAACCGGTGCCGGTGTAGAACCCGTACGTGTAGAGCTCCAGCGACGGCACAGTCAGCCGGCGCACCGTGTCGGCGCCGAGTCCCGTCGTCCCCAGCGATCTGGCGATGTGCCTGCCAAGCACCAGGATGGCCAGGCTATTGGAAGCGATCACGACGGCGGCGGCGTGCGGATCGCTGAAGGCGCGGACGGTGCCGTGGGCCACGCCGGTTTCCATCAGCTGCGCTGTTTGCCGCACCAGTGCATCGAACAGGCGCTCGCCGGCCTCCGACTGGTCGCTGAGCGCCTGCCGGATGTAGGCGATTTCGTCGTCGTGCTGCCCGGGGTCCGCAAGGTAATCCTCGAGGAGCTCGCGGGCGCCGGCCGGATCCGCCTTTTCCTGGCCGCGCCGTGCCACGTCCGCGATGACGAAGTCGTCGCAGGCCAGACGCAGGCCGGCCTTGCTGCCGAAGTGATGGATGACCAGCCCCGGACTGACGCCCGCGGCCGTTGCAACGGCGCGGACGGTGGTGAGTGCGAAGCCGGTGCTGCCAAAGAGCCCGATGGCAGCGTCCCTGATCCGCGCCCTGGTGCTGCGGTCGTCCCCGCGTGGGTCCGCTGCTGCTGAACGCATGTTCAAGATGTTAAACGCCTGTTTAACACCCGGTAAGGGCCATAGGTCCCGGCGGCCGGGCTGAAGCGGCGGAGGTGTGCCAATAGCGAAACGCATGGGACATCCCCGGGCGGCTCGCGTACCGTTGACCCATGGCTACCGTAGACATTACAGGTGAACAGTTCGCAACAACCGTCGAGAACAACGACATCGTCCTCGTTGATTTCTGGGCCGAATGGTGTGGTCCCTGCAAGCAGTTTGGACCGACGTATTCCGCCGTTTCCGAGAAGCACCCGGACGTCGTCTTCACCAAGGTGGACACCGAAGCGCAGCAGCAGTTGGCGGCCGAAGCAGGCATCACGTCCATCCCCACGCTGATGGCTTTCCGCGAAAAGGTGCTGGTGTTCTCCCAGCCCGGCGCGCTGAACGCCCAGCAGCTGGAACAGGTGGTGGACGCGGTCAAGGCACTGGACATGGAAGAAGTCCACGCGCATGTAGCCCGTTCGCAGGCTGAGGCAGCGGCTGCGGCCGGCAAGCAGGACGGCACCCAGATTCCGGAAGCCTAGGCTTCCGCCGGGCGTCAATCGCCTGAGGCTCCACCGCTGAACGCAGCATTTAAACTCCAACGCGGGGTCACTTCCGCCCACGAACCATGGTTCGTACGGGCGGAGTGACCCCGCGTTGTTTGTCCGGAAAGCGGCGGGACTACAGCCGTTCGAGCTGGACGGGCTCGGCCAGAAGGGCGCTCAGCGATTCGTTCAGGTCCTGGACGGCGGTGCCCTTGGAATGCTTGTCAAGGTCTTCTTCGGAAGCCCACTGTTCGGTGAGCACCAGCTTGTCCTCGGTGGCCTCGGTCAGTTCGTACCGGATGCAGCCGGGCTCGCTGACCACCTCGTCGATCGCGATTTCGAGGGCGAGCTTCACGCGGAAGAATTCGCCGTCGTTGGGGATGAACGTTGCCTGCAGGTCGATGGGTGCACTCATGCGTTTCACAATACCGGCCCGCTCTTGCCGGTTCCGAAATATTTTGTAGGGCTTCCTAGTTTTACGCTTCTCTTGCGCCTCTCTTGCACGGGCTGAGTGGTAGCGTGCCAGCATGCGCGCTTATACAGCCGGGGACACTGACGTTCCGCTGCTCGAAGAGACCATCGGACAGAATTTCGAGCGGATCGTGGCCCGGTTCCCGTTCCACGACGCCCTGATCGAGGCTGCTCCGGTTCCCGGCGCGGATGCCCGCCGCTGGAGCTACTCCAAACTGAACGACGACGTCGACAGGCTGGCCCGCGCGCTGCTCGCCCTCGGCGTCGCCACGGGGGAGCGGATTGGCATCTGGAGCCCCAACTGTGCGGAGTGGACCATCCTGCAGTACGCCACAGCCAAGATCGGCGCCATCCTGGTCAACGTGAATCCGGCTTACCGGAGCCACGAGCTGGAGTTTGTGGTGAAGCAGAACGGCATGCGCATGCTCGTCACTGCGCCGTCGGACCGGAGCAGCGACTACACCGGGATGGCCCGGCAGGCCCTCGCCGAATGCCCTGATCTGAAGGAACTGGTGTTCCTCCCGGATGGCGGCCAGCCGCAGCTGCAGGGAGGCGATCCGGAAACGGACGCCGAACTGACGTACGCCGAGCTGCTCAAGCGGGCAGACGACGTCGGGCATTCGGTCCTGAAGGCCCGCCTGGCGGGGCTGGATCCGCACGACCCGATAAACCTGCAGTACACCTCGGGCACCACCGGCTTCCCCAAAGGCGCCACGCTCACCCACCGCAACATCCTGAACAATGGCTATTCCATCGGCGAGCTGCTGGGGTATACGGAACACGACCGCGTGGTGATCCCGGTGCCGTTCTACCACTGCTTCGGGATGGTCATTGGAAACCTGAACGCCCTGAGCCACGGCGCCGCCACGATCATTCCGGGGCGGTCCTTCACACCTGCGGCGGCCCTGGAGGCGGTCCAGGATTTTGGCGGGACATCGTTGTATGGCGTGCCCACCATGTTTATTGCCGAGCTGGCACTGCCGGACTTCGCGTCCTACGACCTGTCCACGCTGCGGACCGGCGTTATGGCCGGATCGCTGTGTCCCATCGAGGTGATGAACCGGGTCATCTCGGAGATGAACATGAGGGATGTGGCCATTTGCTACGGCATGACGGAAACGTCCCCGGTGTCCACCATGACCCGCGACGGCGACAGCATGCAGCACCGCACCGAGACCGTGGGGCGGACCATGCCGCAGCTGGAGAGCCAGGTGGTGGACCCGGTGACAGGCAGCGTGTTGGAGCGCGGTGATATCGGCGAGCTGTGCACGCGCGGTTACAGCGTGATGCAGGGATATTGGGACCAGCCGGACAAGACCGCCGAAGCGATCGACGCAGACGGCTGGATGCACACCGGCGACCTGGCCCGCATGGACGCCGATGGTTACGTGGTGATCGAAGGCCGGATCAAGGACATGGTGATCCGCGGCGGGGAGAACATCTACCCGCGCGAGATCGAGGAGTTCCTCTACAGCCATCCCTCGGTCCAGGACGTGCAGGTGATCGGAGTCCCGGATGCCAAGTACGGCGAGGAGCTGATGGCCTGCATCATTCTCAAGCCCGGCGCAGAGCCGCTGGACGCCGCCGCCGTCGCCGAGTTCTGCCGGGGGCAGCTGGCCCACTACAAGATCCCGCGGTACGTGGACGTCCGCGAAAGCTTCCCGATGACCGTCTCGGGGAAAATCCGCAAGGTGGAAATGCGCAAGGAAGCGGTGGCGCGGCTGGGACTCTGACTACTCCGGCTGCTTGACGAGGTCGAAGAGGACTTCCCTGTCGCAGATCGAAGTGATCTTGATGGTGTAGCCGTTGAGTGCGGCCTCGGAACCAATCTGCTTGCCATCAAAGAACACCGGCGAAGGGTCTGGAGCCTCAGCGGCCATGGAAATATTTGCCGTCGGGGGCGAAGCGTCCGCCTTGGTTGCGGCCAGCCCTACTCGGGGGGTGAACTCCCTTCCTCGCCCTCCATGCGGGAGCGCCGGTGTCGATCCATTTACCGAGGGGACAATCCGGTAGGCACCTGATCCGGTGCAGCCGTTTGTGGTCACGGTGGACTCCAGTGAGGTGGGAGGGATGGTCGGTTCTGCCTTGGAGCCGGCGCCACATGAGCTGATTGCGAGCAGCGCAAGCACTACCGCCGCTGGCCACATGGCACGCGAGGGCGGCCACGCCCCATGAATGTCTGCCATTGTTTCCCCAATATCCTGTTGCGGCCTCGGAAGAAGCCTAGGCCACGGCAGCGGAGGACGGGATGGGCAGAACTACCCCGTGCCGCCGAAAGTCCAAGCCCAAGGCCGCAAGTGTCTGTTCGCACTGTGTGGGCCACTGTTGGGCGCGAACGGACAGTTAAGGCCCGGGGCCCCTACCTGATGTTGCGGTTGATGGCCCGGATACCAACCACCAGTCCGACGGCGGCCGTCACCGACGCGGCCAGGAGGCCCAGGAGTGTATCGCTGCCGATGTTCCCCGCGAACAGTTCCCGCTCGGCATTGACCAGGTAGGTCAGGGGATTGAACCAGCTTGCGGTCTTCATCCAGTCCGGACCGGCTTCAATGGGGAGCATGATGCCGGACAGGATCATCAGCGGGAAAAGCAGGGTCTGCTGCACTCCCCAGAAGATCCACTCCTTGTTCTGCGACACGAGGGCAAGGGCATAGGAGAGCGCACCGAGTCCGATGCCGAAGATGCCCAGGATGACCAGCCCGAACAGCACGTGCAGCGGGTAGAAGACGAAGCCGAACGGGATGCAGACCAGGGCGATGAGCAGCCCTTGCACCACCAGCGGCGCCCACTCCTTCAGTGCCCGCCCGATCATCAGCGACGAGCGGGACAGCGGCGTGGCCAGGATCCGTTCGTAGGAGCCGGTCATCAGCTCGTACTGCAGGTTGGACCCGGTCATGGACGTGCCGAACAGGGCGATCATGACCACGACGCCGGGCAGGAACCACTGCAGA
Organism: Arthrobacter sp. NPDC093128; assembly: GCF_040683875.1. Taxonomy (NCBI): domain Bacteria; kingdom Bacillati; phylum Actinomycetota; class Actinomycetes; order Micrococcales; family Micrococcaceae; genus Arthrobacter; species Arthrobacter sp. NPDC093128. Next base: position 15,695 of record NZ_JBFBEY010000001.1, read on the forward strand.
GTGGACTGTCCGCCGAAGGCCGGGGATCCCACAGCGGCGCCGAGGAGCGGGCCGAAGAGGCCCAGGAAGACGAGAGGCTGGATCAGCGAAAAGATCAGCGAAAACGGGTCCCGCAGCGGCAGCAGCATCTCGCGCCAGAACACATACCTTGTGTCGTGGAGGACCTGGATCAGGCCGGTTTTCTTCGCGACGTCCCGGACATCCTGGACAGTCATCAGCGGTCCGCTCCTTCCCTGAGGTTGCGTCCGGTCAGCTCGAGGAACACATCGTCCAGGGTGGGCGGTTTCAGTTCCAGGGACTGGGCGGGAGCGCCGGCATCGTCCATTTCCTTGAGCAGCGCGGGCGCCAGCCGTGCGCCTTCCGGGAGGCGCAGGCGGAAGCTGACCACGCCGTCGTGCGTGTTTTCCTGGACCTCACCGCCCGCTGCTGCCCGGCCCAGCAGCCCGCGCACGCCCGGGGCCGACTCCGCTGCAACCTCAACGGCCAGCAGATCGCCGGCCAGGTTGGCCTTGAGGCGGGCCGCGGTGTCGTCGGCGATGATCCGGCCGTGGTCGATGACAATCACCCGTTCTGACATGGAATCCGCCTCGTCCATGTAGTGCGTGGTGAGGACGATGGTGGTCCCGTGCTCGGCGCGCATCCGCATGATGTGTTCCCACAGGTTGGCCCGGTTCTGCGGGTCCATGCCGGTGGAGGGCTCGTCCAGGAAGAGCAGCCTCGGTGAGTGCATGAGGCCCAGGGCCACATCCATCCTGCGCCGCTGCCCGCCGGAAAGTTTGATGACAGTGCGTTTGGCGAGGTCGGTCAGCTCGAGGGACTTCAGGAGTTCCTGGGCCCGGGCGGCAGCATCGGCGGTGTTCATTCCGTAGAAACGGCCCTGCATCATCATTTCGTCGATCACCCTGAAGCTGTGGCCGCCGCCGTTGCCCTGGCCGATGTAGCCGATCCGTGCCCGCACGCCTGCCGGGTCCGCCGAGACGTCCACGCCGGCAACCATGGCGGTGCCAGAGGTGGGCCGGAGCAGCGTGGTCAGCATCCGGAGCGTGGTGGACTTGCCGGCGCCGTTCGGGCCGAGGAATGCCACGAGTTCGCCCGGAGCGACGTCGATGTCGACGCCCTTGACGGCCTCGACCGTTTCCTTTTTAGCCGTGAAGTTCTTGGTGAGTTTCCGGGTGTGGATCACTGCGCGCTCCAGGATGCGGATCACTGGCGTTCTGGCTGCCGGACGCCATGCCGCCACGTTATACCCAGCCAGCGGGGGCGTCCACAGGATCAGGGACAGCTTCGGTCCGCGATGGAGGGGCGGGTGTGCCCAAGATAAGGGCCGCAAGTGTCCGTTCGCGCCCAAGAGCTAGTGCCGGCGGTGGTCCTGGATGGTCATGCGCGGGCCGAACGTGGGTTTCCGGAAGCCGCTGAGGCCGATCATCCGTACCACCCGTTGCCGGTGACCCTGCCACGGCGCCAGCAGCCGCAGCATCCCGGCGTCGTCCGTCCGGCGGCCGGTCAGCGCGGCGCCCACGTACGCGGCCAGATGGTAGTCGCCCACCGCGATGGAATCCGGGCAGCCGTGCGTGCGCTGGACCACCTCGGCCGTGGTCCAGATGCCGATGCCGGGGATGGTCTGCATCTTGGCGGATGCCTCCGCGGCTGTGAGCCCGGCCAGGCGTTCCAGGCCGACGGCGGAACGCAAGGCCCGCATGACAGTTGCCGAGCGCTGCGGTCCCACGCCGGCCTTGTGCCATTCCCAGGAGGGGATCCGCAGCCACTGCTCAGGAGTGGGCTGAACCAGCAGCCCGGCCGGCGCGGCCGTACCGGCGGCGGGGGCCGCCGTGCCGAAGCGGTACATCAGGTAGCGGTAGCCCCGCCGGGCTTCGATGACGGTGACTTTTTGTTCGAGGATGGTAGGCACCAGGGAATCGACTATCCGGCCGGTGGACGGGAGCCGCAGGGCCAGGTTCCGGCGTCGGGCTTCCACCACCATCCGGGGGAGCGTGGCTTGGAACTCGGGGCGGTCAAAGCCGGACCAGTCGTCCCCGCTGCCCAGCAGCCGCGGCGCCCTGGAGATGGCTGCCTCGGCACCAGGCCCCCAGGCCTGCGCGTCCACGTCCGGTTCGCGGGGGTCCCCGGAAACGGTGAGGCGCAGCGTCGCCGGGCCGTCCGGCGTCGTAAATGACATCCAGACACCGTCGGGCCGGGAGGCGAAGGCCGGATCACCGTTGCCGCGCATCAGCGTGCCGAGGGTCTGCAGGAGATTGAACGGGCCGCCCGGATGCCACCGCAGCGAGGCGTCCGCCGCGGCGGCGAGGCCAGCAGGGACGTCGGTGATGGTCATACGTCTATCGTCCCACGCAAGGCTGACACAGCCCCCAGCGGCATGCCGCCCCGGCGTCGCCTGCAGGGTCTGCAGCCCGGTGGACAGGCAAGGCCAAAGGGCCCTGATCGGCTCCGGCCTGCGGGACTAGAATTTGCGTGTGGCGCGGTAAATCCGTGCCCTCCACCCCCATTTTGTCAGGAGCGCATAAATGGCTGGAATCGTGCATTTTGAAATCCCGGCGGACGATCAGGGACGGGCCACCGAGTTCTACAAGGCGGCCTTCCACTGGAACATCAACCCGATGCCCCAGATGGACTACAACGTGGTGACCACAACGCCGACCGACGAAAAGACCGGAATGCCCAAGGAACCTGGGGCCATCAACGGCGGACTTTTCGCCAGGGAAGGTGAACTGAAGACGCCCATCATCACCGTTGATGTCGAGGACATCGACGCCTCGCTCGCGCGGATCGAATCGTTGGGCGGAGCCGTGGTCAAACCCAAGGATGCCATTCCCGGAATGGGCTACTACGCCTACTTCAAGGACACCGAGGGCAACGTCCTGGGACTGTGGCAGACCGCCGAGGCAGGGGGAGCGGGCGTAAGCCCGGAATCCGCGGCTAACGACATCGGCGCGTAGGCGCCGCGCGAGGCACCGGGCACGTGGGCTTCCGGGTTATGGGCACAGTCGCGCAGGTGTTGGCCGTCATCACGGGGATCGTCCACCGCTGCACCGCCCAATCGTCCCACCCGTCCCGGCCTGTGCCCGCGCGGCACGCACCGGCGGGGCGGGCCGCCGAGGCAAGGGGTGCAGGCCCGAGACGGTAACTTTGTACCTATGAAGTACGCCCAGTCCGTCCTGGACCTCATCGGCCACACGCCGCTCGTCAAACTCAACCACGTAACTGATGGTGTCAAAGCCACCATCCTGGCGAAGGTGGAATACCTGAACCCGGGCGGATCCATCAAGGACCGCATCGCGGCGAAGATGATCGAGGAAGCGGAACGGGACGGCAAACTCCTGCCCGGCGGAACCATCATTGAACCCACCTCGGGGAACACCGGCGTCGGCCTGGCCCTCGTGGCCCAGCAAAAGGGCTACCGCTGCATCTTCGTGGTCCCGGACAAGGTCGGCGAGGACAAGCGCGCCGTCCTGCAGGCATACGGCGCCGAAGTGGTGGTGACTCCCACCGCCGTCGCCCCGGACAGCCCGCAGAGCTACTACAGCGTGTCGGACCGCCTGGTCAGCGAAATCCCGGGCGCGTTCAAGCCGGACCAGTTCTCCAACCCCGCCGCGCCGGGAAGCCACTACGAATCCACCGGACCCGAGATCTGGCAGGACACGGACGGCCGGATCACGCACTGCGTGATCGGGGCCGGCACCGGCGGCACCATCACCGGCACCGGCAGGTACCTCAAGGAAGTTTCCGCCAACCGCCCCGAAGCCGACGGCGGACGCGTGCGGATCATCGGTGCCGACCCCGAAGGGTCTGTCTACTCCGGCGGAACCGGCCGGCCCTACTTCGTGGAGGGTGTCGGCGAGGACATGTGGCCGGCCAACTACGACAAAACCGTCCCGGACGACGTGATTGCCGTCAGCGATGCCGAGTCCTTCGAGATGACCCGCAGGCTTGCCCGCGAAGAGGGCCTGCTGGTGGGCGGCTCATCCGGCATGGCCGTGGTTGCCGCGCTGCGGATCGCCAAGGACCTGCCCGAAGACGCCGTGGTGGTGGTGATCCTGCCCGATTCAGGCCGCGGCTACCTGGCCAAGATCTTCAACGACCAGTGGATGCGGTCCTACGGCTTCCTGTCCGGCGGCGAGGAATCCTCCGTCGGTGAGGTACTCAAATCCAAGACCGGGGAGCTCCCGGAACTGGTGCACATCCACCCGAACGAAACCGTCCGCGACGTCATCAACATCATGAACGAGTACGGCGTCTCCCACATCCCGGTCCTGTCCCAGGAACCGCCGGTGGTCATGGGCGAAGTGCTGGGCGCCGTGGACGAACGGAGCCTCACGTCCAAGCTGTTCCGCGGCGAGGCGAAGCTGACGGACAAGATCTCCGAACATATGGGGGAGCGGCTGCCCGTGATCGGTTCGCTGGAGACCATCTCCGCCGCCCGCGAACTGCTCTCCGACGTCGACACGGTCATGGTCACCTTCGTCGGCGCCCCGGTGGGCATCCTGACCCGCCACGACCTCCTCGCCTACCTCAGCAACTAGTCCTGATTGCAAGCCCGATCGGCAGCCGAAAGGAACTTCATGTCTGTCTCTGAAAACCAAGGTTTCAACACCCGCGCCGTCCACGCCGGCCAGGCCTTCGAGCCGCGCACCGGCGCCGTGGTGCCGCCCGTGCACTTCTCCTCCACGTACGCCCAGGACGGCATCGGCGGGTTGCGCGACGGCTACGAATACGGCCGCGGCACCAACCCCACCCGTGACTCGCTGCAGGAACAGCTGGCCGCGCTCGAAGGCGGATCGCACGCGTACTCCTTCAGCTCCGGCCTCGCCGCCGAGGACTCGATGATCCGAGCGCTGACCCGTCCGGGCGACCACATCGTGCTCGGCAACGACGCCTACGGGGGAACCTACCGGCTGATCAGCCGCGTGCTGGGGGAGTGGGGCATCGGCAATACGCCGGTGGACATGTCCAATCTCGATGCCGTCGCGGAGGCCGTCGCGGCCGGCGGACCGGACGGGGGCAAAACCCGCCTCGTGTGGGTGGAAACGCCGTCGAACCCGATGATGAAGATCACTGACATCGAGGCGCTCGCCAAGCTGGCGCACGACGCCGGAGCACTGCTCGTGGTGGACAACACCTTCGCCTCGCCGTACCTGCAGACCCCGCTGGCCCTCGGCGCCGACATCGTGGTGCACTCCACCACCAAGTACATCGGCGGCCACTCCGACGTCGTCGGCGGCGCGATCGTGGTCAACGACGCGGAGCTGGCCGAGAAGATCGGCTTCGTGCAGTTCGCCGTTGGTGCCGTCTCCGGCCCGATGGATGCCTTCCTCACCACCCGCGGCCTCAAGACCCTTGGCGTCCGGATGGACCGGCACAGCGACAACGCCCAGGCCGTGGCCGAGTGGCTGTTGCAGCGCCCCGAAGTGGAAGCCGTGCTGTACCCGGGCCTCCCGTCGCACCCGGGCCACGAACTCGCGAAGAAGCAGATGAAGAAGTTCGGCGGCATGATCTCCGTGCAGTTCAAGGGCGGCGAGGCGGCGGCACGCACCGTCGCGGAAAACACATCCGTGTTCACCCTGGCCGAGTCCCTCGGCGGCATCGAGTCGCTCATGAACTACCCGTCGGAAATGACGCACGCCTCCGTCAAGGGAACCGAGCTGGCCGTTCCGGTCAACCTCATCCGGCTCTCGTGCGGCATCGAGGACGTCGAGGACCTCATCGCGGACCTGGAGCACGCCTTCACCTTCATCGGGACGGGCAGCTAGCAGCCGGTGACCATCTCGCTCCGGGCGGTTTCGCCCACCACACGCAGCTGGATCGCGACGGCGGCAGGCGCTGCCGCCGTCGTGATCGCCCTTGTGGTCCTGTACTCGGCGTACATCCCGCTGATGAACGACTTCGAGGTGTACTACTACGGCGGCAGCCGGGTGCTGCAGACCGGCGAGAGCGGCGTCAACGAGCTTTACGCCCCGCGGGACGGCCTCCCGTTCACGTACCCGCCGTTCGCGGCGCTGCTGTTCGCGCTGCTGGCGACGCTCAGCATCGGTGCCAGCAGCCTCATTTTCATTACGACGGCGCTGGCCGGCGCTGCCGTTGTGTCGGCGTGGCTGGCGCGGCACTACTTCGGGCTGCACCGCTGGAAGGACGCCTTCGCCGACTGGCGGTTCCGGGCCGTGGCGCTCGCGGGGACGGCGGCGATCCTGCTGCTGGGCCCCTGGCGGGACACGTTCGACTTCGGCCAGATCAACATCATCCTGATGGGGCTGATCCTCGCGGACTTTGCCCTCTACGGAAAATCCCGGGCGGGTGAACTCCGCTGGCCGGCAGGACTGCTGATCGGCATGGCGGCGGGGATCAAACTGACGCCGCTGGCGTTCGGTCTGTACTTCCTGGTGCGCCGGGACTTCAAGGCGCTCGGCTGGATGGCTGCGGGCTTCTTCGGCTCCATCGCGCTGTCCTGGGCCGTGCTCCCGCATGCCTCGGTGACGTTCTGGACCAAGATCCTGCCGGACACCGGACGGATCGGCGGGCCCGGCTATGTGGACAACCTTTCCGTCAAAGGCCTGCTGCTGCACCTGGGCCTGCCGGACTCCGGAGTCACCAGCGCGGTGTGGCTGGTTCTTTCGCTGGCCCTCGTGGCCGTGGCGGCGCTGGTCATCAAATGGGCTGTTGAAGCGGACGAGAACTTCGTGGCGGTATCGGCCACCGCCGTGCTTATGCTGCTCATCAGCCCGGTCTCCTGGTCCCACCATTGGGTGTGGATGGCCGTGGCGCTGCCCTCCATGGCCTTCGCGCTCCACCGCATCCCGTCGAAGGACGGAAGGATGCGGCTGGCTGGCTGGATCATCGTGGCCGCCTCTGCAGTGGCGTTCTACCTGACGCCCAAATACCTCGCCGTGATGGCAGGAGCGCACGAGTGGGGCAAGGACCCGCAGACGCAATGGCAGCTCGCGGTGTCCAGCCTGGGCGTGGTGGGCGGCATCGCCATGCTCGCTTACTGGGCCCTGGCCTATCGTCCGTCGAGGGCCACCCTCCGCTGACGTTTTAGCCGGCGGACAACCTAACCGGACAACCCTAGCTTTCTTGAAGAGAGTCAGCTAGGGTTCCTGCATGGCACTCCGCTCTGACTGGTCCCAACGCACCTGCGCCATGGCCCGCGGCCTGGACATCCTGGGCGATCCCTGGAGCATGCTGGTGCTACGCGAAGTCTTCTTCGGCAACGGCCGCTTCGACGCCATGAAGGAACGGCTGATGGTGGCCGACTCCGTGCTCACCAAACGGCTCGCCGGCCTCGTGGACGACGGGCTCCTTGCCCGGAAACCGTACGACGATGGCGGCCGCACCAGGCAGGAGTACGTGCTGACCGAGAAAGGCGAGGACGCGCTGCCGGTGCTCAACGCCGTCGTGATCTGGGCCGAAAAGCATCTCCCGGCGCCTTCCGAGCAGGCGCACATGTTTGTCATTCACTCCACCTGCGGCCAGCGGACGTCCTCCGCGGACAGCTGCACCGCCTGCGGTGAGCGGCTGACCGCGGACAACACCAGCTGGCACAGCCTTACCCGTACGGCTGAACCCGTCCGGCTGGCCACCTCCACCCCACAGAACGGCCCCGCCGCATGAGCGCTTCCGAAACCACCCTGCTGCCCTCGCCCAGGAAACGCAGGCGCCGCCAGTTGCATCCCGCGTGGATCGTGGCAGCCGTCGCGTTCCTGGCCCTCGTGGGCGCCGCCGGCTTCCGGGCCGCCCCCGGCGTCCTGATGGTGCCGCTGCAGGACGAATTCGGCTGGTCCACCACAGTCCTGTCCGGGGCTGTCAGCATCAACCTGGTGCTCTTTGGCCTCACCGCCCCCTTTGCCGCAGCGCTCATGGAACGGTTCGGCATCCGCGCCGTGACGTCCGTGGCGCTGGTCCTGATCGGCGCGGGGAGTGCCCTGACGGTGCTCGTGAACCAGTCGTGGCAGATCCTGCTGACGTGGGGACTGCTGATCGGACTGGGCACAGGGTCCATGGCGCTCGTCTTTGCCGCCACCATCGCCAACACCTGGTTCACCAAGAGCCGCGGTCTGGTCATCGGCATCCTGACAGCCGGAAGTGCAGCCGGGCAGCTTGTCTTCCTGCCGTTCATCGCCATGCTGGCCCAGGATCCCGGCTGGCGGCAGGCATCCCTGCTCATCGCCGCCGGCGCCCTGGCCGTGGTGCCGCTGGTGCTCAAATTCCTCAAGAACTCACCGGCCGACGCCGGAGTGCTGCCGTACGGCGCCGAGGCAGTCCCCTCCGCAGAAACCGGCACTGCGTCCGCGGCGGCGGCGGAACCGGCACCTTCCACGGCACCCAGCGGGAACGCGGCGGTCCGGGCGCTCCAGGTCCTCAAGCGTGCCAGCAAGGTCCGCACCTTCTGGGCCCTGGTGGCCGGCTTTGCCATCTGCGGTGCCACCACCAACGGTCTCATCGGCACCCACTTCATTCCCTCCGCCCACGACCACGGCATGGCGGAGACCACTGCGGCGGGCCTGCTCGCCGTCGTTGGGGTCTTCGACATCGTTGGAACCATTGCCTCCGGCTGGCTGACGGACCGCTTCAACCCGAGGATCCTGCTGGCCGTGTACTACCAGTTCCGCGGCATCGGGCTGCTGGTGCTGCCGCTGCTGCTGAGCGCCACCGTCCAGCCCAGCATGATCGTTTTCGTGGTGATCTACGGGCTCGACTGGGTTGCCACCGTTCCGCCGACGGCCGCCATCTGCCGCCAGGTCTTCGGGGCGGACGGCAGCGTGGTGTTCGGCTGGGTCTTCGCCGCCCACCAGCTCGGTGCGGCCGCCGCCGCCCTGGGCGCGGGCGCCATCCGCGACGCCACCGGCCAGTACACCTATGCCTGGTTCGGCGCAGCCGCCATGTGCACCATTGCCGCCGTCATCAGCGCCACCATCCGCAAGGATGCCGGGGCACGGGAACCCGTCCTCGTGGCGGCCAGCCCCGCCGACCGCTGAGCGCGGCTGCCCCCCGCGGACCGCTGAGCCCGGCTGCCCACCAACGCACGGGCACTCCGGCATTCCGCGGCAGCAGCGGCCTGACGGTTTGTGGTGTCCTGCCTGGTGCCCCATCTGGTTTTGCCACGCCGGAGCCGCGCAGCACGGGACAGGACCCCTGTTTCAGTAGGATGTGAGGACGAGGCGCCGAATCCGGCGCGAGTCAACCGGCACAACATCGCGATAGCGCGCAACGCGCCTACAGTGGCGCCGCTCCGCAGGAACAACGTTTGGGGACACGGGATGGCACTGCTCGACGCCGAAAAGGAGCTCGACGCCGCGACGCGGCACGACGCCGACAGGAAACCCCGGCCACGCGCCGGGACCGCTGCACCCTGGTACCGGAGCAGGCTGGCGCTGGGCGTCTCCGGCGAGCTGGTCACATTGCTGGCCGTGCTGGCTGCCGCCCTGTTCATCTCCTTAAGGCTCGACGCCTGGGGCGAGCACGGCCTCGACTTCAGCGTCTACTGGCACGGCGGCAAGATCCTCAACGAAGCCGGCCAGTCGCCGTCGGACCTCTACAGCCGGACCGTGGGCTGGGCCGGCGGGCCGGAACTGCCGTTCACGTACCCGCCGTTCGCCGCGATGCTGTTCAGCCTGCTGGCAACGCTGCCGGAGAAGTCAGCGCTGATGCTCTTCAACGCTGCCGGGGCAGCCGTGGCCGTGTGGGTCGCCGTGCGCGGAGTGCGGTACTGGAGCGCCAAACAGGACTGGCGCAGCACCTTCGGAGCCCCCGGGTTCAAGGCAACACGGAACCGGTGCGGCGCCGTCATACTGCTGCTGGCCGTCATCAACCTGGGCCCGTGGCGCGAGACCCTGGCGTTCGGCCAGATCAACATCCTGCTGATGGGGCTCATGGCGGCCGACCTCCTCGCCAGGAACCAGCGCTGGAACCAGGGTGTCCCCGGGCGGGGGTTCCTGGTGGGCATGGCCGCCGGCATCAAGCTGACGCCGCTGGTCTTCGGACTGTACTTCCTGGTGCGCAAGGACTGGCGCGGACTCTTCAACATGGCCGCCGGATTCGCCTTCACCGTACTGCTGGGCTGGCTGGTTCGCCCGGCGGAATCGTTCCAGTTCTGGCTGGAGATCCTGCCGGACACGTCCAGGATCGGCGGGGCGGGCTATGTGGACAACCTTTCAATCAAGGGTGCACTGCTGCATTTCGGTGTTCCCGAAGCCGGCGTCACCATCCCCTGGCTCCTGCTCAGCGTTTTGGTGGTTGGCGTGGGCGCCATGGTCATCAAGGCCGCCAGCGACCAGGGCGCGCGGGTGGTGGCCATCTCGGCAACGGCACTCACCATGCTCCTCATCAGCCCGGTTTCCTGGTCCCACCACTGGGTCTGGATGGCGGCCGTCCTCCCGGCGTTCGCGTGGACCCTGCGCGAGACACCGCACCGCCAGCGGCTGACCCGCTGGTTCCTGGGCGGAGTGCTCGGGGTCTCGATCATCGTGTTCTTCTTTTCACCCAAGAGCATCGGCGAGGCGCTCGGAGCGGAGAACCTGGACTTCCAGACGCCCGAGCCCTGGCTCATGGCCTCCAGCGCCGGCGTGTTCTGCGCGCTGGCCATCCTGGCCTGCTGGCTCGTGGTGCTCCGGCGGAACTCGCTGGCTGAGGTGCCCGGATGAGCAGGACAGCCCTGGTGACCGGCGTCGGCCGCCTGGCCGGCATCGGCGCCGGCATTGCCCGCCGCCTGGCAGCGGACGGCTGGGACCTGGTGCTCACGTACTGGCAGGACTACGACTCCCGGATGCCCTGGGGAGTCCAGCCGGACGACGTCGAACGCCTCCTGGCGGAGCTGGAAGCGACGTGCGTCCGCGTCCTTGCGTTGCCGGCGGATCTGGAGGATCCGCTGGCGGTGGACCGGCTCATGGCCGACGTGGCAGCCCAGGCCGGGACGCTGCAGGGCCTGGTGCTCAGCCATGCGGAGTCCGTGGACTCCGGCGTCCTGGACACCACGCTGGCGAGCTGGGAGCGGCACTTCGCCGTGAACACCCGGGCCAGCTGGCAGCTCATCGCCGCCTTTGCCAGGCAGGCAGGGCACGACGGCGGCGCGATCGTGGCGCTGACCAGCGACCACACAGCGTTCAACCTGCCGTACGGTGCGTCCAAGGGAGCGCTGGACCGGACGGTCATTGCCGCGGCACGGGAGCTGGGACCGCTCGGGATCACGGCGAACGTGCTAAACCCCGGGCCTGTTGATACCGGCTGGATGGATGCGGAGCTGCGGGAGGACCTCAGCCGCCGCCAGCCCGGCGGACGGCTCGGCACCCCCGAGGACGTGGCGGGAACCGTGGCGTTCCTGCTCTCACCCGAAGGCCGCTGGGTGTCCGGTCAGCTGATCAAGGCCGACGGCGGCTTCTCGGCCTGAGCCTCTTCGTGCCCGGCCCCACCCTTTGCCCGGATTAGCGGAAGGCGCCGATGCCGGTGATGTGCTGGCCCAGGATCAGGGTGTGGACCTCGTCGGTGCCCTCGTAGGTGCGCACCGACTCGAGGTTGGCGGCGTGCCGCAGCGGCGAGTAGTCCAGGGTGATTCCGTTGCCGCCGAGGATGGAGCGGGCCTCCCTCGCGATGGCCAGGGCCTCGCGGACGTTGTTCAGCTTGCCGAAGGAGATCTGCTCGGGCTGCAGGGTGCCGGCGTCCTTGAGCCGGCCCAGGTGAAGGGCCAGCATGGTGCCCTTCTGGATTTCCACGAGCATGTTCACCAGCTTCTCCTGCGTGAGCTGGTACCCGGCGAGCGGCCTGCCGAACTGGAGCCGGTCCTGTGAGTACTTCAGGGCGGCTTCATAGGAATCGCGGGCGGCACCCATGGCACCCCAGGCAATCCCGTACCGCGCCTCGTTGAGGCAGGTGAAGGGGCCGCGCAGGCCGCGGGCACCCGGCAGCAGGGCCTCGGGTCCCAGCCGCACGCCGTCGAACACCACATCGCACTGGATCGAGGCGCGCATCGAAAGTTTCCGGCCGATCGGCGTGGCAGTGACCCCGGGCGTGCCGGCCGGCACCAGGAAGCCGCGGACGCCGTCGTCGGTCATGGCCCACACCACCATCACGCCCGCAACGGACGCGAGCCCGATCCAGCGCTTGGCGCCATCCAGGACCCAGCCTGCGCCATCCCCGGACCCGTCGCGGCGGGCCACGGTGGTCATCGAGGACGGATCGGATCCCGCGGTGGGTTCGGTCAGGGCAAAGCAGCCGATCACCTCCCCCGCGGCCATCCGGGGGAGCCACTCCTGCTTCTGGTCCTCGGACCCCCACCGGTGGATGGCGGTCATGGCCAGGGATCCCTGGACGGAGACGAACGTGCGGATCCCGGAGTCCCCGGCTTCCAGTTCCATCGCGGCGAGGCCGTACTCGACGGCGGAGCGGCCCGGGCACCCGTAGCCCTCCAGGTGCATGCCGAGGACGCCCAGCTCGCCGAGTTCGGGAGCCAGATCGAGCGGAAAGACGGCGTCGTCGTACCACCGGGCGATATCCGGTTTGATCCGTTGCTCCGTGAAATCGCGGATCCGCTCCCGGACCGCCAGCTCACCAGGAGTCAGCAGGGCATCAAGGGCCAGGACGTCGGAGGGGTCCGAAACAGCGGGAACGTCAGCAGCGTTGCTCATTGGTGCATCCTACGGGTTGCTCCTAGCGGTTGCTCGGCACAGGCCGCTGTGCCAGGAAGTAGCCACGCGTGGCGGGGGCGAAGCGGCACACCACGGCAAGCACCACACCGAGTGCCAGCAGCACCACGCCGCTGACGAACGCACCGCCCACGCCGAGGATCTCCGTGTCCCCGTAGGCCGGATCCCACATCTGCACCGCGGAAATGAAGAACGCGGCGGTCAGCATCAGCGCACCGAGCAGCGGCAGGATACCCCGGAACCAGAGGCTGCGCGCTGACTCGCGCAGGGTGCTACGGAAGAACCAGAAGCACGCGAAGCCGGTGAGGGCGTAGTAGAACGCGATGAACAGGCTGATGGAGCTGATGGAGTCGGAGAGCAGGTTCTCGCTCAGGAAGCTCATGGCCACGTAGTACACGACGGCGGCGGCACCCATCACCTGCGTGGAGAACCCCGGCGTCTGGTTGCGCTCGTGCACTTCCCCGAACTTGGCCGGAAGCGCCCCGTGGACGCCCATGGACAGTGTGCCGCGGGCGGTGGGCAGGATGGTGGTTTGCGTCGAGGACAGCACCGATGCCAGCACGGCCACTACGATCAGCCAGCCCCACGGCCCCAGCACCACGTCCTTCATGGCCAGGAAGACGTCATCCTGGTTCTCGGCATTTCCCAGCCCGATCCCGTCCGTGCCCACGGTGGCATACATCATGACCAGCAGCGCAACGGACACGTAGATCGCCACGAGCACGAAGGCGGAGATGACGGCGCCGCGGCCTGGGGTCTTGGCGGGGTTCTCGGTTTCCTCATTCACGGCCAGGCAGGTGTCCCAGCCCCAGTAGATGAAGAGCGCCAGCAGTACACCGTGCACCACCGCGCCCGGATCGGCGAAGGCGCCGGCCGGGTTGAACCACTCGATGTCGAACGCCTGGCCTTCGGGGGCGCCCCCCGTAATCCTAAAGACGATGGCCACGGCGAATATGCCCAGCGAGACATACTGCACGTAGGTGAGGACCCGCTGGACGTGCTCGCCCAGCCGGATGCCGCGGTAGTTCACCAACGTCATGAAGATGATGAACACCACGCCGGTAGCCGTCACCACCAGGTCGTTCTCCGCCAGCGACCCGTCGCCGATCAGCAGCCACAGATACTGGCCGGCCACCTGTGCCAGGTTGGCGAGGACCACAATGCCGGCCAGGGCAACGCCCCAGCCGCCCAGCCAGCCCGCCCACGGACCGAACGCCCGGCGGGCCCAGATGAAGGTGGTGCCGCAGTCCGGCATGGCGCTGTTCAGTTCCCGGAAGGCGTAGGCGATGAAGAGGACCGGCACAAACCCCAGGAGCAGGATCAGCGGCGTGTAATTGCCGTTGACCGCGACAATAAGGCCCAGCGTGGCCGCCAGCGAATAGACGGGTGCGGTGGAGGCCAGCCCCAGCATGACGGAGTCGCCCAGGTCCAGGATGCCGGCGCGCAGCCCCTTGGACGGAACTACCGGTCCCGGCCCGCCGGAGCTACCGCCGGAGCGTCCCGATGTTCCCTCCGGGGGGCCTCCCGCCATCGAAGTCCCTGCGGTCATAGTGCGATACCTGCTTTGCTGGAGGAGGCCGAAGCGGCCTGGACTGAAAGAGGGGCCGGAGCGTCGATGGTGTTGGGAACGAACCGGCAGAAGTAATCGGTGATGGGTCCGTCGGACTCGCGGATGCCGCAGCCCACGGACTCGCCATCAACCACCCAGAGGCCCAGCACGGGATGGTTCCCGTCGAAATCGGGCAGGGAATGGAACTGCTGATAGCACCAGCCTTCGCGACCGTAGCCGCCCGGCTGCTCCATGTTGATGCCGGCAGCGTGGATCTTGATGTTGTCCCCTTCGCGGCCGTGCAGCGGCTTGGCGACCCATTCCTTGAGGGGCCCGGGATCGTTCAGGTACGCCGGGAGGAGGTTCGGGTGGTCCGGGTAGAGGTGCCACAGTGCCGCCAGCAATGCCTTGTTGGAGAGGAGCATCTTCCAGGCCGGCTCCACCCAGCGCGGATTGTGGGCACGCTGCAGCAGGCGCTGGCCGAAAGGCTCCTTCATCATCAGTTCCCACGGATACAGCTTGAAAATGGTGCTGATCATGAAGTTGTCCAGGTCCACAAAGCGGTTCAGGTTGGGGTCCCAGCCGATGTCGGACATGTTGATGCCGATGGTGGTCCAGCCGCCCTGGCCTGCGACGTCGCGCATGTACGCGGCGGTCATCCAGTCCTCGCCGGACTGCTCCGCCTCCGAGTGCGCAATGTGCAGGGTGCTCATGCCGGTGCGGTACTGCAGCTTCTTCCACTGCCGGATGAGGGCTTCATGGATGCCGTTCCACTGGTCCTTCTCCGGGAAGACATCCTGGAGCCAGAACCACTGCGCCACGGAAGCCTCGATCAGCCCCGTGGGCGTGTCCGCGTTGTACTCGAGCATCTTGGCCGGGCCGCCCCTGCCGTCGTACACGAAGTCGAAGCGGCCGTAGATGTCCATATCCGCGGCCTGCAGCGATTCGGCAGCCAGTTCCAGCGCCTGCGGGCCGATTCCGATGTTGCCCATGGCCCCGGTGGCGAGGTACTTGGCCGCCTCAAGGCACATCAGGTGCATGTCCTCGGCGGTTTTCTCGAGGGTTTCCACCTCGTCCATGGTGAATTCGTAGTACGCCGATTCGTTCCAGTACTCGATCTTCTTGCCGTCCGGCATGGTGGTGGTGGAAAAGACCAGCCCCTGTTCCTCGATCTTTTGCTTCCAGTCGGGCCTGGGGGTTGCCTGCAGTCTCTTCACGCCTAGCCTCCCGTGCTTCCGCCCTTGGAGCTGCTGCCAAAGCCGCCCCTGCTGACCGTTCCGCCCTTGGTGCTGTATCCCTTGGACGTTTTGGCCCCCTGCGGCACGGTCTTGGTGAAGCCGGTGTACTGCGAGCGGTTCTGCCCGACAGCCGGGACGCTGGCGCCGCGCGAGTAGAAGTACCAGGCGTAGATGGCCGAGCTCCGTCCGGCGCTGCTGCTGTTGTCGCACTGGGCGTCGTCCACGCGCTCGCCGGTTTCGTCGTTGAAACAGACCTGCGCGTAGTCGGCCTCCGCTTCGTTGCTGGCCACGATGGCGGTGATGGTACCCGCCAGCAGGGCAGTAACGCCGAGGCCGACGACGACGGTGCGGCGTTGCGAGCGCTTCTTGCGTGCCGCCGCTTCCCGCTCGCGTTCGTGCTCGAAGGGGTCGATAACGGGTCCAGGTCCGCTTCCGGGCGCCGGAGCCGGGCCCGGCCCTTGACCAGGCCCGGCAGCCGCACTCTTCTGCCGACGTCCTGCTTTTCTTCCTGTTTCTGGCTGGGCGCCTGCCGTTGCCGAATCGCCGAGCAGGTCCGGGCGGAGCTCGGGTTTGGGGACCTGCCAGGGCGGCAGTTGGCCGCTGGCCGGATCGTGGGGCTGCGGCGTGAAATCTTCGGGCGAAGTCATCCAGCCTGGCCCCGAAGCCCCGGGCACGCCGGGCGCCGCTGACTCGCCGTCCGGTCCCTGCGGTCCGGAACGGTTGTTCTTCGGATCCTTCGAAGGATCCTTGTTCGGGTCCTGCGGCTCCATGGGTCCCCCTTGGTTGTCCATGCTGAATCTGTGACCGGCCACGTGCGCCAACGCTGCGTGGCAGCCCGCCTTGCCACACGCGTGGCCACGCAGACGGCAAGGCACAGTTGTGTCAATCCTGAAGTCAGCCTAGTGCCTGGAGGGAGGTCCTGGTAACGGGAAACAGGGGGGAGAACTGCCCATGTCAAGATGGAGCCATGGCAGCAGTTGACCCCGCCCGTTCCGGCACCCCGCACTCCGGCCCCGCCGGTTCCGGGACGGCGCGCTCGGCGCTTCAGGGCATTGGGCGGAGCCGCTTCGTCCTGGGCCTAGTCCTTGCCGTGGTCCTGCCGCCTGCCGTGGAAGTCCTCGTGACGCTGGCAGGGTACCGGAACTTCAGCATCATCATGCTGCTGCACCTCGCCGTCGCCGTCGCAGTGGCTGCCATCGGGGGACTCTGGCCCGCCGTCGTGGCCGCCGTCCTGGGCACAACGCTCCTCAATTACTTCTCCGCCGATCCGGTGGGCTCGCTGTCCATCGCCGATCCCTCCACGTTGTTCACCCTTCTGGTGTTCCTGGCGGTTGCCTGCAGCGTGGCCCTTGCCGTCGGCCTGGCGACCCGTCGGGCCGAGGAAGCCGCACGGTCCGGGGCCGAAGCCACCGCACTGAGTGAGCTTTCCCTGCGGATCCTCAGTTCCGACGGCAGCCTCGAGACGTTCCTCGAGAAGGTCCGCAGCAGGCTGGCGGTGGACGCCGTGACCCTGCTGGCCGGAAGCTCCCCCGCCGGCCCGGGGTCCGCTGCGGCAGGCCGTCCGGGACGCGGGCCCGGCAGTAATACTGAATGGACTGTGGTTGCCAGCGCCGGGACCAGTCCGCCGGTGACCCATGCGGCCGCCGACCACACCGCCGTCGTCGATTCCCGGTACACCCTGCTGATCAACGGCGGGCCACCGGCCAGCCAGCCATTTTCCGGCCAGCACCAGCGGATGCTGGCCGCCTTTGGCGCGTTCCTGGTGGCCATCCTGGAACGCCGGCAGCTTGTGGCGAGCAGGCAGGACAACCAGCGTCTCTCCGAGGGCAACAAGATGCGCACGTCCATCCTGAGGGCCGTCAGCCACGACCTGCGCACACCGCTGGCCGGGATCAAGCTGGCTGTCAGCAGCCTCCGCCAGGAGGAGGTGCGGTTTTCCCCGGAGGATGAACGCGAGCTGCTCGCCACCATCGAGGATTCGGCCGACCGCCTGGACCATCTGATCGGCAACCTCCTGGACATGTCCCGGATCACGGCCGACTCCGTCAATCCGCTCCTGCGAGGACTGGGGTGGGTGGACGTGCTGCCCGATGCGCTGAAGGGGCTGCCCGCAGGGCGGATCCGGGTGGAAGTGCCGCCCAACCTTCCCCGGGTGGAGGCCGACGCCGGGATGCTGGAGCGCGTGGTGGCCAACCTGGTGGAGAACGCACTCAAATACGCGCCGGAGGCCGACGTGGTGCTGACGGCCCGCGCGGGGGAGGGGATCGCGCTCGCGGGCCGCCCCGCCAGCGAATTCCGCGTGGTGGACCAGGGCTCCGGGGTGGCCCCGGCGGCCGTGCTGGACATGTTCCTGCCGTTCCAGCGGCTCAACGATTCCCAGCGCACTGACGGCGGCCGCAACGTCGGGATCGGGCTTGGCCTTGCTGTGGCGAACGGCTTCACCGAAGCCATGGGAGGCACGCTCGCAGCGGAGCCGACGCCGGGCGGCGGGCTGACCATGGTGGTCACCCTGCCGCTGTGGGAGGGGCCGTTGCCGTGACCCTGGTGCTGATTATCGAAGACGAGGCACAGCTGGCCCGGGCCATGCAGATCAACCTCCGCGCCCACGGCTACCAGGCAATCACCGCCGGCTTCGGCGCGGACGGACTGAAGCTGGCAGCCCAGCACCCGGTGGACATCGTGGTGCTGGACCTCGGGCTGCCGGACATGGACGGTGTCGACGTGATCCGGGGGATCCGCGGCTGGAGCTCGGTGCCCATCATCGTGCTGTCGGCCCGCCACGCCTCGGAGGACAAGGTGGATGCCCTCGACGCCGGGGCGGACGACTACGTGACAAAGCCGTTCGGCCTCGACGAACTCCTGGCGAGGCTGCGGGCGGCCTCCCGGCGCTCGCCGGCGCAGCGCGAGGTACCCACGGTGGAAACCGCGGACTTCGTGGTGGACCTCGCCGCCCGGAAGGTGGTCCGGGCCGGAAAGGAAATCCGCCTCACCCCCACGGAGTGGAACATCCTGGAACTGCTGGTGCGCAATGCGGGAAAGCTGGTCAGCCAGCAACAGCTCCTCACCCAGGTCTGGGGGCAGGCGTACGCCAAAGAGACCCAGTACCTTCGCGTCTACCTGGCCCAGCTGCGGCGCAAACTGGAGCAGGACCCGGCCAATCCGCGCCACCTGCACACGGAGGCAGGCATGGGGTACCGCTTCGATCCGTGAAGCGGCCGCTGGCCCGCCCGCCTACACTGGTGCCATGGACACCGCATCTGTGCTTGCCGTCTGCCGGGTACACCAGCTTCTGAGCGATGAAGGAAGCGTGGGCGTCACGGCCATCGACAAACGTGCCGTCGACGGCCCGGTCAAGGTTCACAAGCTCGGACTCCATGGGGACGTCCAGGCCAGCCGCATCCACCACGGCGGCGTGGACCAGGCGCTGTACGCCTATTCGCAGGACGACGCCGACTACTGGGTGGGTGAACTGCAGCGCGAACTGCCGCCCGGGATATTCGGTGAGAACCTGCGCGTCGCGGGCATCGGTACCACCACCGCGGTGATCGGCGAACGGTGGAAGATCGGGCTCGACGTCGAAGTCGAGGTCACCTCACCCCGTGTCCCGTGTGCCACGTTCCAGCGCCGCATGGACGAGGCCCAGTGGGTCAAGCGTTTCACCGAAGCGGGCCGGGTGGGCACCTACCTCCGCGTCATCAGGACCGGGACCATTCAGGCCGGCGACCATATCCACCGGCTGTTCGTTCCCACCCACGGCGTGACCGTCGGCAAGTGGTTCAGCGAGCCCACCATCGAGGATATGGAAGCGCTGCGTGATGCAGACGCGGACGGCGAGATCCGCCTGCAGCCGGAGTACCACGACGAATTCGAGAAGATTCAGCGGCGCCTGGGCGTCTAGTTCCTCCGGATTCGGAAAGGCTGTGCGGCGCCGTGTGCGCAACGTCACCGCCGCTGGGCAGCCGCCGGGTTAGTGCAACACGGAACCATGCCTTACACTTGAAATATCCCCCACTCCGGAAATCCCTTATTCCTGCCCAATTTTTGAGGCAGGACTGGCAAGTGTTGGGGCCCGCACAAGCGATGCGGGCATTTTCATAGGGAGAGCCGGCTAAAGAAAACGCTGTACAGACTGCTGGGATAGCAGCCAAGAGATGCAGCGGGAAGTCCTGCCACGGGATTGCGAAAGCGCCGGACTTCTACGTGACCGGCCGGTCAATGTCTGCCCGGCGTCCAAACGGCACATGTACTGCGGCTCCGCTCACCTCGGGTTGTGCCGCCTGGCCCCCTATGGATGAGGAAAACTCCCCTATGCCCGAAATTCACAACGACGCTACCGCCGAAGCCGCAACCGTCGACACCACTGCCGAAAACGCTACTCCGGTAGCCGGCGCTGCCCCCGTTTTCACCGAGGCCCCGGCAGTTGCCGAAGCGCCTGCCGCTGAAGAAGCCCCCGAGGCTGAAGCCCCGAAGTCTGAAGAAGCCCCTAAGGCTGAGGCCCCGAAGGCCGCAGAGGCCCCGAAGTCTGAAGAAGCCCCTAAGGCTGAGGCCCCCAAGGCCGACCCGACCAGCGGCGAAGCTGACACCGAAGCCGAAGGCATCCGCTTCGTGGACCTCGGCATCGACCCCCGCGTTCTTGCCGCCCTGCAGGATGTCGGCTACGAGAAGCCCTCACCCATCCAGGCAGCCACCATCCCGCTGCTCCTTGAAGGCCGCGACGTCGTGGGCCTGGCCCAGACTGGTACCGGTAAGACTGCAGCATTCGCTGTACCGGCGCTGTCCCGCCTGGCAGAGCTCCACGACCTCAACGGCCCGTCCCGCAAGACGCAGGCCCTGGTGCTGGCTCCCACCCGTGAGCTGGCGCTCCAGGTTGCCGAGGCCTTCACCTCGTACGCCAAGCACATTGACGACTTCACCGTCCTCCCCGTCTACGGCGGCTCCGCCTACGGCCCCCAGCTCGCCGGCCTGCGCCGCGGCGCCCAGGTGGTTGTCGGTACTCCCGGCCGTGTGATCGACCACATCTCCAAGGGTTCCCTGGACCTGTCCGAGCTCCAGTACCTGGTGCTGGACGAGGCCGACGAAATGCTCCGCATGGGCTTCGCCGAAGACGTGGAGCAGATCTTCCAGCAGACGCCGTCCGACCGCCAGGTTGCACTGTTCTCGGCCACCATGCCGAGCCAGATCCGCCGGATGTCCAAGCAGTACCTGAACAACCCGGCCGAGATCTCGGTGAAGTCGAAGACCACCACCGGTGCGAACACCCGCCAGCGCTACCTGCAGGTCATGGGCCCGCACAAGCTCGACGCGCTGACCCGCATCCTCGAGGTTGAAGAGTTCGACGGCGTCATCGCCTTCGTGCGCACCAAGATGGCCACCGAGGACCTGGCTGACAAGCTGCGGTCCCGCGGCTTCCAGGCTGCCGCCATCAACGGCGACATCCCGCAGCAGCAGCGCGAACGGACTGTCGATGCGCTGAAGGAAGGCCGCATCGATATCCTGGTGGCCACCGACGTCGCGGCCCGCGGCCTTGACGTTGAGCGCATCAGCCACGTGATCAACTACGACATCCCGCACGACACCGAGTCCTACGTGCACCGCATCGGCCGCACCGGCCGTGCAGGCCGCAGCGGTGACGCCGTGCTGTTCATGACCCCGCGGGAGAAGTACCTGCTGCGTTCCATCGAAAAGGCAACCCGCCAGCCGGTGGAGCAGATGCACCTGCCCACGGCCGAGACCGTCAACACGCTGCGCCTGGGCAAGTTCGCCGAGCGCATCACGGAGACCCTCGAGTCCGAAGACGTAGCAGCGTTCCGCGACCTGATCGCTTCCTACGAGGAAGAGCACAACGTTCCGGCTGCGGAGATCGCTGCGGCTCTGGCCGTCATGGCGCAGGGCGGACAGCCGCTCCTGGTCAAGGAACTGCCTGCTGCCCCCGAGTTCCAGAAGCGCGAGCGCGCCAAGGACGGCTTCGGCTCACGTGGCCCCACCCGCACCCTGACCGAGGGCAACGCCACCTACCGGATCGCCGTCGGACGCCGCCAGCGCGTCATGCCGGGTTCCATCGTTGGCGCCATTGCCAACGAGGGCGGCATTTCCTCGGCACAGATCGGCGGCATCGACATCCGCTCGGATCACTCCCTCGTGGAGCTTCCGGCGGACCTGAGCGCCGACCAGCTTAAGGCACTGTCCCGCACCCGGATCGGCGGCGAGCTGATCCACCTCGAGCTGGACAACGGCCGCAAGCCCTCCGGCGGCGGCGAGCGTGGCGGTTACCAGGGCAACCGTGGCGGCGACCGCGGCGGTTACTCCGGCGGCGGCGACCGTGGCGGCAACTTCAAGGGCAACGGCGGGTTCAAGAAGGAATTCCGCAAGAGCGACGGCGAGCGTTCCTCAGCTGACCGCGGCGGCCGTTCATACAGCGACCGTTCGGAGCGCACTGTTGGCGCTGACAGCGGCGCCACCCGCGGCCAGGCCAGTGACTCCCGCTTCGGCGGCCACGGTGACGGCTCACGCAAGCCCCGCCACGGCAACGAAGGCGGCCAGGGCGGCTTCAACCGCAAGGGCAAGTGGTAACCACTAGCAACACCAGGCACTAGGAACGGGCCGGCTGAATCAGCCGGCCCGTTCTTCGTTAACCGGCACCCTGTGTTGGCTTCATCACATCGGTGTTCCGGCGGCCGCCACGGGGCCTTCGGGAAGCTGCTTCAGGCCCGGTTTTCCGGGCTTTTCGGCGGATTTTCCCGCCTCGCGGACCTGTTCCGCCGCCGATTTGTTGGGAGCGGAATCTTCCGGTAGAGTATTTACTCGTTGCCCCCCTAGCTCAGTGGTAGAGCGCGTTCTTGGTAAGAACGAGGTCACCGGATCGATTCCGGTGGGGGGCTCTGAATGAGGGCCTGTGTCAAGGCGGTTTTTGACCGGCTTGATGCAGGTTTTTCTCATTCGTGGCGGTGTAGCTCAGTTGGTTAGAGCGCACGACTCATAATCGTGAGGTCGGGAGATCGAGCCTCCCCACCGCTACCAGGCAGAACCCCCGGAATCCTTGAGATTCCGGGGGTTCTTTTGTTTTGCCGGCTTTGGAGTGCCCCCGGATCCCGGGACCGTGACAATCAGCCCGTTTCGCCGTAGCTTTGCAGCACCTGGGGGAGGGGATCTCGGTGGACCTTGAATCAATCATGTTTCCGTTCAAGTGGCTGGTGTCAGCCATCATGGTGGGCTTCCATGGCGGGCTGAGCGCCGTTGGCCTGCCGGCGGCCGACGGCTGGACGTGGACGCTGTCCATCATCGGGCTGGTGCTGGTGATCCGTGCCGCCCTGATTCCGGTCTTCCTGAAGCAGCTCGACGCCCAGCGCCGGATGCGGCGGCTCCAGCCGGACCTGAAAAAGCTGCAGGAAAAATACCGCGGCAAGACCGACCAGCTCTCCCGCCAGGCCATGGCGCAGGAACAGATGGCCATGTACAAAAAGCACGGCACCAACCCGTTCTCGGCCTGCCTGCCCATGCTCATCCAGGTGCCGTTCTTCCTTGCCCTGTTCCAGGTGCTCTCCGGCATCAGCACTGCAGCGCACCAGGCCGAAGGCATCGGGGCCATGAGCCAAGAGCAGGTGGTGCAGTTCGATGAGTCGGCCATTTTCGGCGCCCCGCTGTCCGCGGCACTACTCCATGGCACGCCCCCGGGCGGCAACCCCGTTGCGGTCGCAGTACTGGCCATCGTGATGATCCTCGCCATGACGGCCGCGCAGTTCATCACGCAGAAGCTGATCATGGCCAGAACCATGTCCGACGAGGCCATGGAGACTCCGTTCATGCGCCAACAGAAGGCCATCCTCTACGTCCTGCCGGTCATCTTCGGCGCAGGCGGCATCGTGTTCCCCATCGGCGTCCTGATCTACTGGACCACCACCAACCTCTGGACCCTGGCGCAACAGTTCTTCGTCAGGCCAGGGGCATAAAGCCAGCTGCCCGCTGTCTGCCGCTGGCCGGCTTGTTAAGTGAGTGTTCACTCAATGCAAGTAGTCCACTCCAACGCTTGCTCAAGATTAGGCACGAATCGAGTAGTTACCACTCGTAACCATCACGCCTGCCCGAACTAGGTTGGATCGTGTGAATTAGTCCACCGCCAGGTCGCATCGCTTCCGAGTACAGCACCTTCAACTCGGCCTTAAGCGTTCGACGGCGGTCAGGCACGCGGCGGTGTCCGGTTGGGATCCAGCGAACTCCCGCGAAGCCTTAGTCAGCCCCGGTCGAGTCAACGGCCGATACAAGGCTGCCCATGAAACACCAATGAGTCTCTGGGGAGCGATTGGTGTCAACCAATATCCAGCGAGCAAGCCAGCCGATGAAGCTGCTTTTGATGCACGATGCTGTGCCGCGGGGTTTCGCGGCCAGCCACCCAACGCCAAGAACCGGGGGGAACCGGATGAGCACGCAAAAGGAAATGGCGCGGAGGACGAAACCTGAACGCCGCCACGTTGGCCACCAAACGATCGACATAATGCCCCAGAGTCCGCGAATCGACCACCACAGGGGTGCGCACACACCGACGTCCCAGCCGTTCAGGGTGGAACGGGGCGCCCTCCTTCTTGGGCTGACAGCCATAGTGGTTGTCATTTGCATCCTGAAGGCCCTGACCTTGTCGAACTTTCAGCAGTCGCCTGTCTGGGCCGTTTACAGCCTTCTCGTGCTGGTCTTTATCTTCGGCCGGTTCGGACTGGCCTGGCGCTATCGTCCGGACGTTTCCGCCATTCCCGAGACTGATCTTCCTTCCGTTGCGATCGTGGTTCCCGCGTACAACGAAGAGAACGGCATCACGGCCACCCTCCATGCGTGCCTGGCCGTTGACTACCCTGCGGACCGGATCCGGGTGGTCGTGGTTGATGACCATTCGACGGACAACACGTTGAGCCGCATCCGCGAAGTCGAGGCCGACTTTCCGTCGCTTGCGGTGCTGGCAGCTGACGTCAATCGTGGCAAGCGCCATGTCATGACGGCCGGCATGCAGGCGGCAGGAGACGCGGACATCCTTGTCTTCATTGACTCTGACTCGCTGATTGAGCCCGGCGCCGTACGCGCCCTCGTCGCGTACTTCGCTGATCCTTCCGTTGGCGCTGTGTGCGGACACACTGACGTGTCAAACAAAGGGACCAACCTGCTCACCCGGATGCAAGCCATGCAGTACTACATAGCCTTTAGTGTCTATAAGTCCGCGGAGGCCCTTTTCGGCTCAGTTACCTGTTGCTCCGGCTGTTTCTCGGGGTATAGGCGAACAGCCGTGGAACCAATCGCGGACCAATGGATCAGCCAGACCTTCCTCGGCCAGCCCAGCACCTACGGGGATGACAGGAGCCTGACCAACTTCCTCCTTCCCGACTGGAGGATCCTTTACGCGCCGAACGCCAAGGCGCAGACTGCGGTCCCGGACCTGTTGCCCCAATTCCTGCGCCAGCAGCTCCGGTGGAAGAAGAGCTGGCTTCGGGAATCGACCCGGGCTGTCCGGATCATGTGGCGCAAGCCTCCGGTCATGGCCCTGTTCTATTACCTCGGGGTCCTTCTTCCCTTCGTCGCCCCGCAGGTCGTGTTCCGGGCGCTCATCGTCTCGCCGTACTTCCTGCTCTCGCCGCCCGTTTGGTACCTCGGCGGCGTAGCGGCCATTGCCGTTTTCTACGGTTTGTATTACCGGCTGAAGACGCACGAGAAGGATTGGTACAAGGGAATATTTTTCACGCTTTTCTACGTGACGCTCCTGGTGGGCCAGCTGCCGTATGCGCTGTTGACCATCCGCGATTCGAAGTGGGGCACCCGATGAGTACCCGCTTTCAGGCACCGTCGCGCAAGGAACATTCCGCTTCACATCGTCGCGGCGAAGCGCTCAAGGACCGCCTGGCCACGGCGTCGGTCACTGCGGTGCTTGTTGCCCTCGTCATCGGGTACCTGGCCGGTCCGGCCGCCTGGCAATGGGTGGTCGCGAAGGATCACTATGACCACCTTTCAACCAACCCCAACAGCGTGTTCGACCAGTTCACCAACGTCCCGGCAGGCCCTATCGATTCTTCGCTGGTGACCCGGCTGAACACGGCGAGCACCAGTCAACAATCCGGACCGATCATCCTCACCTACCACGACATCGGCTACGGCGGCGGCGAGTACACGGTCACACCTGAAGCCTTTGCGGGGCAGATGCAGCTGCTGGCCGACAGCGGATGGCAGACAACAACGGCTGCACAGCTCAGGGATTGGATCAATGGCAAGCCACTGCCTCCGCATTCTGTTCAGGTCACCTTCGACGACGGAGCCCGGGGCGTCTGGCAATACGCCGATCCCATTCTTGCCCGGAACAATCAGCATGCCGTCGCGTACATCGTCACGGGCTTTGTCGGGACCCGCGGTCCCTACTACATGACCTGGCCTGAACTCACGAAGCTGCAGCAGAGCGGCCGGTGGGACATCGAGGCGCATACCCACATGGGGCACGTTGAGATCCCGGTTGACGCCGAAGGGCACTCCGGACCTTTCCTGACCAACCTGAAGTACCTCACCGAGCAACACCGGGTTGAAACTGCCGACGAGTACCGCGCCCGGATCACTGCGGACCTCCAGGAGTCCAAGAGCCAGATTGCTGCGCACGGCTCTCCGGAGCCGGAGTTCTTCGCTTACCCGTTTTCGGCGCATTCAAGCCCTCCGGGTACGGACGGTGCACTCACCAAAGTTGTCGCCTCGTTGTTTACGGCCGCGATGCTGGATCAGCCACACAACGCCGTCGCCACAAGTGCCGACAACATGGCGGAGGGAAACCTCGCCCGGATGGACACGACGTCGGATACCTCGCTTGGCGCATTTGCGGACAAGATACTGGAAGTCAGTCCCTTGAACCCACCCGATAGCGCGCCGCTCGGCATGCCCGCTGCCTGGACAACATACGACGAGCAACCCGTGGTCCTACCCACAAAAGCCGACACCGGAGTCTCGCTGGACCCGGGACCGGGGGCATTCATCAGTCGGCTCTTTGCACCGCTAAAAACACGGCTCTGGACGTCCTACACCGTCGAGGCCACGCTCGGCGGCTTCGAGAAGGCCTGGGACGGGACCACGGCAGGCGTGACCGTCCTGACGAAGGATCCGCAACAAATAGAGGTCTCCGTGTCCGCCAACGATTACCGGATCACGCAGGAAAATGACGCCGGGGGCAAGGAGCTCGCCAAGGGTTCGCTTCCGGAGAGCAAGGCCCATGAGCTGAGGGTGGTTGTGTCGCCTGAGGCAGTCGTTGTCTCCATCGACGGCAGCCAGGTCAGCACGACACCCCTGCTGCCAGGCGTTGGCTACCACGGCGCGGCCGGAAGCGTCCAGATCACCGGCTACCGGAGGGACGCGGCAAGCCCGGTGCCCCGGATCGACCGGATGCGGCTCATTTAGGCCGGCTGCAGTCGGTGTTCAGGGTGAAGTTGCAAATGCTTGTGAAACCGGGAGGGGCAACTTGATAGGGCGATACAACCAACGTTCGGCCGCGGCCGCGGCTGGCGTGCTTGCGGTCATTGGCGTCTATCTGCTGATCGTCCTGTTCGCCTGCGGCAGCGGCACAACGGATGCCTACGACGCAGACGTCCTGCGCGACCAGCCAAAGGCGTATTGGACCATGGCCAATTCCGCCGGCGGGACCGAGCCGGATCTCTCCGGCGGTAACCACAATGGAAAGTATCTTGGATCGCCGTCGGCAACCACGCTCCCCAACGGCGCGACCGCGTCGAAGTTCGGCGGCCGCGCCCAGTACCTGGAGATTGCTGACGCCGCAGCACTCAGTCCGGCCACTACCGGTGCCCTCACCCTTGAAGCATGGCTGCGCCCGGACGTCCTCCAGTTCAGCCGTGAAGAATCGTCGGGCTACGTGCACTGGCTCGGCAAAGGAGAGCCGGAGAAGTACGAATACGTTGCCCGGATGTACTCTGCCGACAACGCCGAAGACCGACCCAACCGGATCTCCGGGTATTTGTTCAACCGAAACGGAGGGCTGGGAGCCGGGTCCTATTTCCAGGACGACATAAGGGCCGGCGAGTGGATCCATTACGTCCTTGTCATTAACGCGGCGGCCGCAGGCGGCGAGTATCCGCACGGATACACAAAGATCTTCAGGGACGGCGTCCTGCGCGACCAGGACGACTTGAGCATCAACGGCCGCGTCATCGTTCCCACAAGGGGAGATGCCCCCCTCCGAGTCGGGACCGGCAATCTCGAATCGTTTTTTGAAGGCGGCATCGCCAAGGTCGCAATCTATGACCGGGAACTGACCCCCGCCCAAATCGCCCGGCACTACGAGGCGATGACCGGAAAGAAGGCCGGGTAAGCCCACCGCGAGCCCGCTGCCGTTCCCAGCTTCGGTGGGACAGAATGGGTCAATGACGCGCATCGCAATCATCGGCGGCCACGGCAAAGTGGCTTTGGAACTGGCCAGAATCCTCGCGGCGGACGGTGAGGACGTCACGTCCTTCTTCCGCAACCCGAACCACACGGAGGACGTCGCGGCGACAGGCGCCACGCCGTCGGTCCTGGATGTTGAACACACGACGACGGCGGAACTCGCCGGCGCCCTTCGCGGCCATGACGCCGTGGTGTGGTCAGCCGGAGCCGGCGGCGGCAGCCCCGACCGCACCTATGCGGTGGACCGGGACGCCGCCATCCGTTCGATGGATGCGGCGGCGGAGGCCGGCGTCGGGCGCTACATCATGGTGTCCTACTTCGGTGCGGGACCCGACCACGGAGTTCCCGCCGACAACAGCTTCCACGCTTACGCCGAGGCGAAAGCCGCCGCGGACCAATACCTGCGCGGCACGGACCTGGCCTGGACCATCCTGGGGCCCGGGTCGCTGACGGACGGGCCGGGCAACGGGCTGATCGACGTCAACCCGGCCGACACCTCCGCGGGCACTGCCACATCACGCACCAACGTGGCCCTCGTGACGGCCGCCGTCCTGGGTTTGCCGGAAACCGCCGGCCGCACCATCGAATTCCGGGACGGCACCCTGCCGGTCGCCGCGGCGCTGGAGCCCGGCAACTAAACGGGGAGTAGCACCGGCCCGCACCCGATATCGTGGAGGAGGCGCCTGCGCATCCCCGCGGGCACCTCCACTTCGGGGAAAGTGAGCTCATGGACCAGCTGGCACTCATTATCGGGCTCCTGCTTGCCACGGTGGTGGCCGTGGGCCTGGGGGACCGGCTCCGGCTGCCCTATCCGGTGCTCATGCTGATCCTGGCGGCATCGCTGACGTTCATCCCCGGCTTTCCGGAAATGGACATCTCGCCCGAGCTGATCCTGCCCATCTTCCTGCCGCCGCTCCTCTTCGCCACCGCCCAGCGCAGCTCGTGGGCTGTGTTCAGGGTCCGCTGGCGCACGCTGATCATGCTCGCCGTGGCCCTGGTGATCGTGTCCACCGCCGCCGTGGCCGGGGCGGCATGGCTCATGATCCCGGGAATCGGGATCCCCGCCGCCATCGCCCTGGGCGCCATGGTGGCCCCGCCGGACCCCGTGGCAGTGGAATCCGTGGCCGGCCGGGTGCACATGCCCCGGCGGCTCATCACCGTCCTGCAAAGCGAGGGCCTCTTCAACGACGCCGCCGCCATCGTCATCTTCCAGGCCGCCGTTGCCGCCGCCGTGTCCGGCAGCAGGATAGGGCCCGACGTCGTCCTCAAGTTCCTCGTGGGGGCTGCGGTTGCCGTGCTGGTCGGCATCGCCATGGGCTGGGTCACGGCGCTGATCACGCGGCTCGTGGCGTCCATGGTGGCGCGCAGCGCGGTCACCCTCGTGGTGCCCTTCGCTGCCTACATCCTCGCCGAAGAGGTGCACGCCTCCGGCGTGATCGCCGTCGTCGTCACCGCTCTGGAGATGCAGCGCCACTCCAGGCCTCAGGACGCCGCCGAGAGGGTCACGCGCACGGCCTTCTGGGACGTGGTGGAGCTCCTGGTCACGGGGCTGGCGTTCGGGCTGGTGGGACTGGAAATCCGCCACGTCATCCACGACGAAGGCACTGAAATCTACGGGATGATCGGAACCGCGGTGGTGGTGTGCATCATTGTGTTCGCCGTGCGGTTCCTCTGGCTCGCCCTCCTGGCGGCCTCGGCACGCAAACGGGAGAACCTGCTGCAGCCCACGTCGGCCAAGGAGGTCCTGATCCTGACCTGGTGCGGCATGCGGGGCCTTGCGACGCTGGCGCTAGCCCTGGCCCTGCCCCTGACCTTGGCGGACGGCACTCCCTTCCCGGCGCGTGACCAGCTGCTGGTCATCGCCTGCGCGGTGCTGCTGGCCACCCTGGTGCTGCCCGGCCTGACGCTGCCCTGGCTGATGAAGGTGCTGAAGGCCACCGGGGACGGTTCGGAGGAACGCGACGCCGCCCGGGTGCTCGCCAAGCGGGCGCAGCAGGCTGCCGTCGCCGCCCTGAAGGACAACGACCTCATGAAGGAGCTCCCGCCGGAGAAGGTGGCGTTGGTCAAGGAGAAGATGACGCGCCTGCATGCCGAGCTCCTGGATGGAAGCCTGAAGAACGAATCGGTGGGGGAGAAGCGCAAGCGCGGCCGCGAACTGGCCATTGCCGTGCAGACCATTGCGCTCGACGCCGCGCGCCAGGAAGTGGTGGCGGCCCGGAACGAACCGGACATGGACCCGGAAGTCGCGGACCGCGTGCTCCGCCAGCTGGACCTGCGCACCATGATCATGCCGGAGTAGGTCACTCCCGGCGGAGATGCCTAGGCCGGGGCCGCGAGCTCCAGGTCCAGGGTGTTTTTCTCGACGTAGTCCAGGGCGCACCGCACGGCACCCACGGTCACGATCGAGTCGCCGAGAGGGGAAACCGCCACCGTGGGGGGAGTGGCCGTAAACTCTGTCAGCCGCTTGGCGATCGGTTCCAGCAGCACGCCTGCCGAGTTTGCCACCGCGCCGCCGATGACCACCAGTTCTGGGTTGATCATGGTGGCCACGGCCCCGATGACCCTGGCCATCCTGTCTGCCAGCCGGTCGAGGATTTTCAGGGCAACGGCATCTCCGGCGGCGGCAGCGGCGAAAACGTGCTCCGCCTCGACGCCTGCGCCGGAGTGCTCACGAAGTGAGGTCTTGGCCTTGCCGGCAAGGGCGTCTGCGGCCCACCCCCTCGCCAGGGACGCGATGCCGAAGGTGTCTCCCACGCCCTCCACCATGTCGAGGAAGGCGAGCTCACCGGCGCCGCCGCCGCGGCCGTGCAGCAGCCGCCCGCCGTCGATCACTCCCGAACCCAGGCGTTCACTGGCGAGGATGACCACGACGTCGTCCACGCCGGCGGCCGCCCCGCGCCAGCGGTCGCCCAGGGCAGCGAGGTTGGCGTCGTTTTCCAGCAGCACAGTCCAACCGCGCCGGTCCAGCAGCGCCGCCTTCAGGCCGACGTCGAACAGTCCCCAGAAGTGCTGGGTCACCAGCACGTCCCCGTTGCGGTCCACAGGGGCCGCGATGCCGGCGCAGACGGCGAGCACGGAGTCCGGGGAGGCCCCCACGCCGTGCAGGGCCATCATGGCGGTCCGGTCAATGACGGAGATCCGTTCCTCGGCCGAAATTTCGGCACCGGCGAACGGCTGGCTGGACCGGCCCAGGGCTTTGCCGCGGAGATCGGACACCACCACCGTGGCCTTGGATATGCCCACGTCCATGCCCAGGACATAGCCTGCACGCTCGTTGAGCTCGAACCGCCGGGCCGGCCTGCCTTTCTGGTAGCCGCCAAATGCCCGCTGGTTTTCCAGCTCCGTGATCCAGCCGCGGTGCATGAGGTCCTCGCACACGGAAATTGCGGTGGCCCGGGTGAGTCCGGTGGCTTCCATGACTTCCGTAACCGTCACCGCCTGCGAGGCGCGCATGAATTCCAGCACTGCTCCGGCGCTCACGCGCCGCAGCAGCTGGGGCGTTGCAGCGGTCATTTCAGACATGGTGTTGACCTCTCTGTGCTTTGCACCACATAATACTTGAGGAACTAAATTTAGATTCCATATAAACTTAGACCACGTGGACCGGACGGCCGCCGGCCACTGGCTTGAATTCCAGCCCTTCACTCAGCCTTTTGCAAAGGAGCAACTGTGAACCGCATCCTGAAGCACTGCCCGCCCGGACCCCGGCACCAGCGCCGCCACTCCCGCACGTCAGCCCCCGCCCTGTGAACGCCGCCGTGCCCGCATCGCTGCTGAGCAGGCGTTCGCTGCTCCGGGCCGCCGGCCTGGCCGGGGCAGCCGCCATGATTCCCCTGACCGGCTGCGCGTCGCCGTCCGGCCCGCAGAACGGCGTCACCACCCTGCGCTTCATGCAGAACAAGCCCGAGGTGGTGGCCTATTTCAATCAGGTCATCAAGGACTTCGAGGCGCTGAACCCGGACATCCACGTGGTCCAGGACTTCAATGAGGGCAACTTCGTTCCCGGTCTGGTCCGCAACGATCCGCCGGATGTGGTGACCCGCGGCTTCGCGCAGGCCACCGCCGATTTCGTCCGGAAAGGCATCTTCGCCGACCTCTCGGACCTGCCCGTGGCCGCCGGCATCGACCCGAAAATGCAGGAGCTCATCAGCTCCTGGGGCCAGTACAACGGCAACGAGGTCAGCGCATTGCCGTTCTCGCTGGCCGCGGCCGGGGTCATCTACAACCGCGACATCTTCGAAGCGCAGGGTGTCTCCGTCCCCACCACGTGGAGCGGGTTCGTCGCGGCCTGCGAAACGTTCAAGGCCGCGGGCATTGCCCCGATCTACGGAACGTACAAGGACACGTGGACCCTCGCCCAGGGCATGTTCGACTATGTGGCCGGCGGCTCGCTGGACGTTGCGGACTTCTTCACCAGGATCAATGCCAGGGGCGCCCGCATCAGCAAGGACGCGGCCGAGTCGTTCTCCAGCAACTTCGGCCCGGCGCTGCCCAAGATGCTGCAGCTCGCGTCCTACGCCCAGAACGGCGCCGCCAGCAAGAACTACGCGGACGGCAACGCGGCGTTCGCCAAAGGCCAGGCGGCGATGTACCTGCAGGGACCGTGGGCGCTGTCCCAGCTCGTTTCAGCCAACAAGAACATCAGGCTCGGGAGCTTCCCGCTGCCGGTGACGGACAACCCCGAGGAAACCAAGGCCCGCGTGAACGTGGACATGGCGCTCTCGATCACCCGCAACACGCCCAACATGGCCGCGGCGCGGCGGTTCGTCAGCTACCTGCTGGAGCCGTCCGTGGTGAACACGTTCAACGAAAAGAACGCAGCCTTCTCGCCCCTCAAGGATGCTCCCGCCGTCAGCAACCCGCAGATCAGCGGGCTGGGCGAGTCGGTCAAGGAAGCGCGCTACTACCAGGGCGCCGCGACCTACTTCCCGCCGTCGGTGCCCCTGAACAACTACATCCAGTCCTTCGTGTACGGCAAGAACGGCGAGCAGTTCCTTTCGGCGCTCGACGACGAATGGCGCCGCGTTGCCGAGCGCACCGCAGTCTGATCCCACCCCGACTCCAGGAGTTCACATGACTACAACTGCCCGGGTGGCCCAGACAGCCCGTCCCGCAGAAGGCAAGACCCCCTCCTCAGCCTCGACAGGCACCGGAGCATTCCGGTCCAAGAGCAAGATCGACCCCACGTACTACTGGATGGTGGTGCCCGTACTGGCACTGTTCGCCTTCTTCATCACCTTGCCGGCACTCGTGGGCGTTTTCTTCAGCCTCACGAACTACGCCGGCTACGGCGACTGGAAGTTCATCGGACTGATGAACTACGTCAACATCTTCAAGGACCCGGCAGTACTGCAGTCCTACGTCTTCACCTTCGTGTTCGCCCTGACCACCACAGTGGTGGTCAACGTCGTGGCGCTCGCCATTGCACTGGGACTGAACGCCAAAATCAAATGGCGAACAGGCATCCGCACCGTCTTCTTCATCCCCATGGTGCTGTCCGCGCTCATCGTCTCCTTCGTGTTTAACTACCTTTTTTCCAACACGCTTCCGGTGCTGGCGGAGCGGTTCGGCATGACCCCGCTCGCCACCAGCATCCTCGCCAATGAGAACCTGGCCTGGATCGCCATCGTGGTGGTCACTGTCTGGCAGGCGGCGCCCGGCGCCACCATCATCTACCTGGCAGGACTCCAGAGTGTCCCTTCCGAGGTCTATGAAGCCGCGGACCTGGACGGTGCCGGCAGTTTCCGCCAGTTCCTCAGCCTGACGCTGCCGCTGATCCTGGGCTACCTGGTGATCAACGTGATCCTCGGGTTCAAGGGCTTCCTGGGGACCTACGAAATTATCGTGGGCCTCACCGGCGGAGGTCCCGGCATGGCGACGCAGTCCGTGGCCATGCGCATCTTCTCCGGCTTCACGGGCGGCGACTACTCCTACCAGATGGCGAACGCCGTCATCTACTTCCTGATCACCCTGCTGATCTCCGTCATCCAGCTGCGCCTCATCCAGCGCCGGGGGGTTTCACTCTAATGGCCGTTTCCACACATTCCGCGCCCATCACCGGAGCCGCAGCGCCCGCCGGCGTCACGCCGGGCTTCCGCAAGAACCGCAGGTCCAACCGCGAGGGCTTCAAGGTCAACTGGTGGCTCACCGCCCTGATGCTGGTGGCCTCGCTGACCGTCGTGCTGCCGCTGTACTTCACCGTGGCCATGGCACTGAAGTCCCCGGACCAGATCGGAACCGGCACGGGCCTCGCCTGGCCCAACCCGATGAACTGGGAAAACTTCGCCGCCGCCTACGTGGCCACCAACTTCCCCCGGGCCTTCATGTCCACCGCGTTTGTGACCGTGCTGAGCGTCCTCGGCTCCCTGGCCTGCAGTTCCCTGGTGGCCTACGCCATTGCCCGGAACTGGAACCACAGGTTCTTCCGGGGTTCGTTCGTCTACCTGCTTTCGGCAATGTTCATTCCCTTCCCGGTGATCATCCTTCCGCTGATCAAGCAGACGGCGCTCCTTGGCCTGGACAACCCGGCCGGTGTCGTGTTCCTGCACGTCCTCGGCGGAATCTCGTTCAACACGCTGCTGTACATTGCCTTCGTACGCTCCATTCCCGTGGAGCTGGAAGAGTCGGCACGCATGGACGGCGCCACCACATGGCAGGTGTTCCGCAGGATCATCTTCCCGCTGCTGGCTCCCATGAACGCCACCGTGGGGATCTTCGCCTTCCTTGGCTCCTGGAATGACTTCCTGCTGCCGCAGATGATGATCGCAGACCCCGCACTGCAGACCCTCCCCGTGGTGCAGATGCTTTTCCAGGGCGAATTCAACACCAACTACAGCCTCGCCTTCGCGTCGTACCTGATGGCCATGGCGCCCACACTGGTGGTTTACATCCTCGCGCAGCGTTGGGTACTGTCCGGAGTCATGCGCGGTGCAGTGAAGTAACGAAGTGACCGGCGACGCAGCCAGTGAAACAGGCGCAAGGCATCCGGACGCGCCCCTCCATTTTTCCCTTTACCAAAAACAACTAACCCAAGAAAAGGAAATCTCTTGTCCACCACCGCCACTCTGGCAACCCTGTCCGATTCAAACCTCGCAGCCGATCCCAACTGGTGGCGCCAGGCCTCCGTTTACCAGATCTATCCGCGCAGCTTCTCGGATTCGAACGGTGACGGCCTGGGCGACATCAAAGGCATCACGGCCAAGGTGCCGTACCTGAAGGAACTGGGGATCGACGCCGTCTGGCTGAGCCCGTTCTACCCGTCCGCGCTCGCGGACGGCGGCTACGACGT
Organism: Arthrobacter sp. NPDC093128; assembly: GCF_040683875.1. Lineage (NCBI taxonomy): Bacteria > Bacillati > Actinomycetota > Actinomycetes > Micrococcales > Micrococcaceae > Arthrobacter > Arthrobacter sp. NPDC093128. The sequence goes on from NZ_JBFBEY010000001.1 coordinate 50,816, forward strand.
CGACGATTACCGCGACGTGGACCCCAAGCTGGGCACCCTGGAGGACTTCGCCGAGATGTCCGCCGCACTCCACGACGCCGGGATCAAGCTCATCGCGGACATCGTCCCCAACCACTCCTCCGACCGGCACGAATGGTTCAAGGAGGCCCTCGCCGCACCGAAGGGCTCCGCTGCGCGCGAGCGCTACATCTTCCGGGACGGCCTGGGCAAGAACGGCGAGCTGCCGCCGTCGGACTGGGACTCCGTCTTCGGCGGTCCCGCCTGGGAGCGCATCACCGAACCGGACGGCACCCCCGGCCAGTGGTACCTGCACATCTTTGCCAAGGAACAGCCGGACCTGAACTGGGCCAACCGCGAGATCCGCGACGACTTCCTGAAGACCCTGCGCTTCTGGTCCGACCGCGGCGTGGACGGCTTCCGAGTGGACGTGGCGCACGCCCTGACCAAGGACCTCACCGAGCCGCTGCTCTCCAAAACCGAACTCACCGAGGCAAACACCGGCACTGACGGCTTCCCGGACGGCTCGCACCCGTTCTGGGACCGCGACGAAGTCCACGAGATCTACGCCGAATGGCGTGAGGTGTTCAACGAGTACAACCCGCCGCGCACCGCGGTCGCCGAAGCCTGGGTGCACGCCACTCGCCGCGCCCGCTACGCCAGCCCGCAGGGCCTGGGCCAGGCGTTCAACTTCGACCTGCTGCAGGCCGACTTTGATGCCGGGGAGTTCCAGGAAATCATCACCCGGAACCTCGCCGAAGCAACGGCAACCGGGGCGTCCTCGACCTGGGTGTTCTCCAACCACGACGTCGTCCGGCACGCCACCCGGTACGGCCTGCCGATGGGCGGCGGCGTCCACGCCAAGGGCCAGGACGGCAAGGGCTGGCTGCTGGCCGGCGCCCCCGCCGAGGAACTGGACACCGAGCTGGGCCTGCGCCGCGCCCGTGCGGCCAGCCTGCTGATGCTGGCCCTCCCGGGCTCGGCCTACCTGTACCAGGGCGAGGAACTCGGCCTGCAGGAAGTCGGCCAGATCCCCGACTCCGAGCGCCAGGACCCGGCCTTCTTCCGCAACAAGGGCGTGGAGATCGGCCGCGACGGCTGCCGCGTGCCGCTGCCGTGGGCCACCGAGGGCGCCTCATTCGGTTTCGGCGCCGGGGACGCCCACCTGCCCCAGCCTGAATGGTTCAGCCGCTACGCAGTGGACGCCCAGGACGGTGTGGAAGGCTCCACCTTGGAGCTCTACCGCAGGGCGCTGAAGCTGCGCCGCGAGCTGCAGACCGCGGAAGAGCTGGAATGGGTGGAAACCGGCAACTCCCAGGTGCTGCAGTTCAGCCGGCCCGGCGGCTGGCAGTCCGTGACCAACTTCGGTGCGGAGCCGGTGGAGCTCCCGGCAGGCGAGGTACTGCTTAGCAGCGGCCCGCTGGCAGCCGGCAAGCTGCTCGGCAACACCACGGTCTGGCTGCGCTAAGGCCGGTGCCAAGCTGCATCCGTTAGCTTCACCATGAAACCCGTCCCGGTGGCGGTGCCCGGGCAGGGCACCGCCACCGGGGCTTTTTTTTGCCGCTGGGCCTTCGCGGGATCAAGTGAAAGAGTGACGACATGACTAAAAGCGCTGCAAGCCAGGAACTGAACCGGACTCAGGAACTGATCTATGGCTGCATGGGGCTGGGCGGCAGCTGGTCCGCCGAGCCGTACGCGTCGGAGCACGTGGGCCAGGCCGCCGCCGCCATCGACGCCGCACTGGATTCCGGCGTCACGCTGTTCGACCACGCTGACATTTACCGCGGCGGCAAGTCGGAGGCCGTCTTCGGTGAGGTCCTCGCGATTACCCCGGGCCTGCGGGAACGGATCCGGCTCCAGACCAAGTGCGGGATCAGGCTCAACGAGCAGGGCCTCGAGACGCATTACGACCTGAGCCGCGACGGCATCCTCGAACGGGTCAACGGCAGCCTGAAACGGCTGAAGACCGAGTACGTGGATGTCCTTATGCTGCACCGTCCCGACCCGCTGGCGGACCCCGCGGAGGTGGCGTCCGCCGTCGGGCAGCTGATGCAGGAAGGCAAGGTGCGCCAGGTAGGTGTGTCCAACATGTCCGCTGCGCAGATCGAGGTACTGCAGGACCACCTGGAAACACCGGTGGTTGCCAACCAGCTGGAAATGAGCCTGCTGAAACGGGCCTGGCTGGAAAGCACCGTGCTGGTCAATCATGCCGAAGGGCTGGACCATAGCTTCCCGCACGGCACCGTCGAGTTCTGCGGCCGGCAGGGGATCACCCTGCAGGCCTACGGGGCGCTGGCACGGGGCCACTACACCGGCGCCCCGCCGGAGAGCCCGACGCCGGCGGAGGCCGCCACAGCGGCGCTCGTCGCTGAGATGGCGAAGGCGATGGGAACCACCAGGGAAGCCATCCTCCTCGGCTGGCTCATGCGGCACCCGGCCGGGATCGCCCCGGTGATCGGCTCGGCCAACCCCGACCGGATCCGTGCCTGCGCAGGCGCTGCCCGTGTTGCCGCGGCCATGACCCGCGCCGAGTGGTACCGGCTGTGGGTCACGGCCCGGGGGAGCAACATCCCCTAAGCCCCTGCCCGCCCAAGCGCCCCGCTTAACCCAACTAGGTCGCAGTAGATGTCGTTATGAGCGCTCAAAACGACATTAACTGCGACCTAGTTGGGCTGGAACACCTAGAGCGGGGCCACCACCGAGTACGTGGACGAGTCGCCCTTCAGGGCCTGGCTCTGCTTGCCTTCCACGCCCACTGGAACGTCGCCGGCAATGGTCACCCGGTTGAGCTTGCGCGGCTGGCCGTCGTAGTTGTCCGGGGCGTAGTGCTGGGTGATGCGGTTGTCGAACAGGACCAGCTGGTTGGGCTCCCAGTTCACCCGCACCACGTTCTCGGGGCGCGTGACGTAGGCCTGCAGCAGCCGGATGATGTCCTTCGACTCGGTGTTGGACAGCCCCACGATCCGCAGCCGCTGCGCGAAGCCCCCAATGAACAATCCGCGCTCGCCGGTCAGCGGGTGCACCCGGACCACCGGGTGGGCTGTCTCGAACTTCAGCCGCGTGAACTCCTTGCGGCGTTCCTCCGCGTTCTGGTGCTCCAGGTTCTTGGGCACCGAGTAGTCGTAGTCGTTGGTGTGGATGGCCCACAGGGTGTCCGCGAAGTTCCGCAGTTCCTCCGGAAGGTCGGCGTACGCCCCGGCCGAGGACGCGATCAGGGTTTCCCCGCCGTACGCCGGCAGGTCGATGCTGCGCAGCGTGGATGCCTGCGGCGGGTTCACCACGAAAGTGACGTCCGTGTGCCAGTTGTTGGCGGAGCCGTTTTCGCTGTCCACCGGCAGGACGTTTTCTTCGCCCTCAACCGAGGCCACAGTGGGGTGCGCCTTGGTGAGCGGCCCGAAGTGGCTGGCGAACTTCACCTGCTCCTCGTCCGTACGGATGTTGGCCTCGCGGAACACCAGGGCCTTGTGCTCGTTCAGGGCCGCGCGGATCCGGGCCACGGTGTCCGGGGAGAGGTCCCCGCTGAGGTCCAGGCCGCGGATTTCAGCCCCGATGCGGGAGCCCAGTTTGGCGAATTCGAGCTTGGTTTCGGTGATGGTGGTCATTGCTTTTTCCTTACTGGTTGATGGTGCGGAAAGGCTGTTGCTGGTGAAGCGGGTCAGTTGCCGGCGCCGACGGCGGTGCGCCAGCGGGAGAAGTGCCGTTCCAGGGCGACGAGGAGGACGTTCACCGCGAGCCCCAGGATGGAGACGGTGAGGATGCCGGCGTACATGTCCGGGATGAGGAAGCTCATCTGCGAATTGACGATCAGGTAGCCCAGCCCGGCCTTGGCCCCCACCATTTCGGCGGCGATGAGCACCAGGATGGAGGACGTGCCGGCCATCCGGATGCCGGTGAAAATCGTCGGGACAGCCGAGGGCAGGATGACCTTTTGGAAGAGCCGGAAGCTGTTCAGCCCCAGCGACCTCGCGGCCCGGATCAGCAGCGGATCCACGGTCCGGACGCCGGCGATGGTGTTCAGGAGCACCGGGAAGAACGCCGCGTAGGCAACGATGGTGATCTTCGATTCCTCGCCGATGCCCAGCAGCAGCGTGAACACGGGCAGCAGGGCCAGCGTGGCCGTATTGCGGAACAGCTCCAGCAGCGGGTTCAGGAATGAGCTCAGCCACCCGTACCAGGCGATCAGCAGCCCCAGCACCACGGCGGACACCACAGCGATGCTGAACCCGGAGACGGAACGCGTGAGGCTTGCTTGCAGGTGGTTCTGCAGCTGGCCGGTCTCCAGCAGCTTCGCGCCGGCCGCGATGACCTCGTGCAGCGGCGGCAGGAACACCCGCGTGGACGGGCTGGCCAAGTACGTTGGGCCGAGTTCCCACAACGCAAGGAACAGCAGCACAGCGAGGGATTTCCAGCCGGCCCGTCCGGCGAGCCCGGCCAGGGCAGCAAACCTGCCCGCCGCCGTCGCGCGCTGTCCGCTTTCGGGACCGGAACCGGTCTGGAGGGAAGGTTCGACGGCGGCAGCCGCCTCTGGCGGTCGGGTCAACACAGCGCTCATCAGGCAGCGCTCCTTTCCTTGGGTTGTTCGTCGGGGGCCGTGCCGTCGGGGAGGATCTTGCGGTGTCCGGAGCCCTGGGCGAGCCGGACCTCGTCGTGCAGCAGGGACCAGACCTCGTGCCGGTGTTCCACGAACGCCGGATGGGAGCGGATATCGTCGTCGCCGTCGCGGTCCGGGATGTTGATGTCCACGATTTCCTTGAGCCGGCCGGGGCGGGCGCTGAGCACGGCCACACGCTGGCCCAGGTACACGGCCTCGTCGATTCCGTGGGTAATGAAGACGATGGTTTTGCCCGTTGCCTTCCAGATCCGCAGCAGCTCGTCCTGGAGCTGCTCGCGGGTCTGCGCGTCCAGTGCGGCAAACGGTTCGTCCATCAGCAGGATGTCCGGCTCATAGGCGAGGCTTCTGGCGATGGCCACGCGCTGCTTCATACCGCCGGACAGTTCGTGCGGATAGCGGTCCTCGAACCCCGCCAGCCCCACCAGGTCGAGGAATTCGCTGGCCTTGGCGGCCCGTTCCTTCCGCGAAAGGCCGGAGTTCTCCAGCCCGATGGAGACGTTGGCCGACGCTGTCCGCCAGGGGAAGAGCGCGTACTGCTGGAAGACGACGGCGCGGTCCTGGCCCGGACCGGTCACTTCCTTGCCGTCCACCAGGACGCTTCCCGAGCTGGGCCGGGAGAGGCCGGCCAGCAGGTCCAGCAGCGTGGTCTTGCCGGAGCCGCTGGGCCCCACAAGCGTGAGGAACTCTCCGGCGGCGACGTCCAGGCTGAGGTCGTCCAGTGCCGTCAGCACGGACGGGCCGGCCTGGTTCCGGGTGCCTTTGCCCTGGCGCACCGCGAATTCCTTGGTGACGTTCCGGAGGCTGATTTTCGGCGTCATGGTTGTCCTTTCGTGTTGCTGGTGGTGGCGCCGGGGCTGGCTGTGCCGGAAGCCGCTCCGGTGCCGGTTGCCAGGCCGTTGAACTCGTTCGTGTAGAGCTTGGGCAGGTCCAGGGCGCCGTCGATGATCCCGGCCGAGGTGAGGTAGTCGCTCCACAGGGTGAAGTCCTTGTCCTGGATGCGGCCGCCCGGCGAGGCAACGCCCACGCTCTTCCAGTACTTCAGGGCTTCGCTGGATTCGTTGCGGCCGCGTTTGGCGATGATCTCTTCGAACTTCGCGATCACCGTCTCGCGTGGCGTGGTGCGCTCCCATTCGATGGCCTTGGCGATGCCGGTCACGAGCTTCCGGCTCGTTTCCGGGTTGGCGGCCAGGAAGTCCTTGCGGAGGACGTACTGGCCGGCGTCGAACGGGCCGCCGATCACGCCGACGTCGGTGAACAGGGCACGGACGCCCCCTTCCGCGAGCGCCCGGTCCTGCAGCACCCCGCCGAGGGTGCCGGCGTCCACCTGTTTCTTGCGCAGTGCCTGCTCGGTTTCGTTCGGCGGCACCACCACCAGCTGCACCTGCTTGATCTCCTCCGGTGACAGTCCGCTGTTCTTCAGGAAGGTGGAGATGACGGCTTCGTGGTGGGCTCCCAGCGTGTTGACGGCCACCTTCTTGCCGATCAGGTCCCGGGCCGTGCTGATGGGGCTGCCTTCCAGCACGTAGTAGCCGGTGAAGGTTTTGTCGTCCTCGCCGTAATAGTTGATGACGGCCTGAACGGGTGCGCCTGCCTCGATTAGCTTGATCACGGCGCCGGTGAAGGCGCCACCGATGTCCGTTTGGCTGGTGGCGACTGACTGGATACTCTGCGGGCCGCTGGTGGTGTTGCTGACCCATTCGAGCGTGATGTCATCGAGGAAGCCCAGGTCCTGGGCGAGTTCGGGCAGGGACACGTTGTTGGGTGAGCCCTGGTACCGCACCGTCTTCACCTCGTCACCGGCGGGCTTGCCGGCTGTGCTGGCGCCGGCGGCAATCCCGCCGCAGCCCGTGGCCGCGAGGACGATGAACGATGCTGTTCCGAGGGCGGAGGCCAACACGGCGCGGCGGGGCAGGACGCTCTTTCCCGGGGTCGCGGCGCTCACCCGGTCACCAGCCCGTTGAACTCGTTGGTGTAGAGCTTCTTCGGATCCAGTTCGCCTTGGACGATCCCGGTGTCCTTGAGCCACTTGCCCCAGCGGGTGAAGTCCTCATCCTTGATCTCGCCCTTGGCCGGAACGCCCACGCTCTTCCAGTACTGCAGGGCAGCAGGGTTCTCGTTGCGCCCGCGTTCCTGCAGGATCTTGGTGAAACGGGCGATCACTTCCTCGCGCGGTGTGGTCCGCTCCCACTCGATGGCCTTGGCCACCCCGGTGGTGAACGTCCGGGTGGTGTTGGGGTTCTTGGCGATGAAGTCGGTGCGCAGCACGTAGGGGCCGCCGGCGAAGGTGCCGAACAGTTCGGCGTCGCTGAACACCGAGCGCAGTCCGCCGTTGGCGATTGCCTTGTCCTGCAGGACGCCGCCCAGTGAACCGGCGTCCACCTGGCCGCGGCGGATGGCTTCCTCGGTGTCGTTGGGCGGCACCACCACCAGCTGGACCTGTTTGATTTCCTCGGCGCTCAGGCCGTTCTTCTGCAGGTAGGTGTTGATGACGGCGTCGGAGTGCGCACCCAGCGTGTTCACGGCGATCTTCTTGCCGATGAAGTCCCGGGCGGTGCGGATGGGGCTGTCTTCCTTGACGTAGAAGCCGTTGAACGTCTTCTCGTCCTCGCCGTAGTAGTTGATGACGGCTTTCACCGGGGCGCCGGCTTCAACGAGTTTCACCACCGCTCCGGCGAAGGCACCGCCGAAGTCGGTCTGGCCGGTGGCTGCTGACTGGATGTCCTGCGGGCCGCTGATGGTGTTGCCCACCCAGTTGAGCTTGACGTCGCCGAGGTAGCCGAGGTCCTGGGCCAGCTCGGGAAGAGTGACGGAGTTGGCCCAGCCCTGGTAGCGCAGCTCCTTCACCTCGGTGGCGCCGGAGGCGCCTCCGGAGGAACTATCGCCGGCTTCGGCCGCGCCGCCGCAGCCCGACACCGTCATCGCGATGACGACGGCGGCCGCGGCACTCATGATGGTCAGGTGTCGTTTCATTCGGGGTTCCTTTGTGAAGCATTGGGGAGAGGTTGTGGAGTGATGCAGCGGGGTTATTTGCCTGCCGCTTGAACGATGTAAGCGCACCTTTCCGGCCAATAAAAGCGTTGCTGTCACGCCGGGAAACCCGCGGAAATGAGCGGAAACAGGAGGAAACGGCGGGTCACAAGACGCCCCGTTTCGCCCGGTAACGGCCTGTGAAGGAGTTTGACGCGCAGGCAACCGCGGATTTTGGTCGTAATGTTCGCGGTATTGTTCGCCCGGCGGGCGGCTGTTACTTAGCGTTTGTGCGTACCGGGCGGATACGGTAGATGCATGACCTCTATCTCCGCCGCCGTCGAGACTGTACGGCCCGAACGAAACATCCCCGCCGAAATTGCCCGTTCGTGGCTTTTGGTCAACGCAATGAAGCCTGAGCTTTTTGACGTCTCGGCCGTGTCGCGCGCGGACTCGATCATCCTGGACATCGAAGATGCCGTGGACCCCTCGCAGAAGGACACTGCCCGCGAGCACGTGGTCAACTGGCTGACTGCCGGCGGCCAGGCCTGGGTCCGGATCAACGACGCCACCAGCCCGTTCTGGGCCGCAGACCTCGCCGGCCTGCGCGGCACCCCCGGACTGCTCGGCGTCATGCTGGCCAAGACCGAGTCCGCGGACCAGGTCACGGAGAGCTACCACCGCATGGACGGCAAGACCCCCGTGATTGCGCTGGTCGAATCGGCCGTCGGCATCGAGGAAGCCAACAACATCGCCAAGGCCCAGGGCGCGTTCCGCCTGGCCTTCGGTTCCGGTGACTTCCGCCGCGACACTGGCATGGCCGCCACCGCCGAGGCCATGGCCTACCCGCGGGCCAAGCTGGTTGTCGCCAGCCGAGTGGGCAACCTCCCGGGCCCGATCGACGGCCCCACCGTGGGCACCAACCACCCGATCCTGCGCGAGCAGACCGGCATCACCGTGATGATGGGCATGACCGGCAAGCTGTGCCTGGCCATCGACCAGACCAACGTCATCAACGAGGTCATCAGCCCCACGCCGTCCGACGTCGCGTGGGCCACGGACTTCATGGCCGACTTCGAAGCCAACGGCCGCGTGATCCGCGACGGCTCCGACCTGCCCCGCCTGGGCCGCGCCGAAAAGATCATGAAGCTCGCCGTAGCATTTGGCGTGCAGCCGGCGCTCTAGCGTCCCCAGCAATCCAAGGAGACCCCGTGACCGATACCCGTTATCTGGTCCACGGGGTCTTTTGGGACGGGGCGCCGCCCGGTTCCGCGGAGAACCGTCCGTCCGGGAGGAACGACGGCGGGACTCCGGTCATGCGGCTCCAGGACCCGGCCGGCGGCTTCAGGGAGCTGACGCTCGACGCCGGCAGCCGGCTGGGCTTCCGGGTGGCCGCGGAGGGTAAGTTCTGCCTGGGGCATCACAGGGTGCACGGCCCCGCCGACCGGGACCATGTCCTCTGCCCGGCCAAGGCGCCGGCAGTCAGGGGCAGCCAGTGCGAGCGCTGCTTCGTGGTGGACGATTCCCGGCTCATTCACGACTTTCACCGCGGCGGTGGCGTTCCCCCGGGCCTGCGCGCGTACCTGATGCAGCAGCACTGGTTGTACGTGGCCACATTCGCCAACAGGGCCAGCAAGGTGGGCACGGCCTCGAACCTGCGGAAATGGAACCGGCTGGCCGAGCAGGGCGCCGTGGTGGCCCGGTATGTGGCGCGCGCGGACGACGGCAAGGTTGTCCGGATCCTCGAAGACATGCTCACCCGTGACGCGGAGCTCCCGCAGCAGGTCCGGTCGGCGGCCAAGGCTGCGGCCCTGGTGGCACCGGCCCCCGCCGTCGAACTGGACGCCCTGAACGGGCGGCTGGCAGCGGAGGCCCGCTTACTACTGAAGCGCGCCGGCATCGAAGGCTTTGACGTGGTGGACGAGAGCTGGGTGCGGCCCGGTCTCGCGGACGGGGCGTGCACGCCGGCCGCCAGGCATTCCTACCCGCATGACCTCAGCACCGGCACGCACGGATTCCGGATTGACGCGGTGAGCGGGAGCATCGCCGTTGCCGCGCTGGATGGGGCCGAGCTGGAGTTCGTGGTGAACCTCAGCCAGCTGAAGGCACGCGCCGTTGAGCTCGGGGACCACTACGGCTCAGAGGTTCCGGCAGTGCAGGAGTCCTTGTTCTGAATGGCGGCCCGTAGAATGGCACGGTGCTGAACGAATTCTGGGCCACCGCATCCACCGCCTACAAGGTGCTCGTTTTCAGCGCCATGGGCCTGATCGCCGCAGGCATCATCCTCAACCTGGTGGGCAACACCTCCAACAACCAGGGCCTCGCCGTGGCCTCGCTGCCGGTGATCGGGCTGGGCCTGGTCCTGCATGTGGTGGGGATCGTGGTCCGCGGCCAGCAGATCCGCAAGACCTACAAGAGGTAGCCTGCGTATACGACCAGTGGAGAAATGGCGCGCCACTCCCTCTGCGCGTAACAGGCCGTGAGCCCGCCCACCTCTTCGGGGTCCAGCGGCGGCGGAACGATAGGCTTGAGGCCATGACTATCAATCCGGATCTGCAGGGCCGTAGCTACCCTGCCGCAGAGGTGTACGACGTCGGCCGCGAGAAAATCCGCGAGTTCGCCAGGGCCGTCAAGGCAACCCACCCCGCGCACTTTGACCTGGACGCGGCCAAGGCCCTTGGCCACAGCGACCTCGTGGCGCCTCCCACTTTCGCAATCATCATTGCCCAGCGCGCAGACGCCCAGCTGATCGAGGACCCGGAGTCCGGCATTGACTTCTCCCGCGTGGTCCATGCGGATCAGCGCTTTGTCCACCACCGCCCCATTTTCGCCGGCGACCGGCTGGTGGCAGAGCTGCACGTGGACGGTGTCCGTGCCATGGGCGGCGGCGCCATGATCACCACCCGCTCGGAAATCTTCGCGCTCAGCGGTGAAGGTCCAGCAGACGGCACGCCGGATCCCTCCCGGGAGGCCGTCGCCACCGCCACCTCATCCATCCTGGTCCGCGGAGAGGCACAGTAACCCATGAGCACTGCATCCATCACCCCCGTTTTCTCTGAACTCGCAGTCGGCCAGGACCTCGGCAGCCGCAGCATCACCGTCAGCCGCCAGGACCTGGTGAAGTACGCCGGTGCGTCCGGCGACTTCAACCCGATCCACTGGAATGAAGCGTTCGCCACCGGTGTGGGCCTGCCGGGCGTCATTGCCCACGGCATGTTCACCATGGGCGCGGCAGTCCAGCTCGTCACCGACTGGGCCGGCGACCCGGCCGCCGTCGTCGATTTCCAGACACGCTTCACCAAACCGGTCCTCGTCACGGACACCACGGGCACAGAGGAGCCGGGGGCCGTCATCGAGGTCAGCGGCGCCATTGGCGCGCTCGACGCCGACGCCGGCACCGCGCGCGTGGACCTCACCGTGGTCTTCGCCGGCCAGAAGGTCCTGATGAAGGCACAGGCAGTCGTCAGGCTTGCGTAGCAGAAAGGCTGCCTTAACCAGGGAAGCCTTCGTTCCGGCTGCCGAGATCACCCATTGGCGCAACGCAGTGGTGGTGGCCTACGGGGCCAGCGGACTCGCGTTTTCCACCTGGGTGTCCCGGCTGCCGGCCATCCGCGATGGCCTGGACCTGACGCCCGGCACCATCGGCCTGCTCCTGCTGTGCATGACGGCCGGTTCGTTTGTTTCAGTGTCCGCCTCGGGGCTGATCGTCCTCCGGCTGGGCTCCAAACGGACCATCCGGATCGGCAGCATCATGGTGGGCTTCGGGCTGGTGCTGGCGGGCTTCGGCACGTCCGTGCTCGCCAGCCCCGTGGCGGTTGCCGCGGGACTGGCGATCATCGGGCTGGGCACCGCCAGCTGGAACACCGCGTCCAATGTCGAAGGCGCCGCGGTGGAACGCGCCGTCCGGCGGCACATCATGCCCCGGCTGCACGGCTCCTTTAGCCTCGGAACGGTGGCCGGCGCCGGGCTTGGTGCCTGGGCGGCCGGGGCCGGCGTTCCCGTGTTCTGGCACCTTGCTGCCGGCGGGCTCGTTGTGGCCGTCTCGGTGGCGACGGCAGCCGCCTGGTTCCGGGCGGACATCACGCCGGTCCAGGGGGAGCGCCCGTTCAAGGCGTCCGGGACGGACACGTTCGAGGATCCCTCCACCGGGCCAATCCCGATCGTCCGCCAGACGGACGCGGTCCCGGAGCAGCCGCTGGACAACAAACGCCAGATTGCCCAGGCCTGGCGCGACAAGCGCACGCTGCTGCTGGGCGTGCTGGTCCTGGGCCTCGCCCTCGCCGAGGGGGCGGCCGGCGACTGGGTGGCCCTGGCCCTTGCCGACGGCCATGGCCAGAGCGACGCTGCCGGCGCGGCGGGCTACGGGCTGTTCGTCACCTTCATGACCATCGGCCGCTTTACCGGCACACTGGTCCTGGACCGGTTTGGCAGGGTGCCCGTGATGCGCTGGTGCGCCGGCCTGGCCGTCGCTGGCCTGGGTCTGTTCGTGTTCGCCCCCGTGCCGTGGATGGCGTTCGTGGCGCTGGCGGTCTGGGGCCTCGGAGCGTCGTTGGGCTTCCCGGTCGGCATGTCGGCGGCCGCCGACGATCCGGTCAAGGCAGCGGCCCGCGTTTCGGTAGTGTCCACCATCGGCTATGGCGCGTTTCTCTGCGGGCCTCCGCTGCTGGGGCTGCTGGCCGAACACGTGGGCATCCTCCACTCGCTGCTCGCCGTGATGGTGATGCTGGTGGTCAGCTTCCTGCTGTCCCCGGTGGCCCGGAAACTCCCCTGAATCCCGGTGCCGCCACAATGACCGCTAGGCTGGACAGGTGACCCAGACTTTGCTTTCCGACCTGACCACTGCCGCCGTCGGCGGTCCCGCCGGCAACTACATCGAAGCGCGCACGGAGCCGGAAATCATCGACGCCGTCCGCTCTGCGGACGCCGCCGGCGAGCAGTTGCTGATCATCGCTGGCGGATCGAACCTGTTGATTTCCGACGACGGGTACCCCGGCACCGTGCTCAGGATTGCCTCCGAGGGGTTCACCGTCAACGCGGAGGATTCCTGTGGCGGGGTGGCCGTGGTGGTCCAGGCGGGGCATAACTGGGATGCCCTGGTGGAGCATGCGGTGCGCCATGCATGGTCGGGAATCGAAGCCCTGTCCGGCATTCCCGGGTCCACCGGCGCCACGCCCGTCCAGAACGTGGGTGCCTACGGCGCCGACGTCTCCCAGACCATTGCCGCGGTCCGGACCTGGGACCGGGAACAGAACGCAGTCCGCACCTTCACGAGTTCCGAGCTGAAGTTCGGATACCGGGACTCGATCCTCAAGCAGACCGCCGTCCAGGGGTCCCCGCGCTACGTGGTCCTGACGGTCGAGTTCCAGCTGCCGCTGGGCAGGATGAGTGCTCCGATCCGGTATGCCGAGCTTGCGAAATCCCTCGGCGTTGAGCCCGGCAAGAGGGCATACTCCAACGATGTGCGCCGGGAGGTACTGCGGCTCAGGGCCTCCAAGGGCATGGTCCTGGACCCGGCAGACCGCGACACCTATTCCACCGGTTCCTTCTTCACCAATCCCATCGTCCCGGCAGACGCGGCGGAGGCGCTGCCCGAAGGCGCTCCCCGCTATCCGGCCGGAGCGGACGGGCTGGTGAAGCTGTCCGCAGCCTGGCTGATTGACCATGCAGGCTTCGGGAAGGGCTTCGCACTGGAAGCCGGCAGCGTCTCCGGCGGCCGCGCATCCCTGTCCACCAAGCACACCCTGGCCATTACCAACCGGGGTTCCGCCAGCGCGGCGGACATGGTCGCCGTCGCGCGTGAAGTGCGCCGCGGCGTCGTCGAACGCTTTGGCATCGAACTGCACCCCGAACCCTTGCTGATCGGCGTCGAGCTCTAGGGAGCTGCCACTCAGTTCCTGCTGTGCCGCGGGGCTACCTTGCTGAACAGCATGAACGTGAACCCGGACGCCGCTGCGCCCAGCAGGAAGACCTGGCAGAATGCCACGGACTGCGCGCTGGGGCCGTTGCGGAGGACCAGCCCGGCACCGGCGAACACCACTGCGCCCGCCAGCAAAGCAAGGGCGGCCAGCAGGAAACTCCTGATGGTTGGCGGCATCTCGCCGGCCTGTTCGTGGGCCACGGCGCCGCGTTCCTGTTCACCAGGGTGCCAGCCGCGGTGCCGGGGCTGCAGCAGGGACGCTGCGATGAAACTGATGACCGCCACTCCCATGCTGATCGTGGAGACCAGCTGCAGGGCCTGGACGGTAGGGGAGAGGGTGGTTCCGCCGGCAATAGCGATGGACAGCCCGGCGGCCATGCCGGCGGCGCTCGTGACCCAGCCCAGCAGGGCGAGTGCCCGGCACAGGGGCCGCAGGTGCGGCCAGAGGTCTCCGATAGTCATGCATCCAGCGTAGGGACCTCTGCTGTAAACGGGCTGGGAGGAGACGGGGTACTGCCCGTGCCCCGCTGCCGGCCGGGAGATTCCGGAAATGCGGACGTGGATTGTCCGCGGCTGGACCTACGATGGGGGCATGGGAGCAGGCACGCGGACCAGGGTCACCCGGCATGTCATCGGAAGGCTGCGCCTGGCCGCGCAGGGGCTGCTGGCACCGGACTTCGACTCCGTGGCGGAGGCCGTGCGCTGGATGACGGCCATGCAGGCGCAGGACATGCAGGCAGCGCTGTGGGCGGTCGGCCTGAGGGTGCGCAACTCCGGCGTCGGCACTGTCCGCTCGGCGCTGGATGAAGGGACCGTTGTCCGCTCATGGCCGATGCGCGGGACGCTTCACCTGCTTGCTCCGGAGGATCTGCGCTGGATCCTGGACATCACGGCCGACCGCCTGCTCCGGGGCATGGGCACCCGCCACCGGGAGCTCGAGATTGATGCCCGCGATGTGGACGTTGCCCGTGAGGCGGCGTTAGATCTGGTCTTGGGCGGCGGATCGGCCACGCGCCAACAGCTCTTTGCGGCCTTCGAAGCAGCGGGCCAGTCTACGGTTGGCCAGCGCGGCATCCACCTGCTGGGGGTCCTGTGCCAGCGCGCGTGGCTGGTGCAGGGACCCCTCGTCGGGAACCAGCAGCTCATCAAGGCATTCGACGAGTGGATCCCGAAATCCCGGGAACTGGGCCGAGCCGAGGGCATCGCTGAACTGCTGCTGCGGTACATGTTCAGTCACGGCCCGGCCACGGAACGTGACTTCGCCTGGTGGTCGAACACCCCGGTGACGGAAGTCCGCAGCGGCCTGGCCCTGGTGAAGGACCAGCTCGTTGAGCTGGAGTTCGAAGGGACCAGCTACTGGATGTCGCCGGCCACCGCGGCGCTGCTCGACGACGGTGTTCCCGGCCAGCGCGCCCTGCTGGCGCTGCCCGGGTTCGATGAGTTCCTGCTGGGCTACACGGACCGGTCTCTGGTACTCCCGGCGGAGCATTCCCAGAAGGTTGTTCCCGGCGGCAACGGTGTGTTCAAGAAGACCATTGTCTCCGGCGGCGAAGTGATCGGCACCTGGGCGCGGTCAGGCACCGGGCGGACGGCCGCCGTCGTGCCTGAACCGTTCGACACGGTTAACGGACTGCGGCCTGCAGCCCAAAAGTCATTTGAGCTGCAGGCCGCGAGGTACCTGAAGTTCCTCGGCCAGGCACCGTAGCGCCCGGTGCCGGGAACCTCGTGCCGGGAACCGGGGGAGGCGCCTAGAGGGTGCCGGTGGCGATGTTGAGCATGCGGCGCAGCGGCTCGGCGGCGCCCCACAGGAGCTGGTCGCCCACGGTGAAGGCGCTGATGTATTCCGGTCCCATTTCGAGCTTGCGGATACGGCCCACGGGGATGTCCAGCGTGCCGGATGCAGCCACCGGGGTGAGGCTCGCCATCGAGTCCTCCTTGGTGTTCGGCACCACCTTGGCCCACTCGTTGTCCGCGGCCAGGATGCTTTCGATCTCCGTTACGGAGAGGTCTTCGCGGAGCTTGAGCGTGAGCGCCTGGGAGTGTGAACGCATGGCGCCGATCCGGATGCACAGGCCGTCCATGATGATGTGGTTCTCGCCGGACGTGCCGAGGATCTTGTTGGTCTCGACGCCCGCCTTCCACTCTTCCTTGGACTGGCCGTTGCCCAGGTCCGCGTCGATCCAGGGGATCAGCGAGCCGGCCAGCGGGACACCGAACTGGGTCGCGTCGATGTCGGTGCGCTGGTGCTCCAAGACCTTGCGGTCGATTTCCAGGATGGCCGACGCCGGGTCGTCCAGTTCGGAGCTGACCTCGGCGTTAAGCGTGCCGAACTGGCTGAGCAGCTCGCGCATGTGGCGGGCGCCGCCGCCGGAGGCAGCCTGGTAGGTCATGGACGTGCCCCACTCGACGAGGCCGTTCTTGAACAGGCCGCCGAGGCCCATCAGCATGCAGGACACGGTGCAGTTGCCGCCGATGAAGTCCTTGGTGCCGTTGACCAGGCCCTTGTCGATGACGTCGCGGTTGATGGGGTCCAGCACGATGATCGAGTCATCGTTCATGCGCAGGGTGGAGGCGGCGTCGATCCAGAGGCCGTCCCAGCCACGGCTGCGCAGCTCGCCGTGGACCCGATTGGTGTAGTCGCCGCCCTGGGCGGTGACGATAATCGGCAGCTTAGCCAGCGTGTCGACGTCGAACGCGTCCTCGAGCTTGCCGGACCCATCAGCAAACGAAGGCGCGGCACCTCCGGCGTTTGACGTGGAGAAGAACACCGGGTTGATGTTGGCGAAGTCGCCTTCGTCCTGCATGCGCTGCATCAGGACGGAGCCGACCATGCCGCGCCATCCGACCAGGCCGACGGAGGGGGTAGCTGCTGTAGTCATTCGTCCAGTTTAGACTTCGGAACCGGCACGGCGCAGTCGGTTACGTCACGCACCCAACGCACGACGGCGGCCCTCCCCTAAGCAGTGCGGCGGACTCAGTCCCTCGCAGAGTTGCGCCTGGTGGGCAACTCGATGGTTTTGCCGTTCTGCCTGCGGAGGCGCGCTGCCTTGCGCTCTTTGAAGTAGTAGGCCCAGGCTGTGGGAACAATCCAGAGGCCGAAGGCAGCAGCGAACACAAGCTGGCCCCAATCGGGCTCCTCCGTGCCATCGGTAAGCAGCTTGACCATGAGCACGGCTACCACGGTGATGATCAGCGTGATCAGGATGCTGAGGAAGAGCAGCCCGCCCGCCGAGTTGATGGGTTTGACAGCGCTGCCGACGTCGCCTTTGTACACTCCGTACTCCTCGACGGTCAGACCTTGGCGTGCTGCCTCGGCCTCCACCTGACGGGCGTAGTAGCCCTTCCTGCTACCCCGCTGGGGCTGGTTGTCCGGCTGGCTCATGCCTTGCCCTTTCGTAGATCGCGATGCCCGCGCTTCTCACCGCCGGCCAACGCTTTGTGCTCTGCGACTACGGCATCGTTGCGCCGCTCACGCTCTTGGTCAAATACCATGGTCAGTTCTGGCCGCTGATTTTTCCCTCAACCAGCGTCGGATAACGGCTCTGGCCTTTTCGGCGTGACCGGCTCAGTCGAACTGGCGGGCCGTGGGTTCTGGGATTCCCCGTTCCGCCCTCAGGCGTTTGGCTCTCGAAGCTACTTGCGCCATCTGGATGGCGTACAGGGCGCCACCCAGTCCGGCCGCGGTCAGGAACAGGGCGCCCCACATGGGGTCCTGGCCCCTGTTGGTGGGGCCGGCCACCAGAAAGATGGAAAAGACTGCAACGGCAGCGAAGGCAACCGCCATCATAAGGAAGCCGACGGCGGAACGCACCTGGGGTTGGGAACTGGCGGTGACCACTCCGAGCTCATCCTTGGCGTAGCTGTGAAGCCTGCCGTCCACGGTGCGGAACAGGACCCTTTTTTCACCTCGTGCCAGCGCCTGTTCGTGGTGGGCGCGGACTAGGTCGTCCGGCTGGCTCATGCCGTGCCTTCGCCGCGGGTAGCGCGGATGCGGCCCGGCGGAGTGTCATTCCCGGAATTGAGGTTGACGCTCAGGTGTTTGTTCAAAGAGGCGCTCCGCTCGGAGTGGGGACTCCGCGCTGTTCCCTGATCTTCTTCGCTTTGATCTCTGAGATGGCGCAACGGACTCCCCACCAGACCATTACTGCCGCAAAAAGTGTGAGGACAAGGAAACCCCACGCCGGTTCTCCGTCCGGTGACCATACACCGACGGCCATAACGGCCGTCAGGATGCCGAAAGCAGCCATCACAGCGGTCACCACGATGAGGCCCCTCAGCGTGGAGACGCCATTTCCCGGCCCATTTCGCCGAAAGCCGATCTCGTCCTTCGCATAGCTGTACAGCTCGCCGCTCATGGTCCGGGAGAGGACTCTTCGCTGCCCGGCAGCCAGGGCCTGCTTGTGCCACTGCCACATCTCTTCGTCGCGTGCAGCCCGCTCGGGGTTGTTGTTGAACATTATTTTTCGTTCCTGAGTTCCCTGATTTTCTCGAGGACCTGTGCGTCGGAGAGTCCAGAGATTTCCTCCACCTCGTCCTCCCCTTGGCTGATATACCCGACCGCCCAGCCAGCAGTTCCGCGCTTGAGAAGAAGCCGGCGCTTGTGCGGGTCTTCGCGGCGGAGAATCGTGGCGCCTCCGGCCGGGTTGTCCGACAGGTGTTTGCGCATGATGTAGAAGTTTCCTTCTGCGGCGGAGATCTCGGGGTTTTGCGCCATTGCAAACCACGTCAGATACGCCCGAGGCTGCATGATGATTTGGTAGTCCTCGGACTCAACCGATAAGACACTGTCTCCTCCGTCAGCCGTCAGCAGGGAGATCTCCATGCGTCGCACGGCAGAGGTAAGGGCCGAAGTGACCGCGGCTACCGGGCCCGAGACGGACAGCTCTCCATCCTGCTCAACGATGGCAAGGCCGCGGGCGACAAGGGACGAGGCGCCGGCGGAAATCATCTTGATGTCATCCAGCTCATTTTCAAGGCGCAAAGCGTGGGCGCTGTTGTTGGCTTCGTTTCCCTTGTTCAGGTTGAGGAGCGCCACGATCTCGGCGTAGCCGAAGCCGATCGAGTCCGGGTACTGTCGGTCGGTTGAACCAGTTGCTTCGGAGATGGTGTCAGTCATTTGGCTTTCCCTTTTCTAGAATCCAAAGAATTTCGATACGGCCTTTGCTCCGTCGCCCACGGCGTCACTCACGGCCTCGCCGGCATCGGCAATGGCTTCTCCGGCCGCTTCCGTACTCTGTTCGATTGCGTGTCCCGCGGCATTCCATCCCTCGGCTATCTGTCCACCGACTCCGTTGACGAAGTTCTTGACTGCGGGGACATTGTCATAAATGGCAAGTGCGCCGCTAGCGACCATGGCCGCTGTTCCGACGGGTGGCGGGAAGAAAGATACTACTCCGAGAGCGGCCTTCGCCCCGGAGTAATACGCGCCTCCTGTGTCCCCCGCTTGCCACTTATTCACTGCGTCGAGGGTGTCAAGGCCCACACCCAGGCCACCAAGTGCATGACCGAAGCCTCCAAGAACCTTAAACGCAGAAGAGTCCGGTGCCAGATTCAGCACGTTATGGAATTTCCCGTCGAACAGATCCGACGACATGTTGAAATATCTGCTGATGGCGTTGGACTCCTGGAAAGTGTCCCAGGCAGCTTTGGTGAAGGATTTGCGGAAGCCAGACTCGCGCATAATCGCGGCGGCGTCGAAGACCCCAGCGCGAATGTTAGGGAAGGCCTTGATCAGGTTGTATGTGTCCCAGCCTCCGCGGAAGGGGGAAGGGGAGTCATCACTGTCAGCAAGCCAGTCAGGACCCAACTGGAACGGTTTCTTATCGTCGCCAGCATCGCCGCTCGAACCGGCGCCTCCTGTGCCCGGCCCGCCGCCGTCGCCGCCGCCAGTGCTGGCCTTCTCCTGCTCCTCGGCCTGGGTCAGCAGCTTCTTCGACTCCTGCTTGAGAGCCAACGCTGTTCTCTGAATGAGGGCACGGTGGCTGCTGTTCCAGTCGGACCGGAAGGTGACCGCGTCCTGGCCCTTCCACGCGGGGTTGTTGTTGATCTGGTTGCTCAGCTGTGTTGACTGCTGAAGCAGGCTGTCGGATGTTTTGCCGAACTGCTGCGCCAGAGTCCGCAGCTGGGCAACGTCCGCGCCCCACAAGTTTCCTGCCACAAGGCATCCCCCCAAAAGTTCTGAGCAGCGGATAATCGTCAAGCTGCTCGCATGACTCTAGTAGCTAAACGGCAGAGTCCGCGATGGGCTGCTCTCCCCATCGCAAAGGCAACCCGCCGCCTTAGCCGCTATTCGGCGTCGTGCTGCTCCAGCACCGCCGCCTTGCGGAGGCGAAGCGCGTAGACGGCCCCGAACGCGAACGCCTGGGTGACCACCACCAGCACGACGGCGCCGGCGATCTTGTTGCCTCCCAGGATCATGGTGAGTCCCACGATCGCGGAGAGAAGTGCCAGCAGCGGGAGCAGCATGTAGCCCAGGACAAAGAGTGTTTCCGGCTTCTTCAGCATGCTCCTAGCCCTCTGTCCGGCGCCACATGGTGAACCGGTACCGGGTTCCGCTGGTGGACGTCAGCCAGCCGGTGGCCGGTTCGCTCGCGGCCAGCTTCCACTCGAAGCCGAGGTCGGGCGCATACGTGTCGCCATCGGTTTCGGAATCGATGAACGTCACTACCGCGACGTTGGCGATGTCCAGCGTCTGCGCAAAGATTTCGCCGCCGCCCAGCACCCACACCGTTTCGTGGCCGGGAGCGAACTGGGATTCCAGCAGGGCGTCGTCGAGCGACTTCACCGCGAGGGCGCCCTCCGCCTCGGCGGTGTCGCCCCAGCCTTCCTGCCGTGTCACCACAATGTTGGTGCGCCCCGGCAGGGGACGGTACTTGTCCGGAAAGGACAGCCAGGTCTTGCGGCCCATGATCACCGGGTGCCCGTTGGTGAGCCGGGTGAAATGCTTCATGTCCTCGGGCAGGTGCCACGGCATGTCGCCGTCCTTGCCGATCACGCCTGCCGTGGTCTGGGCCCAGACAAGCCCCACTCCGGTGGTGTCGTCGGCAATTTTTTCAGTGAAGGCCAGGGGATTCATGGCGTTGTCGGTGCTCATACTGCGATCGGCGCCTTAATCGTAGGGTGGTGCTGGTAGCCGACAACTTCGAAGTCATCCAGCGTGTAGTCGAAAATCGTGTCCGGCTTGCGCAGGATCTTCAGCTGCGGGTACTCGTACGGCTCCCGCTTCAGCTGCTTGAGGACCTGGTCCATGTGGTTGTCGTAGATGTGCACATCCCCGCCGGTCCAGACGAACTCACCCGGTTCCAGGCCCACCTGCTGCGCCAGCATGCACGTCAGCAGCGCATAAGAGGCGATGTTGAACGGGACGCCCAGGAACGTGTCCGCGGAGCGCTGGTAAAGCTGGCAGGACAGCTTGCCGTCCGCAACATAGAACTGGAAGAAGGCATGGCACGGGGGCAGGGCCATGTCCTGGAGCTCGGCGACATTCCACGCGGAGACGATGTGCCGGCGCGAGTCCGGGTTGGACTTCAGGTTCTCCACCAGTTCGGCGATCTGGTCGATGTGGCCGCCGTCGGGCGTCGGCCAGCTGCGCCACTGGACACCGTAAACGGGGCCGAGTTCGCCGTCGGCATCTGCCCATTCGTTCCAGATGGTGACGCCCTGGTCCTGCATCCACTTCACGTTGGTCTCGCCGCGCAGGAACCACAGCAGCTCGACGGCCACGGACTTGAAATGCACGCGCTTGGTGGTGACCAGCGGGAAGCTTTGGCTCAGGTCAAAGCGCATCTGGCGTCCAAACACGCTGAGCGTGCCGGTGCCGGTGCGGTCTGATTTGTGCGTGCCGTTGGCAAGGACGTCACGCAGAAGGTCTTCATAGGGCGTTGGAATGCTCACCGTCCCAGTCTACTGATGGCCGAGCCGCACGCGCAGAATGCCCTGGAGCGTGCCGTCATCAAGGCCCGCCCCGCGGCCCTCCGTGATGTAACGGTCGACGGCGGCCACGACGTCCGCGTTGACGGCGCCAACGGGCGGCAGACCGTCGTCGGGAATTCCGACGACGACGGTGCCGTTCCGCCGCCGCGTTTCGATCAGGCCGGCCTGCTCGAGTTCCTTGTAGGCCCGTGCCACTGTGCCCGCCGCGATGCCCAGGTCCGCGGCAAGGCTGCGCACGGTGGGCAACCGGGTTCCGGCCGCCAGCGAGCCCACGGCAATCAGCGAGGAGATCTGCGTGCGGATTTGCTCATAGGGGGGCACAGCCGATCCGACGTCCACGGAAATGCCCGCCGTCAAGTGATGGCTTCCCTGTCGGGCAGGGGAGCGGACCGGTAGCCGGATCCCGCGAGGGCACGCACCGGCACGAGTGCCGTCACAATCGCACCACCGGCCAGGACGGCACCGGCGAGGGAAGCGGGCCACCAGGGGATGGTCGGCATAAACGCCACACCGAACACGGCGGCCCACGCTTGGCTGTTCATGAGCAAAACAATGGCGGCCTGCGCCATGAACATGGCCGAAAGCGTCCGGACAATCCGGTAGACAGTGATGGCCCGCAGGGCGGCGTCCAGGCCCGGGGGAGCGTCCCGTATTCCGTGCCGGCGTTGCGTGGCGAAGAAAGCCGGGAGCGCCAGGATCACCCCGGCTGCGCTGAGGACTGCGGGAGGTAGCCACCCCCCGTCGCGGCCAATGAGGGAGTTTCCGGACGCTGACACAACCAGCGTTGTCACGAACACGAGCAGCGCCAGGACCGCGGTAGTGAACAAGGCCGGCGACACCGGCTGCCGGGGCCAGATGCGGGGCTGATCCGTGCTGGCGTAGTTTCGCTGCAGCAGGAGCTCGCCTGCGGCGAGGACCAAAAGTATCAGCGCGGTCACCAGGGACACGAATGCGGGTGGCCCGTAGCTGGCTGGCGCGGCCATGATCGCGGGTACGAGGAAGACTCCGACGAGGAGCGGCAGGGCCGCGGCGACACCGAGGGCGGCGCCGACCGAGGAAACCAGCCGGGCAGCGGGATGGGACCCTCCGGCCGGCGTCGCAAGCTTCGCCGGGTGGCCTGTCGGCCCGGCCAGTTTCGGCGGTGCCCAGACCAACATGGCCAGCAGGACAGCCATGCCCACAAGACCTGCGACGTTGGTCCACGACGTGCTGCCGACGGCGGGGTCCGGCCGGGCGGCAAAGTTGCCGGCGATGACTGCCAGGCCCGAGGCCACGGTTGCCACCGTGCGCAGGAGCCGGTTCATGGCAATCGTCCGGAGCAATGAGTTGTCGTGGTCCGTCAGCGGCTCGAGCTGCCTGCGGTGGGAGATCAGCAGCAGCACCACGCACGTGCCCGCAGCCAGGACAACCAGCGCCGCTCCCAGCCAGGTGGCCAATTCGATGCCGGCGATCCGCCCGTCGCCGCCGAAGGTCCTGAAGCCTTCCGCATCCTCCTGGACTGACCCGTAGGGCATCGGTGCGTACGCCGAAAGCGTGGCCGTCCAGGCGATGAAAAGCGTCGCACCCGTGAAGATGGCCAGGGTTGTCCACGCCAGCGGCCGCGGAAGGAAATCGCGGATCTTCCGCACATGGAGGCTTGCCTTGCGGCGGAGTCGCTTGGGGCGCGGATAGCTGACTTGGCCGATGGCATGGATCCCGAGGACGCCAAGGATTGGCCAGGCCAGTGCCGGGATGATTGTCTCCGGTGTCACCAGGAAAGGTCCGGTGACGGGGCTGTTAGTTCTGCCGGCCGGGATGATGCCGACGTTCATGGCACCCTGCAGGGAACTGGCCATCCAGCCGATGACCCCGACCCACAGCGCGTGCTGGGAAACAGTTTCGGGTGATGCGCCCATCTTGGGTTCCCACACCACCCACCTCAGGATGAGATAAAGAACGACGGCTGCGACCAGCGGTCCCAGCAGCAGCATCGGCGGCAGTTCGAATTGGACCGGCACAATCCCCCCAGATTCTTGCATCAATGTACTGAGTATTTGATACAAAGACCTGGGGGTCAAGCCAGGACGTTACCTGGAGTGCGGGCGCCGGCCCGCCCTGCTAGTCGTCGAAGGGCCTGAACTGTTCCACTGCGACGATTTTGTGGTTGCTGCCGCGGGCCACGTGGCACACGAGGATCTCACCCGGAGCCAGGTAGGGGTCGGAGGACGGCAGGAGCGCCCGCAGCCGGCCGTTCATGTGCTCGCCGAGCTGCTTGATGACCGTAGGCAGTGCGGGCCGGTGGGTGCACAGTGCAATGGCGCGCTGTTTATCGAAGAGTGATTCGACGACGGCGGCAGTCTTCTTGGGGCTGCGCGCGTGGCGGTGCTCCGTCAGGGCATCGTGCAGTTTCACCTTGGCTTCGGCAGACTTGGCGTACGGGGCAATCGTGGCCACGCAGCGCTGCCACGGGCTGGAGTGCACGCGCATCGGCTTCCATACATGCAGCAGCCGGCGAACGGCCTGTGCCTGGCGCAATCCGGTGGCCGCGAGCGGACGGTCGCCTTCCGCCTTGGTCCAGGAAGAACGCGGCTTGGCCTTGGCATGGCGGACCACCAGCAGGGGCCAGGTATCCAGTTCCTTGCGGTCGTAGGCTGCCACCAGCCGCTCGAGCGGCGCCACATCACCGGGGTTGCTCAGCAGGGCGGCCGCCTTTTCCGGCGAACACCACATCACGCTGTCCACTTCCTTGCCGTCCGGACGAAGCACGGCACCGTCCACATCCACGGCCCAGTAGTGCACTACCTTCAGGCCGGCTGACACATGGTAGTGAATGGGCGGAAGGGGAATGCCCAGGGTGGCCTTGAGCCCTATCTCCTCTTCGATCTCGCGGACGGCGCACTCAGGGATGGTCTCGCCGGCGTCGATCTTGCCCTTGGGCCACGACCAGTCGTCATAGCTTGGACGGTGGATCAGCAGGACTTCCAGCTTGTCCTTGTTGATGCGCCACGGCAAAGCGCCCGCCGCAACCACGGCAATGGGTTCGCCGGGATGGTCGGTCTGGTCGGCAACGAGTGAATCGTTTGCCGTGTCGTTGCTGACGGCACTTGTCTCGTCACTCTTCAAGGCCAGGGTCCTACCGCCTTACCGTTGGGCGCTGGCGCTGGCGGGAGCGCGATGCGAGCAGCCATGACTGGACGTCGTCCAGGAGCCGGCCGTCGTCGCCGAGGTGGTGCCTCGTCCATTCGCCTTGGCTGTCCAGGTACCAGCTGGCGGTCTCCGGGTCCATATAGCGGCGGAGCATGTCCAGCACATAGGCGGTGTCGTCGCCGCTGGTGAGCTGGACGAGGGCTTCCACGCGCCGGTCCAGGTTGCGGTGCATCATGTCGGCGGAACCAATGTAGACCACGGGGTCGCCGCCGTTGGCGAACGCGAAGACCCTCGAGTGCTCCAGGAACCGTCCCAGCACGGAGCGCACCGTGATGTTTTCGCTGAGGCCCGGGATGCCCGGGCGCAGGGAACAGATGCCACGGACGATCACGTCAACGTTCACGCCGGCCTGCGAGGCGCGGTAGAGCGAGTCGATGATCGCCTCGTCCACCATGGAGTTGACCTTGATCTGGACTCTGGCTGCGATGCCGGCCTTGGCGTTGCGGATTTCCTTCTCGATGCGGTCGATAAGTCCGGAACGCACCGAACGGGGCGCCACGAGGAGCCGCTTGAAGGTGGATTTCGGCGCGTAGCCGGAGAGCTGGTTGAAGAGCTTGGAAAGGTCCTCGCCCACCTGTTCGTTGGCGGTCAGCAGACCGAGGTCCTCGTAGTAGCGCGCCGTGCGCGGGTGGTAGTTGCCGGTGCCGATGTGGCAGTAGCGCCGCAGGCCGTCCACTTCCTGGCGGACCACGAGGGACAGCTTGCAGTGGGTTTTCAGGCCCACGATGCCGTACACAACGTGCACGCCGGCCTGTTCCAGTTTCCGGGCCCAGGAAATGTTGGCCTGTTCGTCGAACCGGGCCTTGATCTCAACCAGGGCCAGCACCTGCTTGCCTGCCTCCGCGGCGTCGATGAGGGCGTCGACGATGGGGGAGTCGCCGGAGGTGCGGTACAGGGTCTGCTTGATGGCCTGCACCTTCGGGTCCGCCGCGGCCTGTTCCAGGAAAGCCTGGACGGAGGTGGAGAAGGAATCGTAAGGGTGGTGCAGGAGGATGTCCCGCCGACGCATGGCGGCAAATACGTTCGCGGCCTTGGACGTTTCCGATTCATTCAGGTACCGCGAGGTGTGCGGCACATGCTTGGGGTAGTGCAGGTCCGCGCGGTCGATCCCGGCAATGACGGACAAGCCGCGGAGGTCCAGCGGGGCAGGAACGGAGTAGACCTCTGACTCCTCCACGCCCAGTTCGCGGATCAGCAGGGCCCGGATGTTCGGGTTGATGTCGTTGGTGACCTCGAGGCGCACGGGCGGGCCGAACCGGCGGCGTAGCAGTTCCTTCTCGAGCGCCTGCAGCAGGTTCTCGGCGTCGTCCTCTTCAACCTCGACGTCCTCGTTACGGGTGACGCGGAAGGTGTGGTGCTCCAGGACCTCCATGCCGGCGAACAGCTGGTCCAGGTGGACTGCGATGACCTCTTCCAAGGCGATGAACCGGGCCACCCGGCCGGGCACGGATCCGGCACGCGGGCCGTCGATGGAGATGAGTCGGGGCAACTGGTCCGGAACCTTGACGCGGGCGAACAGCTCCTTGTCGCTGACCGGGTTGCGCACCACCACGGCCAGGTTCAGGGACAGCCCCGAGATGTAGGGGAACGGGTGTGCGGGGTCCACCGCAAGGGGCGTCAGGATGGGGAAGACCTTCTCCGCGAACATGGCGCTGAGCTGGTCCTTGGCCT
Source organism: Arthrobacter sp. NPDC093128 (assembly GCF_040683875.1). Lineage (NCBI taxonomy): Bacteria > Bacillati > Actinomycetota > Actinomycetes > Micrococcales > Micrococcaceae > Arthrobacter > Arthrobacter sp. NPDC093128. Next base: position 77,098 of record NZ_JBFBEY010000001.1, read on the forward strand.
GGTCATCCAGTTCGTCCCAATGCATGAGGTGGATGTGCTCGTAGGCGAGGGCGGGCCGGATCTGCTCGGCGTAGACCCGCGCGTGGCGCTGCTGGAGCCGGTGGGCGGCTTCGCCGATCTGGTCCAGAACCTGCATGGGGCTCAGGCCAGCCGGGGACGGTACAGCCAGTCCTGTGGCGATGCGGCGCTTCAGGCCGGCAACACGGACCATGAAGAACTCGTCCAAGTTGGAGGCAAAGATGGAGAGGAAGCTGACCCGCTCCAGAAGATAGAGGTTCGGGTCCTCGGCAAGTTCCAGCACACGCGAATTGAAGGCCAGCCAGCTGAGCTCACGGTCCAGGAACCGGTCCGGGCTGATGTCGCCTTCCGGCTCAAGGTTGGGGGCGAACTCGGGGATGTCGATCCGGTCCTGCGTGGCACGGGAGGCCGGCACCTCGGAGGACCCGAAACGGGCGCGCGCTGGCCGCACCTTGGCTCCAGACGTGGCTGTCCCGGCTGATTCCGGTTGCATGGTCTCTCCTTTTGCTGGCGCGGTTTACCTTCAACCTTACAAGCATTCGATTCGGGGGATATGTAGATTTCCTGAACCGTCCCGCATGCGTCAGCCGATTGGATTAACCGGCGTTTAAGGGTCCATACATAACGTCCGCATCCCATCGCGTGAAGCCGAGCCTGCGGTAGAGGGAAACGGCCGGAGCGTTGTCGGCATCCGTGTACAGCATGACCGCGTGGAGGCCCTTGTCCTGGAGGTATTTGATGCCGGCCACAGTGAGGGCTTTGCCGAGTCCCATGCCCTGGGCCTCGGGGGCCACACCCACCACGTACACCTCGCCCATCGCCGGGTGGCTGCCGTGACGCGGGTGCACCTTGGTCCAGTGGAACCCGAGGATCCGTCCGGACGGGTCGACGGCCAGGAGGAAGCCGGCCGGATCGAACCAGTCCTCGGCCATCCGGGCCGCCAGGTCCTGCCGTGTCATGTTGCCCTGCTCGGGGTGGTGCGAGAAGGCGGCCTTGTTGGCTGCAAGCCAGGCCTCTTCATCCTGGCCGGGCACGAAGGCGCGCAGGGTGACGCTGTCCGGGAGGGCGGCGTCGGGGAGTTCCGCGTCTGACGCGGTGAGCCGCATCTTCCACAGTTCCCGGATAGGGCCGTACCCGTACTTGGCTGCGAGGTCTGCCGCGGCCTCGTGGTTCCCGTGGGACCAAGCCTTGAGCCCGTCGAATCCCCGGGATGCCTTGAGCGTGGCTACCAGCCTGTCTGCCACCCCCTGGTTCCGGTAACTCGGGTGCACTGCCACCTCAAGCACTCCGGTGCCGTCCCCTTCCTCAACCACCACCGCAAATCCGGCAAGGTCCTGGGCGGTGGCAGGGTCCGAATCCTCATCCGGCGCGTAGAGAGCCAAAGTCAGGAGCGAATGGCTGCCTGACTCGCCGGCGCGGAGCGTCACAAAGGTCTGTTCGGACAGCGGAGGGTTGCCGTCCGACTCTTCGGCGGCTCCGGCGAGGGCGGTGAAATCCCTCAGCAGCTCCTCATCCACTTCGCCTTTGATGACGAGCACGGGCCAGTTTTCGGGATGCGCAGGACTCATGGAGTAAAGGCTATACGGCCCGTCTGGCTGGCGGAGGGATTGGGCGCCGATTTGATGCCGCGGGATCCGGCACGTATAGTCGTTACCTGTTCCGGCTTCCTGAAGCGGGAATTGAGGGGGATCCACCACTGGGGTGGCCTCGATACGTTCGACCCGTATGTCCTCCACCAAAGGCGTAAAAGCCCAACAAGAAGCCCCGGACCACTGGTCCGGGGCTTTTTCGTTTCCATGCAAAGTTGGGAGCCGATACCCGGCCTGCAGTCGTGCGGGCGGCTACGCCTCCGTCAGCTCTTCCTCGGGCTGGCGCACCAGGGTCAGGCGGTAGCCGACGTTGCGGACCGTGCTGATCAGGTTTTCGTGGTCTGCGCCCAGCTTGGCCCGCAGTCGCCTGACGTGGACGTCCACGGTGCGAGTGCCTCCGTAGTAGTCATAGCCCCACACCTCGGTGAGCAGCTGCTGGCGGGTGAAAACCCGGCCCGGGTGCTGCGCCAGGTACTTCAGGAGTTCGAATTCCTTGAAGGTCAGGTTCAGGGGAGCACCGTTGACCCGGGCCGTGTAGCTGGCTTCGTCGATGACGACGCCGGCGGCGCGGATTTCGGTGGGAAGGTCCTCTTTCTCCGGCACGGCACGTGCGACAGAGAGCCGGATCCTGGCCTCGACTTCGGCCGGACCTGCTGAGTCCAGCAGGATGTCATCGACGGCCCAGGCCGAGGAGACGGCCGCCATGCCGCCTTCGGTGAGGATCAGCATCAGCGGCGCGCTGAGCCCGGTGGCCTTGAGCAACTGGGTCAGGGACCGTGCTCCGACTAAGTCCTTGCGGGCGTCAAGGAGCACGACGTCGCAGGGGTCAGTTTCCAGCAGGGCTGTTGGCTCGGCCGGCAGGATGTGTACCCGGTGGTTCAGGAGTTCCAAGGCAGGCAGAATGTCCACCGAGGATCCGGTGCTGTTCGTCAGTAGCAGGATGTGCGACATTGTTCCTCCAAGGGGCTGTCCGCGCATCATTGGGCGTCTGAACCGGGCTTCCACCGGCCGGTACTGGCTGCCCGCGTCGGTAGTGGCCAGCCGGAAATCCGGCCGGGTCCGCGACCTCCGAAGGAAGCGTAGCTGAGCTTTGAGTATACCTAATTGACCCTTAACGGACACTGATCCGGCCGCTTTCAGTTCACGTTTTGCGACATAAGCAGGTCATATAGGGCAGGATTGGACCCAGCGAGATGACGTCAGCAGAGAGTGAGCGCGGGTAAACAGTGAAGCCGTGGACCATCGGAACCATCGGGCTGGCCGGGCTTGCTGTATTTGTCGGCGGGGCGTACACCTCGCCGGAAGTCCTGCTCGGCGTTGCCATTCTGGTGGCACTGGCCGTCGGAATCGGCTGGCCCCATTTCCTGGGCATTCCCGCCAAGAAGACCCTTGCGGCAATCATAGGGCTCCCTGGTGCGGGATCGGCCGTGGCTGCCACCTACGTCCCGGCACCGGGTTTCCTTGACTGGACGCCGGCCTTTATCGCCGCAGGTGTCATGGCTGTGTTCCTGATGCAGCTGATTCGCGGCACGGGCCAGGCCCAGCGGCTGGAATCGACACTGGGCTCGAGCGCCGGAGTGCTGCTGTCCTGTCTCGGTGCAGGGTGGATCGCGGCATCGAGGTTCAACGGAGTCAAGGAAATGCTCCTCGTGGCCGGCATCAGTGCGGCGTTTGCCTTGCTGGCAGGCCTCATCCGCTGGCCTGACCGGATCGTGGCCCCCTTGGGCATTGTGCTGGCGGGCCTGACGGCGCCCTTGGCCGGCCTGATCTTCTCCAACATCGCCGTAATACCCGCCGCCGTGGTGGGGGTTGTGGTGGGTGCGGTTCTGGTCAGCCTGCGCAGGCTGGTTATACTCCGCGGGGACGCAATTAACATTCCTGCCGCCATCGGCATGGGCCTCGCGCCCGTGGCTGCGGTGGGTTCGCTCGCCTACTTCATAGACAAACTACTCATCTACTAACGCGTTAGGATGGCATCATGTCCGTACTTGCATTTGAGATTTTCTTCCTTGTCCTGCTTGGCATTGCCAGCCTTTCCATGGCCTGGTTCGCGGGTTTTGTGGTTTACCGCCTGTTCAAGGGCCAGAAGTAACACCAGTCCAGAGCTAGTTATCTGCAGAGGTAGTTACTGTGCCGATTGAAATTCCTACAGACCTCACTCCCGAGCTCGTCCCGTTATCCTGGCTCATTGGTGAGTGGGAGGGCAGCGGACGGCTGGGAGCCGGCGAGGAGGATTCCGAGCACTTCTTCCAGCGGGTGTCCTTCACGCACAACGGCCTGCCGTACCTCCAGTACCGCGCCGAGAGTTGGCTCACTGACGACGAAGGCACCAAGCTGCGGCCACTGACGGTCGAGACAGGCTTCTGGGCGCTGGAGCGGAAGCAGCGTGAGGAAGACGGCGGCCCTGGCCTGATTCCGGCGGACATCGTTCCCGTCCTGAAGAGCGCCGACGAAGTCGAGGCATTGCGCAACAGCGACGGCGGCTTCGACATCTCAGTTTCCATTTCGCATCCCGGCGGGATCTCCGAGCTGTACTACGGACAGATCAAGGGCCCCCAAATCCAGCTGAGCACCGACATGGTGATGCGGGGCAGCCACTCGAAGGAGTACACGGCAGCCACCCGGATTTTCGGACTGGTGGACGGAAAGCTTCTCTGGCGCTGGGACGTGGCCACCGGAAAGGGCTCCACGCCCGGCGCCGGACTGGAAGCCCACGCTTCGGCCATCCTGAGCAGGGCATCCTAGAGCCAAGCGCTGTAGCGCAAGGCATAGTAGGCGCATCAGGCCGGTCCAAACAGCTGGCCGTAGGTCTCACCGATTTTTGTTGTCCGCAACGAGTGCAGGGAGCAAGACCGTGAACAGCCAGCAGCCAGGCCCTGGTAAGCCAGATCAGCGAATTAAGGCAAACTACGGCGACCTCAAAGCCGTTTTCTTCAACGGCACCCTCAAGAAGTCTCCGGAGATCAGCAACACAGAGGGCCTGATTGAGGTCAGCCGCCTGATCATGGAGAAGCAGGGCGTCAGCACGCGCGTGATCCGGACCGTCGACCACGACGTCGCCAGCGGGGTGTACCCGGACATGCGCGAGCACGGCTGGGTAACCGACGAATGGCCGGAACTGTACCCTGCGGTCAAGGAAGCGGACATCGTGGTGGTGGCCGGACCTATCTGGCTCGGCGACAACTCCTCCCAGACGAAAAAGCTGATCGAGCGCCTTTACGCGCATTCCGGGCAACTGAATGAGAAAGGCCAATGGGCCTTCTATCCCAAGGTGGGCGGCTGCCTTATTACCGGCAACGAAGACGGCATCAAGCATTGCTCCATGAACGTCCTGTACAGCCTCCAACACGTCGGCTTCACCATTCCGCCGCAGGCTGATGCAGGGTGGATCGGGCCGGTAGGGCCGGGCCCGAGCTACCTGGACGAGGGGTCCGGGGGTCCGGAGAGCGACTTCACCAACCGCAACACAACGTTCATGACATGGAACCTGCTGCACTTCGCGCGGATGCTCAAGGATGCCGGCGGGATTCCCGGGTACGGCAACCTGCCGGAGGAATGGAAGGCCGGTACCCGGTTCGACTTCGAAAACCCCGAGTACCGCTAAACCCGCCGTCCGCGCCAACGACTGCCGGAGGCCGGGCTTGCCGGTGCCGGAATACCTGCCCACTTAAGGATGTTCCCTTCATATGACTATCAAGAGCCCCCTGTTGTCGCGCCCTGGCGCCGTCGAGGCCGGCGGTGCGGACTCCGGCGTCGCGTCGCATTACGGTGAGCCGCTGCGGGAGCAGCGGGCGCTGGCAGCCGGAACCGCCGTCGTCGACCTTTCCCACCGTGGTGTGGTCACCGTCTCCGGTCCGGACCGCTTGAGCTGGCTCAACACGCTCTCTTCCCAGCAGGTCACCAACCTTGCCCCGGGCGAGTCCAGCGAACTGCTGCTGCTCAGCATCCACGGCCGCATCGAGTTCGACGCGCGGGTGGTTGACGACGGCGGGACCACCTGGCTGATTGTGGAGGGCTCCGAAGCGGCGCCGCTGGCCGAGTGGCTAAACCGGATGAAGTTCATGCTCCGCGTCGAGATCGCGGATGCTTCCGACGAGTGGGCGGTCCTGGGGACCACCCGGCGGGTGGAGGAATGGTCGGACCTGTTGGTGTGGGAAGACCCCTGGCCGCATGTGGGTGCCGGCGGCTACGCCTACTCCGTCGTCGCGGAGGAATCACACCCGGGCATGGAGCGGCCCTGGTTCGAATACCTGGTCCCGTCCGCGGAACTCGAGGCGACCGTGGGTGGCCGGCCGCTGGCCGGCGCCTGGGCCGCGGAAGCGCTCCGTGTCGCCGCGTGGCGCCCCCGTCTTGGCGCCGAAACCGATGACAAGACCATCCCGCATGAACTGGACCTCCTGCGCACCGCGGTGCACCTGGCGAAGGGGTGCTACAAGGGCCAGGAGACGATCGCCCGCGTGCACAACCTGGGCCACCCGCCGCGCCGCCTGGTCTTCCTCCAGTTGGACGGCTCCCAGCACACCCTTCCCGCTGTCGGGAGCGAAGTGCGGCTGGGGGAGCGCAAGGTGGGAACAGTGACCTCTGTGGTTCAGCACTACGAAATGGGTCCCGTCGCACTGGCAGTCATAAAGCGTTCAGTCTCCCCGGATGAAATACTGACGGTCGTAGACGGCGATGAACCATACACGGCCGCGCAGGAAGTCATTGTGGCTCCCGACGCCGGCCAGGTGGTGGGCCGCCAGACCGGCTTCCTGAAGGGAACACACCGATGACAGACACTGCAGGACACAACACAGCCCCTGGACCCGACGACGACACCCTCGCCTTGGCGCATGCCCTCTTTGACGCGGCACGGCAGGGCGACGCTGCACTGCTGGGCAGCTACCTTGATGCCGGGGCACCGGCCAACATGACCAATGCGTCCGGGGACTCCCTGCTGATGCTGGCGGCGTACCACGGCCACGCCCCCGCGGTTCAGCTTCTCCTGCGGCACGGCGCGGACGCCAACGCCGTCAACGACCGCGGGCAGACCCCCCTCGCCGGGGCGGCCTTCAAGGGGTACACGGACGTGGCAGAGGCGCTGCTGGGCGCTGGGGCCGACCCCGACGCCGGGACGCCCTCGGCACGTGCGGCGGCAGAGATGTTTGCCCGGACCGAAATCCAGGCCCTGTTGGGCTGAACGCATTGCCTTGCGGGGAAGTCGCCGCGCGACGGCGGCACCGCCTGAAAGCCCGTGGGTCACCGGACCCGCGGGCTTTCTTGCACCCTAATATTCCATGTGGAATAGTTGAAGCGGAATAATGGCGGGTCGCCGCCGAACAACACTGCGCTGTCGGATTACAGGGGGACCGGAATCATGCCACGATCCGCTCCGCTGACGCCGCTCGGCATCTCGGCCCTTTCACTGCTGGTGGAGGAGCCGATGCATCCGTACGAGATGTACCAGCTCCTGATGGCCAGGCATGAAGACCGGCTGGTCAAGGTGCGCCCCGGTACGCTCTACCACGCCGTCGGCCGGCTGGAGGAACGCGGGCTCGTGGAAACGGCCGGCACCGACCGGGAGGGCAACCGGCCGGAACGGACGACGTACCGGATCACACCCGCGGGCCGGGAGGCCCTGACGGCGCGCCTGCAGGACATGCTTGCCGAGCCGGTCAACGAATATCCGTCGTTCCCGCTGGCTATCGCCGAGGCCTACAACCTTCCCGCCGCCCTCGTTGTGGAACTCCTGGACCGCAGGCTGGCGCTGCTGCAGGAACAACTCGAGTTCCTGCAAAGAGGGGAGGCTGCCGTCCTGAAGAAGGACGTGGCACGCAAGTACTGGATCGACCTCGAGTACCAACAGACCATGCTGGGGTCCGAAATGGGCTGGATACGCAGCCTGCAGGACCAGCTCCGCTCCGGGGAAATCCCGTGGTAGCGGAACACACCACAACCACACCCGAAGGATTCACATGGAAAACGTAGCTAGGCCGTGGCCGGCCCTTTGGTCCCTGGTGATCGGCTTCTTCATGATCCTGATCGACACCACCATCGTCTCGGTCGCCAACCCCCGGATCATGGAAGGCCTGAACGCCGACATCAATTCCGTCATCTGGGTGACGAGCGCCTACCTGCTGGCCTACGCCGTGCCGCTGCTGATCACCGGCAGGCTGGGCGACAGGTTCGGACCCAAGAAGCTCTACCTGACGGGCCTTGTGGTCTTTACCCTCGCGTCCCTGTGGTGTGGCCTGTCCGGCGACGTCCAGACGCTGATCCTGGCCCGGGTGGTCCAGGGCTTTGGTGCTGCGATCATGACACCCCAGACCATGGCGGTCATCACGCGGATCTTCCCGCCGGACCGACGGGGTGCGGCCATGGGCATCTGGGGCGCGACAGCCGGCGTCGCCACCCTCGTGGGACCGATCCTCGGCGGTGTCCTCGTGGACGGCCTGGGCTGGGAGTGGATCTTCTTCATCAACGTGCCCGTCGGCATAGCGGGCTTCATCCTGGCCCTGCGCTTTGTTCCGTCGCTGACCACGCACCCGCACAAGTTCGACATCCCCGGCGTGCTGCTCAGCGCCGTCGGGCTCTTCCTGCTCGTGTTCGGCATCCAGGAAGGCGAGACCTACAACTGGGGCACCATCACCGGTCCCATCACCGTCTGGGGCCTGATCATCGCCGGCCTTGCCGTGCTGGCGGGGTTCGTCCTGTGGCAGCGTTTCAACAAGGGCGAGCCGCTCCTGCCGCTCTCGCTTTTCAAGGACCGCAACTTTTCGCTTGCCAACCTGGGAATCACCACGGTGGGCTTCACGGTGACGGCCTTCGGCCTCCCGCTGATCTTCTACTACCAGGTGGTCCGCGGGCTGACTCCGACGCAGTCGGCCCTGATGATGATCCCGATGGCGCTGATTTCAGGCGGCCTCGCGCCGGTGGTTGGCAAGATCATCGACCGCGTGAACCCGAAATACATCACCGCCGGCGGCCTGGCGCTGATGGCCGTGGCGCTGTTCTGGAATTCAGCGCTGATGCACCCGGACACGCCGATCTGGCTCTTCCTGCTGCCCAGCGCCGTGCTCGGCTTCGCCAATGCGGGCATCTGGGCGCCGCTGAGCTCCACTGCCACGCGCAACCTGTCGCCCAGGCAGGCCGGGGCGGGCGCCGGGGTCTACAACACCACCCGGCAGATCGGCGCCGTGCTCGGAAGCGCGGCCATTGCAGTACTGATGCAGGCAAGGCTGGCCGAGGAGCTTCCGGCGGCGGCCGGCGGTGCCTCGGGGGAGGCAGGCCTGAGTTTCGGCGGCCAGCTTCCGGAGGCCCTGCACGAAGGGTTCTCGACGGCGATGGGACAGTCCATCATGTTGCCGGCGGCAGTGATTGTGCTTGGTGCAGCCGTGGCCCTGTTCTTCGCCAAGCCCAAGCCGGTGGAAAACTGGGGCGGCTCCGCGGCCCCGGCATCGGACACCGCGGCGGCCAAATCAGCGCAGGCCAAGTCCGTCTAGCGTGCGCGGCCCAACAGGTCAGCCCAGCCGGACCGTGGTGTGGATGCCGCCCGTGGCGAATCCGAGGCTGCGTGCGATCGCCAGGGCGCCCTTGTTGCTGACGTCAGAACGCCACTGCAGGGTGAGCCCCGCCGCCAGCGCCTCATGGGCCGCGATGGACGCCGCCAGCGAGCCGAGTCCCCGGCGGCGCCAGTCAGGGTCAACGAGAACCCCCATATGGGCGAGGATGCCTTCCCACTCGGTATAGGCACCGCAAGCCACCGGAATCTTGCGGCCGTTGTCATCGCGCATGATGGTGTAGCGGTGGTCGAGGTCGGACAACCCGACCTCGTTGACGTCGTCGGGCGGACACATGCCTTCCAGCTCAATGGCTTCGGGGTTTCCGTGCGCGACCGTGAGTTCCTCCGCCGGCTGGAGCAGGGGGAGCTCGTCCGCGAACAGGAGGGCGGCCGCGCCTTGCCCGTGTCCGCCGTGCGGACGTGTGATGGTCAAAAGGGTCACGTGCTGCGCGAGCTCCTCATCAGGAATGCCCTCGGCGGCGTCCAGGGCCCACTGCGGTCCCACGAGGGCCGAGGCCCCGAAGAGGCGCACAAAATCAACTGACTTCCGGGATTCATCCGAGCGCGTGATCCGGGCAGCGCCTGCAGGCAGGCCGGTCCCCGAAGCGGCGGCATCGGCGTCGAGCTTCCGGGACTCGGCGAACGCTCCGTCATCGAGGCCCAGGCGTCGGGCCCAGGCCAGCTGGATGATGTCTGCGGAACCGGCGTCGAGAGTCATGCCTCAACCCTACCCAGCGGGGACCTGACCCGGCGGCGGGAAGCGCGAACTGTCACTTGGGGCCCTCTAGAGGGGCCCCAAGTGCCGTTCGCGCCAAAGCGGCCTAGCCGAAGAGGACGGCGGCCTCGTCGTAGCGGTCCTGCGGGACGCACTTGAGGTTGCCCAGGGCGGCGTCGAAGCCCACGTGGACGATGTCGGTGCCGTGGAGCGACACCATGGTGCCCCAGCGCTGGTCCACCACGGAGTCGATGGCGGCCATGCCCAGGCGCGTTGCCAGGACACGGTCGAACGCCGACGGGACGCCGCCGCGCTGGATGTGGCCAAGGACGGTTGCGCGGGTCTCGATGCCGGTCCGCGCCTCGAGTTCCGGGGCCAGCATCTCCGCGATGCCGCCCAGGCGCGGGCGGCCGAAGGTGTCCAGTCCGCGCTCGGAGTGCGGCGTTTCCTGGCCCTCGGGCACAAAGCCCTCGGCCACAACCACCAGGGGTGCACGGCCACGGTCGTGGGCTTCCTGCACCCACTCGGTGATCTGGTCCATGGAGGCCTTCTGCTCCGGGATGAGGATTGCGTGGGCGCCCGAGGCCATGCCGGCGTGCAGTGCAATCCAGCCCACGTGACGGCCCATGACCTCGGCGATCATGCAGCGGTGGTGCGATTCGCCCGTGGTGCGGAGGCGGTCAATGGCCTCGGTGGCGATCTGGACGGCGGTATCGAAGCCGAAGGTGTAGTCCGTGGCGTCAAGGTCGTTGTCCACGGTCTTGGGAACACCGACGATCTTCAGGCCGGCGTCGGTCAGCCGCTTGGCAGCTGCCAGAGTTCCTTCGCCGCCGATGGCGATGATTGCGTCAATGCCGAGCCGGTCCATGTGGCCCTTGATGACCTCGGGGCCGCCGCCATTTTCAAACGGGTTGGTCCGCGACGTTCCGAGGATGGTGCCGCCCTGCTTAGCGATGCCGCGGACCATGGTGCGGGGAATGTCAATCACATCGCCCTCGACGACGCCGCGCCAGCCGTCGAGGAATCCTACGAATTCGTGGCCGTGGATGGCGATCCCCTTGAGGACGGCGCCGCGGATAACGGCGTTCAGTCCGGGGCAGTCGCCGCCGCTGGTGAGAATTCCAATTTTCATGTCTCGGCTCAAATCCTGGTGAGAGTGTGTACAGGCAGAGCGCCACGCTGAGCTCACCCTAGATTCTAGTGCTGAGTGTGGGTTACGACACAAACCGGTTACAAACGGCCCCGTTCCATGGCAGACGAAAGGCCCCCGCTCCGGGGAGCGGGGGCCTGCGGGACCAAGGGGTCAGGATCCGTTGATTGATCGTTTGTCGAGGAATGACTGGAGGATGATGGCGTTCCGCTGGTCCGGGAGGATCAGCCACGCCGCCAGGTAGAACACGAAGGCCGGACCTGGCAGGAGGCTCAGGAGCAGGAACGCGATCCGGACGAAGGCGACGTCCACATTGAGTTTTGCTGCGATGCCCCCGCACACGCCTCCCAGCCACCGCTGCGGTCCGCGCTTCAGGCCAAAGCCCCTGACGATGCTGAAGAACTTATCCATGCCTCAAGACTTCCCTGTTGTGGATTGTTTGTCACGTCCGCGGGCGGAAAGGAGCCCGCCCACGACCAGGGCGGCGCCGGCACCGATCATCAGGCCGATGAGCACGTAGGTTCCGTTCAGTGCCACGATGCCGAGCTGGCCGATGATGATCAGCGCTGCCAGGGCGAGGACGATAAGGCCCCAGACCACTGTGCCCACCCGGGCGGGTGAGGGTCCGCCGTGCCTCGCTCCTGTGCTGTGTGCCGGTTCTGCGGGTGAAGCCTTTGCCTGTTCCTTGGCCCGCAGCCCCGTGTCCGGAGCAGGTTCGTAGCTGCTCATGTCAGTTTCCTTCCTGGATGGTGATGTTGCTCATAGTGCCGTCGATCTCAAGGACGAGGGCGGCGCCCGGCTTGTCGGTGTTGTAGTTGCTCTGCTGGTTCGTCATGCCCCCATGGTTCTGCGAACCGTCATTGAGGTTCCCCAGGGTCATGTCCGCCCGGATTTCCACGGGAACCGTGTCCGGGATGATAACCGTCAGGTTGCTGGCCGTGACGTCCATGGGAATTACGACGTCGGTGCCCAGCGGCGGCATGAGGCTCAGCTGTGTCAGGTCAGCGGTTCCGCTGCCGCCGGTGATGTCAAAGCCTTCCTTCGCCTGTTCGATGCTGACGGGGTTCCAGTCGGCGTTCTGGAAACGGAACCGGTCACTGTTGGGCACCACGTTGAAGATGCCGCCGATGATGAGCGCCACAACGGCAAAGAATCCGAGGATTCCCGAGGTCCTGCCCCTGAGGCCCGCGATCAGGATGCCGAGGCCCAGGACGGCAGCACCGCTGGCCCACACCACCGCGTTCGTGGCGTCACCCAGGTTGGTGATGTTGAGGGCCTCAAGGGCCTTGATGCCGCCGCCCACCAGGAGGGCAAGGCCGGCCGTCACAGCGACAGCCGGGGCGCCCGGGCCCACGTTCGGAGCCTTTGGCGCGGGAGCGGACGGACCGCCGTAGCCGCCGCCGTACGGCTGGTTGGGGCCATAAGGAGGATTCGGCCCCGAGGTCCCGAAATTGCCGGGCGCGGGGGTGCTTGGATCCGCGTAGGGGCCGTAACCGCGTGAGCCGGGAGCGCCGCCGTCGTACGAGCCGTCGCCGTAGGAGGTACTGGCGTAAGGGCCCGTGTAGGGGCCTGTCGCATAAGGCGCGCTTGCCGCCGGGGACGGTGCGCCGGCCGGCGACGTGGCTGCGAAGGCGGTTCCGCCGGCGGCTGGTGCGCCGGCTGCGGCGCTGGTGTTCATGATGGGTGCTCCGTTTCGGGTCTTGTCACGCTGCGAGAGGTAGTAGACGAGGTAGATGGCCCCTGCGATCCAGAAGGCCGTCCAGAGGAAGCCGCCGAAGCCGTTACGCTCCCAGCCCCAGAACCCGCCGCCCAGGCTGGGGAAGCCGATCACCGTGGTGATGAGGGCGCCGGTCATGCCTGTTGACCACCGGCCTGCGCCTGCTTCCTGGACGTGGATGCGGCCGTCCGGTTCGGGGAGGAGTGCCCAGGCAACGCCGTACAGCAGCACGCCGATGCCGGCGAAAATCGAGAGGACAATGAAGACGCCGCGCACGATCAGCGGATCGACGCCCAGCCGGTGTGCGATGCCGCTGGCGACGCCGCCGATCCAGCGGTCCGGCCCACGCTGGATACCGTGTCCCCGGACCCAGTTGAAGAAGTTCTGGGGTTGGGACTGCGGGTAGCCGTAGGGGCCGTTCGCGGACTGGGCGTCCGGGAATTGCGCATTCGGGTAGAGCGGCGGTGCGGGCAGGGGCTCGTCCGCAGCGGGGGCGTCCGCTGCTGGACCGGGCTCCGAAGCGGAACCGGCTGAACGCGGCGCGTCAGGGCTGGTGGGTGAACTGTCCTGCGCCGCGTAGGAGCTGTCCTGGGTTGAAGCGGTGCCGTCACCAAATGAGGTGCCGTCGTCGGATGTGCCTTGCGCTGGGTCGGCGGAACCGGAATCGGGACGGCCCGACGGCAGCGGATCTTCATCTGGGTGTGCATTGTGCGAGTTCATACTTCGATCCTGCCGTCCACAGCGGCCGCGTTCTATTGGGGAACACCCTGAGCTTCCCCTGAGTGACCCCCGGTTCATGCCGAGATCAGGCGTGACGAACCCTGATCCGTGTTTGGATTGACACATGACAACGGCCATCTCCCGCCCGCCGCTGGTCCGCAGCAGCGACCGCGTTATCGCAGGCGTCTGCGCGGGCCTCGCCGCTCATCTGGGCTGGCCGGTGCGGATGGTCCGGATCGGCATGGTGGTGGCCGCGCTCGCGGGTGGTGCAGGGCTGGCTTTTTACGCCTGGCTCTGGATCATGGTCCCCACAGCGGACGAGAACGCGAAGCGGAACGCGCGCCGCCCGGCGTCGCCCATTGCCCCGGCCGTCAGTGCACCGGGGCCGCTGCCGGTGCCGGCGGACTTTGTTGCCGCACCATTCGCTACACCGCCATTTCCGGCCGGAGTCACCTACCCGCACGCGCCCGGATCACCCGGCACGCCAACCGCGCCCGGCACGCCGGGGCAGAGCTACCCGGCGCAGGGCTCGCCGGCATGGCAGCCGGGCCCGGCGTCCGCCTCCGGCTCTGCCCCGGGGACGGCCGGTTCGCCATGGTTCCGCTTCCGGCGCATGCCGTACGGCAAGGAAATCCTGCTGGGCGCCGGCCTCTTGCTGGCAGGTGGAATCCTGACCGCACGGATGCTGGGCGTTGACGTTCCGCTGGGGACCCTCATCCCCGCCGCAGCCATCCTCGGCGGGGCAGCCATCGCCTGGATGCAGCTGGATGAAACCCGCCGGGCCGGGCTGCTCGACAAGACCAAAGCGGACCAGGCCGGGGGCTGGGCCCGGCTCGGCGCTGGGCTGGCCCTGGTGGTCGCCGGCGTGCTGGTGATGGTGTCCGGCTCCGGCTCCTGGGAGCAGACCTGGCTGGCACTCCTGGCCTCCGTTGCCGTCCTCGGCGGGGTGGCCCTGGTGCTGCTCCCGTGGGGCCTGAAGTTCTGGCGGGACCTTGAAGCGGAACGTGCGGGCAGGGTCCGGGCCACGGAGCGGGCCGAGATCGCGGCGCACCTGCACGACTCCGTCCTGCAGACGCTCGCGCTGATCCAGCGACGCGCCGGCAACGAGCACGACGTCGTGCGGCTGGCCCGTGCGCAGGAGCGGGAGCTGCGGGGCTGGCTGTACCGGGACCCCGGCAAGGAAGCCGGGCAGCTTTCGGAGCGCATCAAGGCTGCCGCGGCGGAAGTCGAGGACTCCCTGGGGAACGCCGTGGACGTGGTCAGCGTGGGGGACACCGCCATGACCGAGCGGCACGAAGCCCTGGTGCAGGCCAGCCGTGAAGCCATGGTGAACGCATCCCGCCACGGCGGCGGCACCGTGTCGGTCTACCTGGAGGTTGCCGACGTCGGCGTGGAAATTTTCGTCAAGGACCGCGGGCCCGGCTTCGACCCGCAGTCGGTTCCTGCCGACCGCATGGGGGTCCGGGAATCGATCATCGGGCGGATGAAACGCCACGGCGGCACAGCCGTCATCAGCAGCAGCGCGGACGGTACGGAAGTGCGGCTCAGGTTGCCTTCCGACGCCGCGGACAACGGAGAGGGAAAGTCGTGAACAACATCGACACAGCGGGCGCACACGCAGGGGGTGCCCAAGCGATCCGCGTGGTCATCGTGGACGACCACGCCATCTTCCGGTCGGGACTCAAGGCCGACCTGGACGCCCGGGTCACCGTCGTAGGCGAAGCCGGAACCGTGGAGCAGGCCATCGCCGTGATCGCACAGACACGGCCCGAGGTGGTGCTGCTGGACGTGCACCTGCCCGGGGGCCTCGGCGGGGGAGGGCGGGAAGTGATCGCCGGCTCGGCGGCCCTGCTGTCCAGCATCCGGTTCCTCGCCCTGAGCGTCTCGGACGCCGCGGAAGACGTCGTGTCGGTCATCCGCGCCGGGGCCCGGGGGTATGTCACCAAGAGCATCTCCGGCACCGAAATAACCGACGCCGTGCTGCGGGTGGCCGGCGGTGATGCCGTCTTTTCGCCCCGGCTGGCCGGGTTCGTCCTGGACGCGTTCGGCACTGCTCCGGCGGATATCGCCGACGACGAACTGGACCGGCTCTCCGCCCGTGAGCTGGAGGTCATGCGGCTGATCGCAAGGGGCTACAGCTACAAGGAAGTGGCCAAGGAGCTCTTCATCTCCATCAAGACCGTGGAAACCCACGTCTCCGCCGTACTCCGCAAGCTCCAGCTTTCCAGCCGCCATGAACTGACCAAATGGGCGGCGGAGCGCCGGCTCCTCTAGCCCGCCCCAAACGCTCTCTCACTTCCTGCCGCTTAAACCCAAACGCTCTCTCACCGGGTGAGAGAGCGTTTGGGTTTTTCCTGCGAAAAGTGAGAGAGCGTCTACTTGGCCTTGCCGAGGAAGCCCTGCAGCCGGGCCACACCGGTGGCGAGATCATCGTCACCCAGCGCGTAAGAGAGACGCAGGTAGCCGGAGGGGCCAAAGGCCTCGCCGGGAACAACCGCAACTTCAACCTCGTCCAGGATGAGCGCCGCCAGTTCGGCGGAAGTCTCCGGGCGGACGGTTCCGTTCGCCGTTTCAAACTCCTTGCCCAGCAGTCCGCGGACGTCCGCGTAGACGTAGAAGGCTCCCGTCGGCGTCGGGCATTCCACGCCGTCGATCGCGTTCAGGCCGGCGACAATCGCCTTGCGGCGCCGGTCAAAGGCCACCCTCATCTCATCCACTGCGGTGAGCGGGCCCGAGACGGCCGCGAGGGCAGCGATCTGCATGATGTTGGAGACGTTGGAGGTGGCGTGCGACTGCAGGTTGGTGGCCGCCTTGATCACGTCCGCCGGACCGATCATCCAGCCCACCCGCCAGCCGGTCATGGCGTAGGTCTTGGCAACGCCGTTGAGGATAACCACCTTGTCGCCGAGTTCAGGCACCGCCGTGGCAATGGAGGTGAAGGGAACGCCGTCGTAGGTCAGGTGTTCGTAGATTTCGTCCGTGACCACCCACAGGCCCTTGGAGGCCGCCCAGAGGCCGATTTCCCGGACCTGTTCGGGCGAGTAGACCGAGCCCGTAGGGTTCGACGGCGAGACGAACAGCAGGATTTTGCTGCGCTCGGTGAGGGCGGCTTCAAGCTGCTCGACTGTGACCAGGTATTCCTGCTCCGGTCCGGCGAACACCTCAACCGGCACGCCGCCGGCCAGGCGGATGGCTTCCGGGTACGTGGTCCAGAACGGGGTGGGGACAATGACTTCGTCGCCCGGATCAACCAGCGTGGCGAAGGTGTTGTACACGGCCTGCTTGCCGCCGTTGGTCACCAAAACCTGGGATGCCTCGGCCTTGTAGCCGGAGTCCCGGAGAGTCTTCGCGGCAATGGCCTGCTTAAGCTCCGGCAGGCCTCCTGCGGGGGAGTAGCGGTGGTACTTCGGCTGGCTGGCAGCCTCAATGGCGGCCTGCACGATGTAGCCGGGCGTCGGGAAGTCGGGTTCCCCGGCGCCGAAGCCGATGACCGGCCGTCCGGCTGCCTTAAGTGCCTTGGCCTTGGCATCAACGGCAAGGGTGGCGGATTCGGCGATAGCGGAAATGCGTTGGGAAACGCGGGCGGCAGGCATGGCGGGGTCCATTCTTCGCTTGCAGCTCGATGGCTGGTTGTGGGTTTCGACGAGATCTACTCTATGCTGTTCAGCGGATCGTTCAGCGTGGCGGCCAGGAATGTGACCGTGTCCCGGTCTGCGGCTCCCGGCAGCAGCAACGAAGATCCAAAATGAGGCTGGTTCGACGTAAGCGCAGTTGTTGCGTAGACTAGTTCTCCGGTGTTGAAAACACGATGATGGCCTGCGCCCCGTGAAGTTTGCGGGAAGTGTGGTGTGATTGGTTTTCGATCCATAGGGTAGTGGCGCAATTGGTAGCGCAGCGGTCTCCAAAACCGCAGGTTGCAGGTTCGAGTCCTGTCTGCCCTGCGCAAGCGGTTCCGGCGGTGAGCCGGAGCCAGCGCAGCAACCATGGTTCAGTTCAGAACCGGGTATCCGACATTGCGAGGATGAGTGAGGACCAGGTGACCGAAACGGCTGCAAGCAGCTCCAAGGGCCGCCCCGCCAAGAATGCCGCTAAGGCAGGCTTCTTCGCTCGCATCGCACTCTTCGTCCGCCAGGTCATCGGCGAACTGAAGAAGGTCGTAGCACCCACCCGCAAGGAACTGATCAACTACACGCTCGTGGTGCTGGTGTTCGTGGTCATCATGATGCTCATCGTTACCGTCCTGGACCTGGCGTTCGGGACCGGAGTGAGCTGGGTCTTCGGCGGCACAGGCCCCGCGGACCGCTAAGGCGATCCGTCCGCAGACTGCGTGGAATGCTCCGGGAAATCCGGAAGCATTCACGGGGTGTGCGGAATTGAGCCATTTAAATAGGCATGTTTAGCAATGAGGAAGCAGGAGACCAAGTGTCTGAGCAGGAGCTCGAGGTAACTGAGACTGAGCTGGATGATAACCAGGACGCCGTGGCGGTAGCCGGGGAAGAGTCCGAGGTTGAGTCTGCTGCGCCCGATTCCATCGACGATTCCTCTGAAGCTGAAGCTGAAGCTGAAGCTGAAGCTGACGCTGACGCTGACGCCGACGCTGACGCCGACGCTGGCGATGAAGATTCCGACGCCGAAACGGGCGAAGCCGACGCTGACTCCGATGAAGCTGACTCCGATGAAGAGGCTGACGCACTGGCCGCCGCGGCCGCCAAGGCTGAGGTTGATCCGGCCGAGGAATTCAAGGCCAAGCTGCGTCGCCAGGAAGGCGACTGGTACGTCATCCACTCCTACGCCGGTTACGAAAACCGCGTCAAGGCCAACCTTGAAACCCGCATCCAGACCCTGGACATGGAAGATTACATCTTCGAAATCCAGGTTCCCATGGAAGAAGTCGTGGAGATCAAGAACGCCCAGCGCAAGGTCATCAACCGCGTCCGCATTCCCGGCTACGTCCTGGTCCGCATGGACCTGACGGATGCCTCGTGGGGCGCCGTTCGCCACACCCCCGGTGTCACCGGCTTCGTGGGCAACGCCCACAACCCCGTGCCGCTGCGTCTGGACGAGGTCTTCTCCATGCTGGCCCCGGTCTTCGAAGAAGAGCAGGCCGAGAAGGGCAAGCCCGTCAAGCACGCGGCCGCCCAGATCGACGTCGACTTTGAAGTGGGCGAGTCCGTCATCGTCAAGGAAGGTCCGTTCGAGACCCTCCCCGCCACGATCTCCGAGATCAAGATCGAGTCCCAGACCCTCGTGGTTCTGGTATCCATCTTCGAACGCGAGACCCCGGTCACCCTGGCGTTCAACCAGGTCTCCAAGATCTAGCAAAACCCACAGAATTCGCTCCGGGACTGCCCGCTTAGCAGCCCTGAAGCGGCCGGTCGCCTCGCCATGGCGGCCACCAACCTGAGGCACGCTCCTGTGTCCCAGGACGAAATTGAGAGAAGGACCCTACATTGGCTCCCAAGAAGAAGGTCACCGGCCTCATCAAGCTGCAGATCCAGGCAGGTGCCGCTAACCCGGCCCCGCCGATCGGTCCTGCGCTTGGCCAGCACGGTGTCAACATCATGGAATTCTGCAAGGCGTACAACGCTGCGACGGAAGCCCAGCGCGGCAACGTTATTCCTGTTGAAATCACGGTCTACGAAGACCGCTCGTTCACGTTCATCACCAAGACCCCGCCGGCTGCAGAGCTCATCAAAAAGGCTGCAGGCGTCGCTAAGGGTTCAGCTACCCCGCACACCGTCAAGGTTGCCAAGCTGACCCAGGCCCAGGTCAACGAGATCGCCACCACCAAGATGGAAGACCTCAACGCCACGAGCCTCGAAGGCGCAGCGAAGATCATCGCCGGCACCGCCCGCTCCATGGGTATCACCGTCGAGGGTTAATTCCCCACCGCTGATGCGGCTTCTGAATTCGGAAAGTAAGAAACCGATGACGACGCCGGACGGCACCGCCGGGCGACCGGCACCACTGAAACATTGAAATGTCAGGATTCCACACCGGAATGTTGACTGTGGCAGGGCCCAGCGCGGTCCGCAGACCACAACTGCACAAGGAGAATAAGCAGCATGGCAAAGCGCAGCAAAGCATATGAGGCAGCCGCCGCCAAGATCGACGCGGAGAAGTTCTACGCGCCGTTCGAGGCAGTGACGCTCGCCAAGGACACCAACCCGTCCAAGTTCGACGCCACCGTTGAGGTCGCTTTCCGCCTGGGTGTAGACCCGCGTAAGGCCGACCAGATGGTCCGCGGCACCGTTAACCTGCCGCACGGCACCGGTAAGGTTGCCCGCGTCCTCGTCTTCGCAACGGGCGACAAGGCCGAAGCAGCAATCGCTGCCGGCGCCGACTTCGTTGGTTCCGATGACCTGATCGAAAAGATCGCAGCCGGCTGGACCGACTTCGACGCCGCCGTCGCCACCCCTGACCTCATGGGCAAGGTTGGCCGCCTCGGTAAGGTCCTGGGTCCGCGTAACCTGATGCCGAACCCGAAGACCGGTACCGTGACCGCTGACGTCGCCAAGGCTGTCAACGACATCAAGGGTGGCAAGATCGACTTCCGCGTCGACAAGCACTCCAACCTGCACTTCATCATCGGCAAGGTTTCGTTTGACGCCCTCAAGCTGGCCGAGAACTACGCAGCAGCACTGGAAGAGGTCCTTCGCCTGAAGCCGTCCGCTTCCAAGGGCCGCTACATCCAGAAGGCCACCGTGGCTACCACGTTCGGCCCGGGCATCTCGGTTGACCCCAACGTCACCAAGGTCCTGACCGAGGTCTAATCCTCACCAGGCTCGTAGGAAAGACCGTCCCGCATCCGCGGGGCGGTCTTTCTGCTTTTGTCCTTCCGCTTCCGTTTGCTGCGGTCTCCACGGCGGTTAGGCTGTCCCCGTGAATGCAGTGCCGCACCTCATAGAACCCCTCGTCCTGCCCGCGTCCCTCGACGCCCCGGATGCCGGAGAGTTCCTGGAATTCGGCGAACTCAGCGATGCCCTGGTGCTTGAGACCTGGGGGAACCCGGACCGTTCGTCACCGGCACAAGCGCGGCTCCAGTATTGGCGTGACAGCCCGTACACCCAGTTGCGGCTCTTCTTCGTGCGGGTGGGCGGACGCATGGTGGGGAGATCCTGGATCCGGTTCGGGCTCCAGGAGAACGTCCACACCGGGCTGCTCCACGTTAATGTCCTGGCGGAGTTCTCCGGACGTGGCATCGGCCGCGCGCTGATGGACCATGCAGAGGACCTGGCTGCGTCACGCGGCTGCACTACGCTGCAGACTTTCACCGAGCACCCGGCGGACTTCGATGTCGAGGATCCCCGGCTGCTCAAGCCCGGGACGGGTACCGGAGGGGTGCCGGCAGAAGCACGGTGCGTCCGTTTCGCGCGGAGGGCCGGCTACAGGCTGGAACAGGTGGAACGCTTCAGCGCGTTGACGCTGCCTCCCGCTGAAGACACCTTGGCTGCTCTTGAAGCCGACGCACTGTCCAAGGCGGGGGAGCACTATGAGTTGCTGCACTGGACCGACAGCTGTCCCGAGGAGTACGCGGCCCAGCTGGCGGTCCTCATGTCCCGCATGAGCACGGACACCCCCGCCGGTGGTCTCAGCTACGACGAGGAAACCTGGGACGTGAGGCGGGTCCGCCATGTTGAAAATACGTGGAAGCAGGCAGGCCTGGACTCCCTCGTGGCAAGCGCCCGGCACCGTGACACGGGTGAGCTGGCCGCGTACTCGGTCGTTCAGGTATCGGACCGGAAACCCTGGCTGGCGAACCAGGACGATACCTTGGTGGCCAGTCACCACCGCGGTCACCGCCTGGGCATGCTGGTCAAGATCCTCAACATCCGCCGGCTGCTCACCGGCTACCCCAACGTGGAGCGCATCGTCACGTTCAACGCCGCCGAGAACGACCACATGCTGGCCATCAACGTGGCCCTCGGGTTCCGTCCCGCGGGGTACGACGGCGAATGGCAGAAGACGCTATGAGCGGCCTGGTCATCACCGCCGTCAACATC
This sequence comes from Arthrobacter sp. NPDC093128, assembly GCF_040683875.1. Taxonomy (NCBI): domain Bacteria; kingdom Bacillati; phylum Actinomycetota; class Actinomycetes; order Micrococcales; family Micrococcaceae; genus Arthrobacter; species Arthrobacter sp. NPDC093128. The sequence continues at coordinate 98,550 of NZ_JBFBEY010000001.1, forward strand.
CCGCGGCCCGGGGACGAGGGGACCGAACGTGCCACTGGCCTGCTGGCATGCCGTGCCATCCGGGACAGGCACCATCTGGACCAGTGGGGAAACCTGGACCGCGCTTCGACCCTCCGGGAGGACCAGGAATATTGGCGGGGCAGCGAGTACGAAGAGCGCCTGCAGTTCCTGGCCACACTGGGTGGCGTGCCGGTGGGAACCTGCGCGGTGGTGCTGCCGCTCAAGGAGAACACTGCCGCGGCCTGGATCGAAGTGGTGGTTGCCGCAGCATACCGGCGGCAGGGGATTGGCCGGCGCCTGCTGGCGGTCGCCGAGGAAACGGCCCGACAGCGAGGGCGCCGGGTATTTGAAGGCTATTGCGAGGAGCCTGTGCTGCCGCAGGCCGCGCGGGCGGCGTCGGAGTCCGGCGATCAGGAACTGCCGGCGAAATCGGGGAGCGGTGGACTTCCGCTGAATCTTGCCTCAACCCGCTTCGCTCTGGCCTCGGGCTACGAACTGGAGCAAGTGGAGAGATCCAGCAGGCTTGCGCTGCCGGTTGACCCCGGCCTGCTGGACAGACTGGAGGCTGGCGCCGGGGCGCATGCCGGCGGCTACCGAGTGGTGGGCTGGCAAAGCCGGTGTCCGGACGCCCTTGTGGACGCTTATGCGGTGCTGAAGGGCCGGATGAGTGCAGATGTGCCGACGGCGGGCCTGGAAGCAGAAGCCGAGGAATGGGACGCGCCGAGGGTTCGGGAGGAGGAACAAAGCTGGGAGCGCGGCGGCGTGGCTTCGCTCGTGGCCGCTGTGCAGCACTCAGGGACGGGGGAACTGGCGGCCTACACGGTGCTGAGCTACCGGCCGGAGCGGCCCGGCACGCTGATCCAGGAGGACACGCTGGTGGCAGGACCGCACCGCGGCCACCGCCTGGGCATGCTGGCCAAGGTCGCAAACCTCCGGCGGGCCCAGGAGGTTTGCCCTGCCGCCGGGTCTGTCATTACGTGGAATGCCAGCGAAAACCGGCATATGCTGGCGATAAATGTTTCGCTTGGATTCAAGCCCGCTGGCTTTGAAGGTGAGTGGCAGAAACGACTGGAATGACGCCCTTTATGGCTCAAGACGTACGGATCGAACAACTCTGGATTCCCGATTCCCTGGACGGGCCCGACAGCGCCGATTTCCTGGCCGCCGTCGAAGTTGGCCGCAAAGTGCGGATGCAAACGTGGGGGAGCGATGACCTCGCCTACACCCCGCTTGAAAAGCTCCTCGAGCTTGCCGACCCCTACGAACGCCAGGTCATCCTCGTTGCAAAGATCGACGGCGACATCGTGGGCGCGGTGGATATTGCCCTGCCCCTGGCCGACAACCTTGACCACGCTGAGTTCACGCTGGATATCCTGCCGGAGTTCCAGCGCCAGGGCGTCGGACGCCAGCTGTTGGAGGCTGCAGAGCAGTTTGCCCGGGGCGAAGGCCGGACCATGATCCTGATCGACACCAATCATCCCGGCGTCTCGCTGAACAGCGACATCGACGACCAGCTGGTCCCCGGCTCAGGCCAGGGTTTTGTGCCGCTGGGTAGCCGGGAAGTGGAGTTTGCCCGCAAGACGGGCTACACCTTGCAGCACATCGAGCAGTTCAGCTCGTGCCTGCTGCCGCTGGACAGCAAGCTCGTCGCGGAGTTGGAGGACGAAGCCGAGCAGGCCAATGCGGGCCGCTACCGGCTCCATCATTGGACGGACAGGTGTCCGGACCAGTGGCTCGATGCCGTGGCCGCGCTGGAAAACCAGGCAGGTGAGGACACCACACCGTCGTCGAGGACCGAAGAGCAGCTGGTGTTCGACGGCGCCATGATCAGGGAAGCTGAAGAGGCCACCATCGCGCAGGGACGGCGCACGGTTGTCACCGCTGTCGAGCACATCGCCACCGGAATGCTGGTGGGGCTGACCACCATCAGCGTGCTGTCCCAGCGGCAGGACGTGGTGTTCCAGGACGACACTGTGGTGATGCAGGAACACCGGGGCAACAAGCTGGGCCTGCTGATCAAGGTGGCCAACATGGAACGCCTTACGGAACAGTTCCCCGATGCCAGGGTCATCTACACGTGGAACGCCCCGGAGAACCGGTATTTGCTCAAGGTGAACCAGCAGCTGGGTTTCACCACTGCAGGTGTCACGGGAATCTGGCAGAAGGACCTCCCGGACTTCGGGCCGAGCAGCAGCTGAGCGGCGCCGGGCAGCAGTCTCGCCTCCCGCATGGGGACCGATTTGGAGTACGGGCCGCGTTGCCCGTAAGCTTGAACTACCAAAGACCGTCGGTTGTTGGAAATCCACTCTCCTGAGCATTGCTCAATACTGCAGTTGTGTGCGGGAGAGCCAGTGGGTTTTCGGACGAAGGACCCTGAACATAGGGCGGCCGGCGCAGGTGAACGAAGCAAGGCTCCGCGGTTAAACTGTGTTGAGCCAAGCCCCGTGCATCTGCGCGGGGCGTTTTTAGTTTTAGCTCACCTGAGCGGGGACCCGGTATACCGGCACTATCCCCGGAAGGAGGGTTATGGCAACGCCTGCAAAGGTTTCAGCAGTAGCTGAGATCACTAACGATTTCAAGGAATCGAACGCCGCTGTCCTGACCGAATACCGTGGGCTCACTGTTGCACAGCTCAAGCAGCTGCGTGTTTCTCTCGGCCAGGACACCAAGTTCTCGGTCGTCAAGAACACCCTGACCGCCATTGCAGCCAAGGAAGCTGGTGTCGAAGCATTCGACGGTCAGCTCGCCGGCCCCACTGCAATCGCGTTCATCAAGGGTGACGCAGTTGCAGCGGCCAAGAGCCTGACGGATTTTGCCAAGACCAACAAGCAGCTGGTTATCAAGACCGGCTACTTCGAGGGCAAGGCACTGAACGCCAGCGAAGTTGCTGCCCTGGCAGCACTCGAGTCCCGCGAGCTGCAGCTCGCCAAGGTTGCAGGAATCCTCAAGGCTCCTGCTGCCGCTGCTGCACGCATCATTGACGCCCTGCGCCTCAAGCTTGAAGAAGAGAACGGTGCACCGGCAGCAGCCGAAGCGCCCGCCGCTGAAGAAGCCCCGGCCGCAGAAGCAGCAGAGACCGAAGCTCCGGCCGAAGCCGCAGCCACCGAAGAGAACTAACTCTCTTTCAAACCAGACTCCGGTGTAAGGCAACGGCCCAGGCCGCCGAGCACCACCTATAGGAAGGACGCCACACCATGGCGAAGCTCACCAACGAAGAGCTCATTGAAGCTTTCAAGGAACTGACCATCATCGAGCTCTCCGAGTTCGTCAAGCTCTTCGAAGAGACCTTCGAAGTTACCGCTGCTGCTGTTGCCGTTGCTGGCCCCGCTGCCGGTGCTGCTGAAGAAGCCGAAGAGAAGACCGAATTCGACGTCGTTCTCGAAGCTGCTGGCGACAAGAAGATCGCAGTGATCAAGGAAGTTCGCGCCATCACTTCCCTGGGCCTCAAGGAAGCCAAGGACGTTGTCGACAGCGCTCCGAAGGCCGTCCTCGAAGGCGTCACCAAGGAAGCTGCAGAGAAGGCCAAGGAGCAGCTCGAAGCTGCCGGCGCCACCGTTACCCTCAAGTAACACACTCTGCTCCGGAAGGCGTCCAGCTTTCCGTACGGCTCAGGGAAACCCCGTCCACTCCGGTGGGCGGGGTTTCCTGCGTTTAACCCAACTGAGTAGCAGCAGGTGTCGTATTGACGGCTGAAAACGACACCTGCTGCTACTTAGTTGGGTCGGAGATGTCCGCGACCACGGCGTCCAGGGCAGTGGTCAACGCATCGGCATCCACGAACGCGCTGTAGCCATGCTCCCCGGCGCCCATGGAAATGCGCCTCCCGGTGATGGTCCGGTCCGCGTACACCGGCCACGGCGTCGTGCTCCCCAGCGGCGTGATGGTGCCGCGTTCGTAGCCCGTGGCTTCCAGGGCGACGTCGGCCGGCGGCAGCGAGAGCTTGTTGACCCCCACCAGCCCCCTCAGCTTGGGCCAGGAGATCTGCCGGTCCCCGGGTATCAAAGCAAAGAAGAAACTTCCGTCCTTGTGCTTCACTACCAGGGACTTCACAATGTCCGCCGGCGTAATGCCCAGGATGCCGGCGGCCTCCTCAAGGCTCCTGGCTGCAAGCCGCTCCACTATTTCGACGTCGAGGCCCCGCACGGCGGCGTCGGCAAGGAACCGTGCCCTGCCTGCGCCGCGCGCCGCGCCTGCCGATGATGCCGCCATCAGTCCCGGTACAGGAGGAGGGCCTCGCCCTGGCCTCCGCCGCCGCAAAGGGAAACGGCGGCCTTGCCGGTTCCCCGGCGTTTCAGCTCGTGGGCTGCGTGTCCGGCCAGGCGCGCACCTGACGCGCCGATCGGGTGCCCCAGGGCGATGGCGCCGCCGTGGATGTTGCATTTCTCCAGCGGGTACTTGAGGTCCTTGAGCGACTGGACGGCAACTGAACCGAAGGCCTCGTTGATCTCAATGAAGTCGAGATCCTCGGTGGTCCACCCCGCACGGTCGAGGGCGTTCCTTATGGCGTTGGACGGCTGCGAGTGCAGGGAGTTGTCCGGGCCGGCCACCTGGCCAGGCTTGCCCACCACCGCAAGGAAGTCCAGGGCGTTGTCCTCCGCGAATTTTCTGGTGGTCAGCACCAGGGCCGAGGCGCCATCGGACAGGGGAGAGGAGTTCCCCGCCGTGATGGTGCCGTCGCTGACGAAGGCGGCACGGAGGCCGGCCAGCGACTCGACCGTTGTATTGGGGCGCACGCCTTCATCGGTGGAGACAACGATGGGGTCGCCCTTGCGCTGCTTGACGCTGATCGGTGCGATCTCGTCGTCAAAGACGCCGTTCTTTGCCGCCAGCGCGGCACGCTGGTGCGACTGGGCGGCCACATTGTCCTGCGACGTCCGGTCGATGCCGAGGACCAGGTTCTTGCTTTCCGTCGAGAGGCCCATGGAGTGACCGTCGAAGGCATCGGTCAGGCCGTCATGCGCCGCCACATCCAGAGCCTGGATGGCCCCGTAAGTCCAGCCCTGCCGGGAACCCGGCAGGATGTGCGGTGCCCGGGTCATTGATTCCTGGCCTCCGGCGACGACGACGGCGGCATCACCGCTGCGGATCATGCGGGCTGCGTCAATCACTGCTGTGAGACCCGAAAGGCACACCTTGTTGATGGTGACCGTGGGGACGTTCCAGCCGATGCCGGCACCGATGGCGCTCTGCCGCGCGGGGTTCTGGCCGGCTCCGGCCTGCAGGACCTGGCCCATGATCACCGCGTCCACCTTGTCTGCGCCGACCCCGCTGGCGGCGAGGGCCGCCTTGATGGCATGCGCCCCGAGTTCCACCGCCGTGAAGCTGGCCAGCTGGCCGTTGAGGCGGCCCTGGGGCGTGCGCGCCGCGGCGAGGATGACAACATCGTTGTCGTCTGCGGAGTTGCTCATGGTTATCTCTTCCGATCTGTGACGATGTACGCCAAGGCTATCGTGAGCCGAATCACCTATCCATTCAAACGCACCCGAGGCGGCGTCCATTCCGTGCCGTGGATGGGTAGAACAGCCCATGCCGTCGCCGTGCGGCCGCTGAAACCGCTGGGTAGGGTTGGGGTCGGATCCTCCCGTCGGACATGTCCGTCTGATATGTCCGTTCCCGGGGACGACGTTGTGGGGAAACAGGAGCTCAAATGAAGAAGATACTTGCAGTCGTGGGATTCGCTGCTCTGTCCGGGCTCACCGCCTGCGCTGCCACAGGACCCGACAGAGGTTCCGGAACCGAAAGCAGCGCGCCGAAATCGTCCAGCGCGCCGGCACCGTCGCCGTCGGCCTCCAAGCCGGCTTCAAAGTCCGCGGCCGCGGCCGGAACGTTCGGCGTGAAGGAAGTATGCGAAACCTTTAATTCCCTGTACGCAGAGTACAAGGCTGTGGGCGGCAACGATGCGAACGCCTACGAGGACATCTACTTCGCTGCCCAGGATGCCAAGGACACCGCGTCAGGCAACCAGAAGGGGCTGTTTACCTCCCTGAGCGTCCTGTCCCTGGACCGATCGTCCGCGGTCGCGAGCGGGGGCGAGGTGGACCAGGAGTCGAAGGACCTGGTGCGTGACGCAGTCTTCGCCAACGCGAACGAATGCACCGCAGCGGGCGTTACCCTCAGGCTGTAGGGCCGCCGGCCGGGGGTGGCAGCTAATTAGGTGCCTTCGGCAACGGTGCTTGCAATAACCGGGGAAGTGGGGTAGACACGTACGCCGTTTTGCCGTATCGTAGATATTTGCGTCTTCCCTGTTTACCTTCAGCCTTCATATAGCGGTGGGCTTTGCCTAGCAGCTGATCCATCGACGTGCCGTCCGAGACGTGCAACTTCATGGACAGCCTGGGTCCCGGGTCATATAGCGGAACCGGACTGGTAGCGCTGCGGAGTCATTCTGCAGGGCTTTTCAACGGGGGAGATCTGAAAACGCCTGAAGGTCTGTGGAAGGATCCCTCTTGGTCGCCTCGAGCACCTCTAATGTAAACAACGCTACCGCTATCAATGCCGACAGCACCGATGGTGCCACTCGCCGGCTCTCATTCGCAAAGATTCACGAACCTCTTGACGTTCCGAATCTGCTTGCCCTGCAAACGGACAGCTTCGACTGGCTGGTCGGAAACGAACGCTGGCAGGCACGCGTTGCGAAGGCCGTCGAAGAAGGCGACCTCAGTGTCGCCACTAGCTCCGGTCTGTCTGACATCTTCGAAGAGATCTCCCCGATCGAGGATTTCCAGGGCACCATGTCCCTGAGCTTCTCCGACCCGGAGTTCGCTGACCCCAAATACACCATGGCTGAGTGCAAGGACCGGGACGCTACGTACTCGGCTCCGCTGTACGTTAAAGCCGAGTTCATGAACAACAACACGGGCGAAATCAAGCAGCAGACCGTGTTCATGGGCGACTTCCCGCTGATGACCGAGAAGGGCACCTTCGTCGTCAACGGCACCGAGCGTGTCGTTGTCTCCCAGCTGGTCCGTTCCCCGGGCGCCTACTTCGAGCGCACCGCTGACAAGACCAGCGACAAGGACATCTTCACTGCGAAGATCATCCCGTCCCGCGGTGCCTGGTTCGAGCTCGAGATCGACAAGCGCGACCAGGTCGGCGTGCGCCTTGACCGTAAGCGCAAGCAGTCCGTCACGGTGCTGCTGAAGGCCCTCGGCTGGACCGAAGGCCAGATCCTCGAAGAGTTCGGCCAGTACGACTCCATGCGCGCAACGCTGGAGAAGGACGCCACCGAAACCCGCGAAGACGCCTTGCTGGACATCTACCGGAAGCTGCGACCGGGCGAGCCGCCCACCGTCGAGGCTGCCCAGTCCCTGCTGGACAACCTGTACTTCAACTCCAAGCGCTACGATCTGGCCAAGGTTGGCCGTTACAAGATCAACCGCAAGCTGGGCATCGACCGCTCCCTTGGCGACAAGGAAGCTTCGGTCCTGCACGTTGAAGACATCGTTGCAATGATCAAGTTCCTGGTTGCACTGCACGCCGGCGAGAAAACCCTCACGGGCAAGCGCGACGGCCAGGACCACGAGCTGCGCGTTGAGATCGATGACATCGACCACTTCGGCAACCGCCGCATCCGCGCCGTCGGCGAGCTCATCGAGAACCAGGTCCGCACCGGCCTGTCCCGTATGGAGCGCGTTGTCCGCGAGCGTATGACCACGCAGGACGTCGAGGCCATCACGCCGCAGACGCTGATCAACATCCGCCCCGTTGTTGCAGCCATCAAGGAGTTCTTCGGAACCTCCCAGCTGTCGCAGTTCATGGACCAGAACAACCCGCTGTCGGGTCTGACCCACAAGCGCCGTCTGTCCGCGCTTGGCCCGGGTGGTCTGTCCCGTGACCGTGCAGGCATGGAAGTTCGAGACGTTCACCCGTCCCACTACGGACGTATGTGCCCCATCGAAACTCCTGAAGGCCCGAACATTGGTCTGATCGGTTCGTTGGCTTCCTACGGCCGCATCAACCCCTTCGGCTTCATCGAGACTCCTTACCGTCTCGTGTCCGAGGGCGTCGTTTCCGACGAGGTCGAGTACCTGACGGCCGACGACGAAGCAGAGGTCCTGATCGCACAGGCCAACGCTCCGCTGGACGAGAACAAGAAGTTCGCCGAAGAGACCGTCCTGGTCCGCGCCCGTGGTGGTGGAGGCGAGCCTGTGCTGGTTCCCGCCGGCGAGGTCGAGTTCATGGACGTTTCCCCGCGCCAGATGGTGTCCGTGGCTACCGCCCTGATCCCGTTCCTCGAGCACGACGATGCTAACCGCGCACTCATGGGTGCCAACATGCAGCGCCAGGCCGTGCCCCTGGTCCGTTCCGAGGCCCCGTTCGTGGGCACCGGCATGGAGCGCGCCGCCGCCGTCGACGCCGGTGATGTCACCATCGCGAAGAAGGCCGGTGTGGTTACCGAGGTCTCCGCTGAGCTGGTCATCATGCTCAACGATGACGGTACGGAAACCAACTACCGCATCAACAAGTTCGCACGCTCCAACCAGGGCAACTGCTACAACAACCGTGTCCTGGTGAGCGAAGGCCAGCGCCTGGAGGTCGGCGGCATCATCGCTGACGGCCCGGCAACGGACCAGGGTGAACTCGCCCTCGGTAAGAACCTGCTCGTGGCATTCATGTCATGGGAAGGCCACAACTTCGAGGACGCCATCATCCTCTCGCAGCGCATTGTTGCCGAGGACGTTCTTTCCTCCATCCACATCGAGGAGCACGAGATCGATGCCCGCGACACCAAGCTTGGTGCCGAGGAAATCACCCGTGACATCCCCAACGTGTCCGAGGAAGTCCTGGCTGGCCTGGACGAGCGCGGCATCATCCACATCGGTGCCGAGGTTGAAGCCGGCGACATCCTGGTCGGAAAGGTCACCCCGAAGGGTGAAACCGAACTGACCCCGGAAGAGCGCCTGCTGCGTGCCATCTTCGGTGAGAAGTCCCGCGAAGTCCGCGACACCTCCCTGAAGGTTCCGCACGGCGAGTCCGGCACCGTCATCGGCGTCCGCGTCTTCGACCGCGACAACGACGACGAACTGCCCCCGGGCGTCAACCAGTTGGTCCGCGTCTACGTGGCCGCCAAGCGCAAGATCACCGACGGCGACAAGCTCGCCGGCCGTCACGGCAACAAGGGTGTTATCTCCAAGATCCTCCCGATCGAAGACATGCCCTTCCTTGCCGACGGCACCCCCGTTGATATCGTCCTGAACCCGCTGGGTGTTCCGGGCCGTATGAACGTCGGCCAGGTGCTCGAAACGCACCTCGGCTGGGTTGCCAAGACCGGTTGGAAGATCGAAGGCGAGCCCGAATGGGTCAAGCAGCTGCCGAACCTGCCGCGCGAGAGTGGCTCGACCACTGTTGCAACGCCGGTCTTCGACGGTGCGCGTGAAGAGGAAATCACGGGCCTGCTCGATTCCACGAACGTGACCCGCGACGGTGTCCGCCTGATCAACTCATCCGGCAAGACCCGCCTGTTTGACGGCCGCTCCGGCGAGCCGTTCCCGGATCCGATCTCGGTCGGCTACATGTACATCCTGAAGCTCCACCACCTGGTGGACGACAAGATCCACGCACGCTCCACCGGCCCGTACTCCATGATCACGCAGCAGCCGCTGGGTGGTAAGGCACAGTTCGGTGGCCAGCGCTTCGGTGAAATGGAAGTGTGGGCGCTCGAAGCTTACGGCGCCGCCTACACGCTCCAGGAACTCCTCACGATCAAGTCGGATGATATCCACGGTCGTGTGAAGGTCTACGAAGCAATCGTCAAGGGCGAGAACATCCCCGAGCCGGGCGTTCCTGAGTCCTTCAAGGTCTTGATCAAGGAAATGCAGTCGCTGTGCCTGAACGTGGAAGTGCTTTCCACGGACGGAACCACAATTGAAATGCGTGACTCTGATGACGCAGTCTTCACGGCTGCGGAAGAACTGGGCATCGATCTGTCTCGTGCAGAGCCCAGTTCCGTAGAAGAGGTTTAGCAGGGGACTTACCGGGAAAAGCAAGCGGCCCCGCCGCGCTGCCTTTTCCCGGTAAGCCACCTCCCTCTTCCCGTAACCCAAGACTTCAGAATTTAGAGAACAAGAGAGAACAGGGACCATATGTCCAGCGAATCCTCCTTCGGCCTCATGCAGATCGGCCTCGCCACCGCGGAAGACATCCGTGGCTGGTCTTACGGCGAGGTTAAGAAGCCGGAAACCATCAACTACCGCACGCTCAAGCCCGAGAAGGACGGCCTCTTCTGCGAGAAGATCTTTGGCCCGTCCCGCGACTGGGAATGCTACTGCGGCAAGTACAAGCGCGTGCGCTTCAAGGGCATCATTTGCGAGCGGTGTGGCGTTGAGGTCACCCGTGCAAAGGTCCGCCGTGAGCGCATGGGCCACATCGAGCTGGCCGCCCCGGTCACGCACATCTGGTACTTCAAGGGTGTTCCGTCCCGCCTGGGCTACCTCCTTGACCTGGCACCGAAGGACCTCGAAAAGGTCATCTACTTCGCTGCCTACATGATCACGAGCGTCGACGCCGACAGCCGTCACGAAGAACTGCCCAACCTGCAGGTTGAGCACGACATCGAGAAGAAGCAGCTGGTCGACAACCGCGACTCTGACATCGCCACGATCGCCCGCGACCTCGAGAACGAGCTTGCCCGTCTCGAAGGCGAAGGCGCCAAGGCTGCCGACAAGAAGAAGGCCCGCGACTCCGCGGACCGTCAGATGGCCAACGTGCGTAAGCGCGCCGACGCCGACATCGAGCGCCTTGAGCAGGTCTGGGACCGCTTCAAGAACCTGAAGGTCGCCGACCTCGAAGGTGACGAAGGGCTGTACCGCGAACTGCGCGACCGCTACGGCATGTACTTCGAAGGCTCCATGGGTGCTGAAGCCATCAAGAAGCGTCTTGAGAACTTCGACATGCAGGCCGAGTCGGACTCACTGCGCGACATCATTGCCAACGGCAAGGGCCAGCGCAAGACCCGTGCCCTGAAGCGGCTGAAGGTTGTCAACGCATTCCTGACCACCAACAACAGCCCGCTCGGCATGGTGCTGGACGCCGTCCCGGTGATCCCGCCGGAACTGCGCCCCATGGTCCAGCTGGACGGTGGCCGCTTCGCGACCTCCGACCTCAACGACCTCTACCGCCGCGTGATCAACCGCAACAACCGTCTCAAGCGCCTGCTTGACCTGGGTGCTCCGGAGATCATCGTCAACAACGAGAAGCGCATGCTTCAGGAAGCCGTTGACAGCCTCTTCGACAACGGCCGCCGTGGCCGTCCGGTCACCGGACCGGGCAACCGTCCGCTGAAGTCCCTGAGCGACATGCTCAAGGGCAAGCAGGGCCGCTTCCGCCAGAACCTCCTGGGTAAGCGCGTCGACTACTCCGGCCGTTCGGTTATTGTCGTCGGTCCGCAGCTGAAGCTGCACCAGTGCGGCCTGCCGAAGCAGATGGCACTGGAGCTCTTCAAGCCGTTCGTGATGAAGCGTCTGGTTGACCTCAACCACGCCCAGAACATCAAGTCGGCCAAGCGCATGGTTGAGCGTTACCGTCCGCAGGTCTGGGACGTTCTCGAAGAGATCATCACCGAGCACCCTGTGCTGCTGAACCGTGCACCTACCCTGCACCGCCTCGGCATCCAGGCGTTCGAACCGCAGCTTGTTGAAGGTAAGGCAATCCAGCTGCACCCGCTGGTTTGTGGCGCGTTCAACGCTGACTTCGACGGTGACCAGATGGCAGTGCACCTGCCGCTGAGCCCCGAAGCCCAGGCTGAAGCACGCATCCTGATGCTGTCCTCGAACAACATCCTGAAGCCGTCTGACGGCCGCCCGGTGACGCTTCCTTCGCAGGATATGATCATCGGCCTCTACCACCTGACCACCAAGCGTGTCGGTTCAGCTGGCGAAGGCCGTATCTTCTCCTCGGTTTCGGAAGCCATCATGGCGTTCGACCTGCACGAGCTGCACCTGAACTCCCAGGTCAAGATCCGTCTTGAGGGCTTCGTCCCTTACGCCGGCTGGGAAGCTCCGGAAGGCTGGGAGCCGGGTCAGACCGCTCTCGTCCAGACCTCCCTGGGCCAGGTCATCTTCAACCAGACCCTGCCCGAGGACTACCCGTGGGTTGAGGCTGTTGCTGACAAGGGCGAACTGTCCCGCATCGTCAACGACCTCGCCGAGCGCTACCCGAAGGTTGTTACCGCGGCAACGCTGGACAACCTGAAGGATGCCGGTTTCTACTGGGCCACCCGTTCAGGCGTCACCGTTGCTATCTCCGACATCGAGGTTCCGGCCGAGAAGCCGGTCATCCTTGCCGGTTACGAAGAGCGCGCCGCCAAGATCCAGGGCCAGTACGACAAGGGCCTGATCGACGACGACGAGCGTCGCCAGGAACTGATCGAGATCTGGAACAAGGCAACCAACGAGATCGCCCAGGTCATGCGCGACAACCTGTCGCCGATGAACACCATCAACCGCATGGTGTCCTCTGGTGCACGTGGTAACTGGATGCAGGTTCGTCAGATCGCGGGTATCCGTGGCCTGGTGGCCAACCCTAAGGGTGAAATCATCCCGCGTCCGATCAAGTCCTCCTACCGCGAGGGCCTGTCGGTGCTGGAGTACTTCATCGCGACGCACGGTGCCCGTAAGGGTCTGGCTGACACCGCCCTGCGTACCGCCAACTCGGGTTACCTGACCCGTCGTCTGGTGGACGTCTCGCAGGACGTCATCGTCCGTGAAGAGGACTGCGGCACCGAGCGCGGCCTCGTCACTCCGATTGCCGTGGCTGACGCCAACGGCGAGCTGGTGCTGGACGAGAACGTTGAGAACAGCGCGTACGCCCGTACCTTGGCCGTGGATGTCGTTGACTCCAAGGGCAAGGTACTGGCTGCCGGCGGCACCGACTGCGGCGACGTCGTCATTGCCGAACTGTTCGCAGCCGGTATCACCGAGGTCAAGGTCCGCTCCGTACTCACCTGTGAGTCCAGCGTCGGCACCTGCGCCCTGTGCTACGGCCGTTCGCTGGCCACCGGAAAGACCGTGGACATCGGTGAGGCCGTGGGCATCATCGCCGCACAGTCCATCGGTGAGCCGGGTACCCAGCTGACCATGCGTACGTTCCACACCGGTGGTGCTGTTTCCGCCAGCGGCGGCGACGACATCACCCAGGGTCTGCCCCGTATCCAGGAGCTCTTCGAAGCACGTACTCCGAAGGGTGTCGCACCGATTGCAGAAGCAGCCGGCCGCATCGCCATCGAAGAGTCCGAGCGTCAGATGCGCCTGGTCATCACTCCGGATGACGGCAGCGAAGAGATCGCTTACCCGGTCCTGCGCCGCTCACGCCTCCTGATTGAAGACGGGCAGCACGTCACGGTGGGCCAGAAGCTCATCAACGGTCCGGTCGACCCCAAGCAGGTTCTGCGCATCATGGGCCCCCGTGCCGCACAGAAGTTCCTGGTGGACGAAGTCCAGGGCGTGTACCGCAGCCAGGGCATCGGTATCCACGACAAGCACGTCGAGGTTATCGTTCGCCAGATGCTGCGCCGCGTCACGGTCATCGAGTCCGGTGAATCCGACCTGCTCCCCGGTGAGCTGGCCGAGCGTAGCCGCTTCGAAGACGCCAACCGCCGTGTTGTGTCCGAGGGCAAGACGCCGGCTTCCGGACGTCCTGAGCTCATGGGTATCACCAAGGCATCCCTGGCCACCGAGTCCTGGCTGTCCGCAGCTTCCTTCCAGGAAACCACCCGCGTCCTGACGCAGGCGGCCATGGAAGGCAAGAGCGATCCGCTGCTCGGCCTCAAGGAAAACGTCATCATCGGTAAGCTCATCCCCGCCGGCACGGGTCTCCCGCGCTACACGGAGGTCACGGTGGAACCGACTGAAGAAGCAAAGGCCAACCTGTTCACAGGTCCCAGCGCATTCAGCGACTTCTCCTACGACACCCTGGGCGGCGACGGAGCTCCTGAGTTCCACGCCATCCCGCTGGATGACTACGACCTTGGCAGCGACTTCCGCTAACCGCTAGTTCGTCGTCAGGCCCCGACCCGCTCCGCTGGAAACAGCGGAAGCGGGTCGGGGCCTTTCCGTTGGGCCAGGGCCGCCGATTAAGGCATGGCGGCCGTCCATGTTAGACTGGATACCAATTGTTATTGTGGCAGTGGATGAGTGCGCCGGTTGAGCTGAAAGGCTGAACCAGAGCGACGTTTCCGGTTTGCAGGGTTCTTGTGCAACGTATGCCACATTTTTGCATGCCTAGGGGCCGTTGCTGACGTGAGTCAGGTTCCCCGGTGTGCGATCCGACTATTAAGGCTTCGCCTCAGCTGCTCTGGAGATTCTTCAAAGCTCGGGCGGCGGGGCAAAGCAAAAGGAGAGCGGCTGTCAGCGGCCGCTCCGGATAAAACGGAGAACACGAGAGTGCCTACGATTAACCAGCTGGTCCGAAAGGGCCGCACGCCTAAGGTCAAAAAGACCAAGGCTCCCGCGCTTAACGGCAGCCCGATGCGCCGCGGTGTTTGCACCCGCGTCTACACCACCACCCCGAAGAAGCCGAACTCGGCTCTGCGTAAGGTTGCACGTGTGCGCCTTAACGGTGGCGTTGAAGTCACTGCCTACATCCCCGGTGTAGGCCACAACCTCCAGGAGCACTCCATTGTGCTCGTCCGTGGCGGTCGTGTGAAGGACCTTCCGGGTGTCCGCTACAAGATCGTCCGTGGCGCCCTCGATACCCAGGGTGTGAAGAACCGTAAGCAGGCCCGCAGCCGTTACGGCGCAAAGATGGAGAAGAAGTAATATGCCTCGCAAGGGTCCGGCCCCCAAGCGGCCGCTAGTTCTAGATCCCGTATACGGCTCCCCGCTGGTCACCCAGCTCATCAACAAGGTGCTCGTAGACGGCAAGAAGTCCACCGCTGAGCGCATCGTTTACGGTGCACTCGAAGGCGCCCGCGCCAAGTCCGGCGGCGACCCCGTTGCAGCCCTCAAGAAGGCCATGGAGAACGTCAAGCCTTCCCTCGAGGTCCGCTCACGCCGCGTCGGTGGCGCAACCTACCAGGTTCCGGTTGAGGTCAAGCCGGGCCGCTCCACGGCCCTCGCCCTCCGCTGGCTGGTCGGCTACTCCAAGGCCCGCCGCGAGAAGACGATGACCGAGCGTCTCCAGAACGAAATCCTGGATGCATCCAACGGCCTCGGTGCCGCTGTCAAGCGTCGCGAAGACACCCACAAGATGGCCGAGTCCAACAAGGCCTTCGCACACTACCGCTGGTAATACTTCCCGGACGCCGCCGGCTCTGACGAGCCGGCGGCGAACGTGTAGTCCATCCGAAAGGGAGACACCGTGGCACAGGACGTGCTTACCGACCTTAGTAAGGTCCGCAATATCGGCATCATGGCCCACATTGATGCCGGCAAGACCACCACCACCGAGCGCATCCTGTTTTACACAGGTGTGAACCACAAGATCGGCGAAACGCACGACGGCGCTTCGACGACCGACTGGATGGAACAGGAAAAGGAACGCGGCATCACCATCACGTCTGCCGCCGTGACCTGCTTCTGGGACAACAACCAGATCAACATCATCGACACCCCCGGCCACGTTGACTTCACCGTTGAGGTTGAGCGCTCCCTGCGCGTCCTCGACGGCGCCGTCGCCGTGTTCGATGGCAAGGAAGGCGTGGAGCCGCAGTCCGAGACTGTCTGGCGCCAGGCTGACAAGTACAACGTTCCGCGTATCTGCTTCGTCAACAAGATGGACAAGCTCGGCGCTGACTTCTACTTCACCGTTGACACCATTGTTGGCCGCCTCGGCGCCAAGCCGCTGGTCATGCAGCTGCCGATCGGTGCCGAGAACGACTTCATCGGCGTCGTGGATCTCCTTGAGATGCGCGCCCTGGTGTGGCCCGGTGACTCCAAGGGTGACGTCACCATGGGTGCCAAGTACGAGGTCCAGGAGATCCCCGCCGATCTCCAGGCCAAGGCCGAAGAGTACCGCGCAACGCTCGTCGAGACCGTTGCCGAGGCTTCCGAAGAGCTCATGGAGAAGTACCTCGAAGGTGAAGAAATCACCGTCGATGAGCTCAAGGCCGGCATCCGCAAGATGACGATCAACTCCGAGCTGTACCCGGTGTTCTGTGGTTCTGCCTTCAAGAACCGTGGCGTACAGCCGATGCTCGATGCCGTCGTCGACTACCTGCCGAACCCGCTCGACGTCCCCCCGATGATCGGTCACGATCCTCGCGACGAAGAGAAGGAACTGACGCGCGCGCCGTCGTCCGAGGAGCCGTTCTCGGCTTTGGCCTTCAAGATTGCTGCCCACCCGTTCTTCGGTCAGCTCACCTTCATCCGCGTGTACTCCGGTCACGTCGAGGCAGGTTCCCAGGTGGTCAACTCCACCAAGGGCAAGAAGGAGCGCATCGGTAAGCTGTTCCAGATGCACGCCAACAAGGAAATGCCCGTTGAGGGCGCTACCGCCGGCCACATCTACGCAGCGATCGGGCTGAAGGACACCACCACGGGCGACACCCTGTGCGACTCCAGCAACCAGATCGTCCTCGAGTCCATGAGCTTCCCGGAGCCCGTGATCTCGGTTGCCATCGAACCGAACACCAAGGGTGACCAGGAGAAGCTCTCCACGGCCATCCAGAAGCTCTCCGCTGAGGACCCGACCTTCCAGGTCTCCCTCAACGAAGACACCGGCCAGACCATCATCGCCGGCATGGGCGAGCTCCACCTGGACATCCTGGTGGACCGCATGCGCCGTGAGTTCAAGGTCGAGGCAAACGTTGGCAAGCCGCAGGTTGCTTACCGCGAAACCATCAAGCGTGCTGTAGAGCGTCACGACTACACGCACAAGAAGCAGACCGGTGGTTCGGGTCAGTTCGCAAAGATCCAGATCGCGATCGCGCCGTTGGATACTTCCGATGGCGAGCTGTACGAGTTCGAGAACAAGGTCACTGGTGGCCGTATCCCGCGCGAATACATTCCGTCTGTTGATGCAGGTATCCAGGATGCACTGAACGACGGCGTCCTGGCCGGCTACCCGGTTGTCGGCATCAAGGCCACGCTGATTGACGGCGCGTACCACGATGTTGACTCCTCGGAAATGGCGTTCAAGATCGCCGGCCGTATGGCTTTCAAGGAAGCTGCACGCAAGGCGAACCCCATCCTGCTCGAACCGCTGATGGATGTCGAGGTCCGCACCCCTGAGGAATACATGGGTGAAGTTATCGGTGACCTCAACTCCCGTCGTGGCCAGATGCAGTCGATGGAGGATGCTCAGGGCGTCAAGGTTATCCGCGCACACGTCCCGCTGTCCGGCATGTTCGGCTACATCGGCGACCTGCGTTCAAAGACCCAGGGCCGCGCTGTGTACTCCATGACGTTCCACAGCTACGCCGAGGTCCCGAAGGCATTTGCCGACGAGATCATCCAGAAGAACCGCGGCGAGTAGTCCAACGGACTTTCAAAGCGACAAACTCGGGTGCGTTTCCGGTTCCGGAAACTAGCCCGGTGCAGGTGGCCGGTCCAGGCCAGATGCAGTCCGGTCAAGCCGGGTCTCGGCCATCTGCACGAACAGGCTCGAGGGACTAGTATTAGTTCCTGAATCTGCAATTTCACCAATCCAAGCCCCCCAAGTAGACTTACTGAAGTTTCGGCCGCGACAAGCGCGACTGAAGGGTAAGTCATTTGAAAACGTTCTAGGAGGAACCTGTGGCAAAGGCAAAGTTCGAGCGGACTAAGCCGCACGTTAACATCGGTACCATTGGTCACGTTGACCACGGTAAGACGACGTTGACGGCCGCCATTTCCAAGGTGCTGTACGACAAGTACCCGACTCTCAACGAGAAGCGTGACTTCGCGTCGATTGACTCTGCTCCCGAAGAGCGTCAGCGCGGCATTACCATCAACATCTCCCACGTTGAGTACCAGACCGAGAAGCGCCACTACGCACACGTAGACGCTCCGGGTCACGCTGACTACATCAAGAACATGATCACCGGCGCTGCCCAGATGGACGGTGCAATCCTCGTGGTTGCCGCCACTGACGGCCCGATGGCTCAGACCCGCGAGCACGTTCTGCTTGCCCGCCAGGTTGGTGTTCCCTACCTGCTGGTGGCACTGAACAAGGCTGACATGGTCGATGACGAGGAACTCCTCGACCTCGTCGAAATGGAAGTTCGTGAGCTCCTGAGCTCGCAGGGCTTCGATGGCGACGAAGCACCGGTTGTTCGCGTTTCCGGCCTCAAGGCTCTGGAAGGCGACCCGGAGTGGGTCAAGTCCGTTGAGGACCTGATGGCTGCAGTCGACGAGTCCGTTCCGGACCCCGTACGTGACCGTGACAAGCCGTTCCTGATGCCGATCGAAGACGTCTTCACGATCACCGGCCGTGGCACCGTTGTAACGGGCCGCGCCGAGCGTGGAACCCTCGCGATCAACTCTGAGGTCGAGATCGTCGGCATCCGCCCGGTCCAGAAGACCACGGTTACCGGTATCGAGATGTTCCACAAGCAGCTCGACGAAGCATGGGCCGGCGAGAACTGTGGCCTCCTGCTCCGCGGTCTGAAGCGTGATGACGTAGAGCGTGGCCAGGTTGTCGTCAAGCCGGGCTCCATTACCCCGCACACCGACTTCGAGGCTAACGTCTACATCCTCTCCAAGGACGAAGGCGGGCGTCACAACCCGTTCTACTCCAACTACCGCCCGCAGTTCTACTTCCGCACCACGGACGTAACCGGCGTTATCACCCTGCCGGAAGGCACGGAAATGGTTATGCCTGGCGACAACACTGAGATGACCGTTGCGCTCATCCAGCCCATCGCCATGGAAGACGGCCTCGGCTTCGCAATCCGCGAAGGCGGCCGCACCGTTGGTTCGGGACGCGTCACCAAGATCATCAAGTAATACTTGCTGATCAGGGATCAGCACGCCGTCTGACGGTCGTCTGATACTTATCAACAGCCCCGTTGCGTTTATACGCAGCGGGGCTGTTTTTTGCTAGAGTTAGTCCAGTCGCTGGATAAACTGCATCGAAGGTCGTTGCGGCGATTCACCGAAAGGAACCGAGATGTGGTCCGCCCTCATGACGCTTCTGCTCATCATTGCCGCCGTCCTCCTGATCGTCTCCCGGCATTCCGTCCGCCAGTTGAAGGCCGCCGGGGGCGACGCCTACCGGAACGGCTTCATGGCAGGCCACGTGCAGGGGTGGAATGACGCCAACATGGCTTCCGGGTTACCTCGGCAGGTTGCTGCCGAGGCGTCCATGACGACGGCGGCAGCTGGCTATGCCGCCGATTTGCCTGTCTTCCCGCCTGCAGAGGCAGCAGACACGCCGGCAGAGGTGCCGGTGCCGGGCCTGTTGCCGGCCGCACCCGGGCAGCAGCCGTTCACGCACCTGCCGACGTTGGTCGCTCCGAATGTTGGGGCTCCGGTGGACGCGCCATCCTTTGATGGGCCATTCGCGGCCCCGCCGTCTTTGGGCGGGGCTCCGTTCGAAGAGTCTCCGGCCGAACGGCTGGCCCGCAAGGAGAAACGCGAACGGCAGAACATCAACGTCACGCTCTATGTTGCCAGTCTGTTGCTGGTGGCAGCGGGGGCGCTTTTTGTCGGCACAAGCCTGCCGGCTGTGCTGCGTTTTGCCGGCGTTTGCCTCATCACGGTGCTTTTCTACGGCGCAGGATTTGCACTGCACGCAAAGGCTCCGAGACTGCGTCCTGCCGCGGTAGCCTTTGCAGGAACCGGGCTTGCGCTGGTGCCCGTCGCGGGCCTGGCGATGTACAACTTTGCCGTCCAGGACGGTCCCCTCGCGTGGCTCCTGACCTCCGTTGTTGGAACGCTGGCCTACGTCGCTGCCGCTCTTCGGCTCGAAAGCCGCGTGCTGGTGTATCTGTCCCTCACGTTTGTGGTTTCGACGGCGTGGTCGGGAGTTGCCGCACTGGGTGCTTCGCTCATTTGGTACTTCGGGGCCATGATCGGCTTCGCTGCGGCGATGACATTGGTAACGCTGATGAAGCCGCGCTGGCTCCCGCCCGTGTTCCTACGTCCCGTCATGCTTCTCGACCCGTTCGTTGTCCCGGCAGTGGCCGTAGCGGCAACGATTCTGCCGCTGCGCTTGGATCGAGGCGAGTTCGCCCTGATCATGGCACTCTGCGGAGCATACTTCGCACTTGCGGCCGCCGTGCCGTCCGCCGGGCACCGTCTGCCAAAGATTTATGGTGCGCGATTGGCGATGACGATTGCGGCTTCGGCCTGGGCCTGGCACCTGACCGGCACTGTCACTTGGAGCCTCGTAACGGCCGGATTCCTTCTGGCCCTGCAATCGGTGGTGACGGCCGCGTGTGCGGCCGCACTGCAGCGGTGGTGTCCGGGCCGGGGAGGAGAACGGCACTGGCGGGCTGACTCGTTCTGCACCTTTGGAGCGCAACTGCTGATGGTCTTAGTCATGCTGCCGCCGGTCCCCGGCAGCCAGGATGGCCTCTTGTTGTGGGCGGTGCTTGGCAGCGTAGCCACCGGCATGGTCATCGCCGTCAAAGCCGGAGGAGCCGCCGAGTGGGCGCCGCCGGCAGCGCTGGCCACGGGTGTCATCGCAGGCGCGCAGCTGGGGCCGTGGCTGAACTTCAACATCCTGGCCGCCGGCACGCTTTTTTGGGCCGTGCGGTCGGCGGGTACCCGTTCGCCGATGCGCCCGCAGTTCATCCTTTCTGCGCGGATAGCGGGCACCTTGGCCGTTCCAGTCCTGACCTCCGCTGTGATGGAGGGGAACCCTGAAGTGCTGGCTGCTGCCATCTTCGCCCTGTCGCTGGCCCTCGTGCTGCAGCAGCTGGCGTCGGCCGCGGCGGAGCGTGCCGGCGCCGCGGTGCTTGCCCCGATGCCCACACTGGTCGGGTTTACCGCTGCCGGGATAGCTGCCATCGTGGCCCTGTCCGTCACCGACACCACAGCCGGGAACCTGCTTTTGGCCACCGCCCTCGTGGTTCAACTCGTGGCGTCGCTGGCGACGGGCACGGTCCTGTTCCCGCGTCTTGGTTTGGGCGTTTCCTGGCAACCGACGGCAGCGGAGGCGTTGCCCCTGGCAGTCTCGGCGGCTGTCGTCCTGGCCTCCTACACGAGTGTTTCGCTTGGACTGGGCAACGGCGTCCTGCTGATCGTCGTCCTGTATCTTGGCGCCTCGGCCCTGCGCTCAACGGCCGTCATCCGGCGGTGGGCCTACTGGTGGATGGGCCGGGCTGCGGCAACCCTCCTGTTGGTTCTTGCTTATGGGCAGCTCCAGGAGTCCACAGGGCCGGTGGTAGTCGGGGGTCAGGAAATTTCGCTCGCCACAGTCCTGATTGTTGCTTTGGGGATTCAGCTCGTGTTCCCGCTGACCGCCGCTGTGCGCGACCGGGCTCCGGACACGGTGGTGGCCGACGTCGCCCTTGTTTTGATGCTGCAGACCGCTACCCTGGCGGCGGCCGTGATTCTGCCCCACACAGCCGCGGCCGGGGGAACTTGGGACTGGCAACGAACCCTCACCATCACGGTGATGGCCCTTAGTGCAACTGCCTCGGGATACGTGTTCCGTGACCTGGCGGCAGCAGCAGCCTTTGCGCCGTCCATGTTGGCGGTCTTGCTTGTCTGCAGCGGTGACCGCCTGTCCGACGTCGAACTTCTACTTGGCATCTTCGCGGCCTTCAGCGCTGCCATGGTTGTGGCGGTGGAACCGCGGCAGGCGAAGGGTGCTTACTTTGCCGCGGCCCGCCTGCTGACAGCGGCGCTGGCGATGGTCTTCAGCTTCGACATCACGGCGTCCGGCACCGTGGTGTCACTCACCTTCGCCGGCGTGCTGGTATTGCAGCACGTTGTCCGCTGGTTCATGCGGCACCGGCTGGAGCAAGTGCCATTCCAGGACGCCGCGGTATGGGTAACCCTCGGGGCGCAGGCAGTCCTGCCCGCGCTGTACGTGCTCCAGGGCGCTGGCGCCTCCGCCATCCACGCTGCCGAAGGTGGGCGGGCAGTTGTCCTCGTTGAGTTGCTGCTGCTGGTGCTTGGTGCCCTGGCCGCCCATCGGCTGTTTGCGGCACGTGGGGCGCTCTACCTTTGCGTGTACGGGGGAGTGTTCGCCGTCATCGCATCGGGACCGGCACTGCAGTTCGGGGCCGGAACCGTCCTCGCCGCGCCGCTTCTCAGTTGGGACGGTGTCCCCCTGGCCCTCCTGGCCGCGTCACTCGCTTTCAACATCGCAGGCATTGCACGGCAACGGCACGGCGACGGTTCACGCAAAGCCGGCGTGGACCGCTGGTTCTGGCTCGCCGGGGCAGCTGCTCCCGCCCTCACCGCCGGACTTGTCGTCGGCCAGGCTGCGGAGTGGATTACAGGCGCTACCCTCCTGGTTCTGGCCGCCACCGGGTTTACGGCATCGCACGTGGAACGAACACCGTTGCTGTATCCGCCGGCCGCAGCACTTGTCCTGTCGGGGGCAACGTTGATTGCTGCCTCCGGATTTCGCGGTACCGAGGGGCCGTGGGGCGCCTATCTGCCCTGGCTGGCCGGATGCGGGCCGGCGGCATTGGTTCTCTACGGCGCCAGCTTCGCGCTCAGTGATCAGGGCGGAGTGCGGCGGAGGACCCTGGTTTCCGCAGCGGCGCTCGGGCTGGCAGCGGCAGCGGCGGCGGGCATGGTGCGCGATGCCACGGCCCTGACAGCGGCCCTGTTCGTGGCTGCAACCGTGTCCGTGGCCGTGAAGGAAGTTCCGGTCCGGGCGCGGAGGCTGACTCTCGAGATTGGCGCGTTCCTGGTGACCATGGCGGTGCAGCGTGCCGTCCTCATCACCGATGGCCACCTGCAGGCGCCGTTCTGGGCGGTGCAGTGGTACGTCCTGTTGGCCGCAGCCCTGGCCGGGCTGCGCTTCGCTGACGGATATCGGGCAGCGGGCCGCGTCCTCCTGGGGGCGGGCGCCGCACTGCTTGGCCTGAGCGGGCTGGGTATTCTGTTTGGCGGATCCGGCGGCCAGCAGCTGTGGGTCCTGGGCCTGCACGCGGCACTGCTGCTGTCCGGACTGCTTATCGGAGAACGGATGTTCGTCTGGTGGGGTGCGGCCGGTGTCGCACTGTGCCTGACGTGGGCCCTTCGGTCCTATACCTTCGCGCTGCTGGCGCTGATCGCCGTCGGGCTCATCGCATTTGCCCTGTGGAAGCTGGCCCGCGCCAAGCGGAGGCGCCGGCTGACGGAGGGCCGCAGTCCGAGGCCCAGCCGACCCCTGACGGGCGGGATCGTTTGCAGTGAAGCCTTGGTAAGGTGGCTGACAACGAAAGGACAGCATCATGGAATGGATTATTTTCCTCCTGGTTGCCGCTGCGGTAGTCGCCGGCGTTTTTTGGGCGAAGAAGCACTTCCGCCAGGAGATCGACCGCGCCAAGCGCATCAACCGGGCCAACAAGAACCAGTAGGCAGGCGCTCAGGCCCTCCGCGCCCTGCTGAGCGCCTGGAACCAGTAGAAGGATTCCTTGGGTGTGCGCTCCAGTGTGTCAAAGTCCACGTGGATCAGCCCGAAGCGCTGGGAGTATCCGGCCGCCCACTCGAAGTTGTCCAGCAGCGTCCACACGTAGTAGCCCAGCAGCTTCACGTCCTCGGCGATACCGCCCGGGGACGTGGCGGCAATCGCGTGACTCAAATGGTTGGCCAGGTATTCGATTCTCTTTGTGTCGGCAATCGGACCGGACACGTGCTCCGGCTCCGGGAAGCTCGCCCCGCTCTCGGTGATGTAAAGGGGCGGCAAGGCATCGCCGTACCGGTCCTTCATTTCGCGGAGCAGGATGCCGAGGTGCTCCGGGGCAACCGGCCAGCCGAACCCGGTGGTCTCGTACTCCGGGTAGCCCACTTCGTGGAAGGGCAGCCGGGCCAGTGCCGCAGAATTATTCGCCGGTACGCTGACCGTCCCGCGGCCCATGGCCACTTTCACGGGGTAGTAGTAATTGAGTCCGTAGAAGTCCAACGGCTGGTGGATGGTCCGGAGGTCGGCGTCGGAGATCTTGCCCATGGAGCGGAACCACGGCCGGACCACAAGGGGCAGCTTCGGGTAGCGGCCCAGCAACACGGGGTCCGCGTAGACACGGTTCATCAGGGTGTCGAAAATCCTCGCCACCATCCTGTCGCCAGGCTTGCCTGTTGCCGGCCGGACAGGGGAGTGGAGGTTGGTGACGCCTACCCCGCCGCTGACGCCTGCGGCCCGCAGGGCCTGGACCGCGAGGCCGTGCCCCAGCAGCTGATGGTGAATAGACGGCAGGGCGTTGAACAGGAGATCGTGGCCCGGGGCATGCACGCCCAGCGCATATCCGTTGAGGGTCACCGAAACCGGTTCATTCAGGGTGACCCACTGGGCAACCCGGTCGCCGAACCGTTCCCCTGCGGCTGAGCTGTACTCTGCAAAACGCTCCGCCGTGGACCGGTTCATCCAGCCGCCGCTGTGTTCGAGGGGCAGGGGAGTGTCCCAGTGGTAGAGCGTGGCCATCGGCGAGATGCCGGCGTCGAGCAGCTGGTCGATCAGCCGGTCATAGAAGTCGAGGCCCTGGCTGTTGAAAGCGCCGCGGCCGTCAGGCTGGATCCGGGGCCAGGAAATGGAGAACCGGTAGGAGTCAACGCCCAGCTCGCGCATCAGGGCCACATCTTCGCCGGAGCGGTTGTAGTGGTCGCAGGCAACGGCAGGGGAGTGGCCGTCCAGGATGCTTCCCGGCTTCTCGGCAAAGGCATCCCAGCCGGAGGGCCCGCGCCCGTCAGCTTTGAGGGATCCTTCGATCTGGAACGCAGCGGCGGCCACACCCAGGGTGAAGTCCGGATCCATCCGCCCGGCCAGGCTCTGCAACGCCGCAGAGTTCTGCACAGTCATGTCCCTATCATCCATTCGACTGTTGCTGAAGGCAATGAGCGGGGGCAAGGCTCCGCATAGCCTGATTCGCTTCTGCCCGCAAAATCCGGCATACTAGATGAGTTGTTCAAGCGCTCCTTCGCGTCCCGATCCGGATAATGCCGGGTGTCAGGGTCCAAGTAGGAGACCAAACATAACCCACTCCCCATGGAACTGCGGACGAGTACGCGTGCTGAGCGCGACACGCCCGACCGCGGGGGTCGGTTACGCCGGCAGGTTGAGGAACCCGGATTCTTCCGGATTCAGCTTGTGCGGCGGGTGGTAGTTACGACTTCAAATGCTTCGGCAGCCGCACAACGCGTAAGTAAACAGGGCAGCCCCAAACAGGGGAAGCACAGACTGAAAGAGAGTCAGGCGACATGGCGGGACAAAAAATCCGCATCCGGCTGAAGTCATACGACCACGAGGTCATTGACGTTTCAGCACGGAAGATCGTTGAGACGGTCACGCGCGCAGGCGCAACGGTAGTTGGCCCCGTGCCGCTGCCGACGGAGAAGAACGTGTACTGCGTTATCCGCTCTCCGCACAAGTACAAGGACAGCCGCGAGCACTTTGAAATGCGCACGCACAAGCGTCTGATCGACATCATCGACCCCACGCCGAAGGCTGTTGACTCGCTTATGCGTCTCGACCTGCCGGCTGACGTGAACATCGAAATCAAGCTGTAGGGAGGTGCTGAGAGACTATGACCGCAACCCGTAACGTAAAGGGCCTGCTGGGCACGAAGCTCGGCATGACCCAGGTCTGGGACGAGAACAACAAGCTCATCCCCGTCACTGTTGTCCAGGCTGACTCAAACGTCATCACCCAGCTGCGCAATGCAGAAGTTGATGGCTACGTCGCCGTTCAGATCGGCTACGGCCAGATCGATCCCCGCAAGGTCACCAAGCCGCTGGCTGGTCACTTTGAAAAGGCAGGCGTCACGCCTCGCCGTCACGTCGTCGAACTCCGTACCGCAGATGCTGCCGAGTACGAGCTGGGCCAGGAGCTCTCTGTTGAGGTCTTCGAAGCCGGCCAGAAGATCGACGTCGTTGGCACCACCAAGGGTAAGGGCTTCGCCGGTGTTATGAAGCGTCACGGCTTCCACGGCGTTGGAGCTTCCCACGGTGCACACAAGAACCACCGTAAGCCCGGTTCAATCGGTGGCGCATCCACCCCGAGCCGCGTCTTCAAGGGCATGAAAATGGCCGGCCGCATGGGCGCCGTTCGTCACACCACGCTGAACCTCACGGTTCACGCAGTTGACGTCGAGAAGTCGCTGCTCCTCATCAAGGGCGCCGTTCCCGGTGCCCGCGGCCAGGTCGTCCTCGTACGCACCGCCGTGAAGGGAGCCTAGTTCAATGACTAGCACTGTCAAGGTTGACCTGCCTGCAGAGATCTTCGACGTACAGACCAACGTGCCGCTGCTGCACCAGGTCGTCGTTGCCCAGCTCGCTGCTGCTCGCCAGGGTACCCACAAGACCAAGACCCGCGCTGAAGTTTCCGGTGCAGGCCGCAAGCCGTTCAAGCAGAAGGGCACCGGCCGCGCCCGTCAGGGTTCAATCCGTGCTCCTCACATGACCGGTGGTGGCGTTGTCCACGGCCCGACCCCGCGTGACTACAGCCAGCGGACCCCCAAGAAGATGATTGCTGCTGCACTGCGCGGCGCATTGTCTGACCGTGCCCGTAACGGCCGCATCCACGTTGTTGCTGAACTGGTAGCCGGCACCAAGCCGTCCGCCAAGGATGCACTGGCAACGCTGCGCGGCGTGTCCGAGCGCAAGAACCTGCTCGTTGTCATCGAGCGCGCCAACGATGTTGCCGCACTGTCCGTGCGCAACCTCGCAGATGTTCACGTTCTGTACGCAGACCAGCTGAACACCTACGACGTGCTCGTCTCTGACGACGTTGTCTTCACCAAGGCTGCCTATGAGGCATTCGTTGCCGCCAAGGCAAAGAACGAGGAGGATGCCAAGTGAGTGCAGCCACCATCAAGGACCCGCGCGACGTTGTGCTTGCACCCGTCGTATCGGAAAAGAGCTACGGCTTGATCGATGAGGGAAAGTACACCTTCCTGGTGGACCCCCGCTCGAACAAGACCGAGATCAAGCTGGCTGTGGAGAAGATTTTCTCCGTCAAGGTCGACTCGATCAACACCATCAACCGTGCCGGTAAGCGCAAGCGCACCAAATTCGGATGGGGTACCCGCAAGAACACCAAGCGTGCAATTGTGAGCCTCAAAGAAGGCACTATCGACATCTTCGGCGGTCCGCTCTCGTAGCGGAGACCACTTTAACGAGGAAATAAATTATGGGAATCCGTAAATACAAGCCGACTACACCGGGCCGTCGTGGCTCGAGCGTAGCGGACTTCACTGAAATCACGCGGTCGACGCCGGAAAAGTCGTTGGTACGTCCCCTCCCGAAAAAGGGTGGCCGTAACAACACCGGTAAGATCACGACCCGTCACAAGGGTGGTGGCCACAAGCGCCAGTACCGTCTGATCGACTTCCGTCGCCACGACAAAGACGGCGTTGACGCCCGCGTTGCCGAAATCGAGTACGATCCGAACCGCACGGCTCGCATCGCCCTCCTGCACTACGTTGATGGCACCAAGCGTTACATCATCGCCCCGAACAAGCTGTCCCAGGGTGACTTCGTAGAGGCCGGTGCCAACGCTGATATCAAGCCTGGCAACAACCTGCCCCTGCGCAACATCCCGGTGGGTACCGTTATCCACGCAGTTGAACTGCGTCCGGGTGGCGGCGCCAAGATGGGCCGTTCCGCCGGCGCATCGATCCAGCTCGTTGCAAAGGAAGGCCGCTTCGCCCAGCTGCGGCTGCCTTCCGGCGAAATCCGCAACGTTGACGTGCGCTGCCGCGCCACGATCGGCGAGGTCGGCAACGCAGAGCAGTCGAACATCAACTGGGGCAAGGCCGGCCGTATGCGGTGGAAGGGCGTTCGCCCGACCGTCCGTGGTGTCGCCATGAACCCGGTTGACCACCCGCACGGTGGTGGCGAGGGTAAGACGTCCGGTGGACGTCACCCCGTCAACCCGAACGGTAAGCGTGAGGGCCGCACCCGCCGCCCGAACAAAGAGAGCGACAAGCTTATTGTGCGTCGTCGTCGTACTGGCAAGAACAAGCGATAGGAGCCTGGACACATGCCACGCAGCCTGAAAAAAGGTCCTTTCGTTGACCAGCACCTCTTTGTGAAGGTGGACAGGGAAAACGAAAAGGGCACCAAGAACGTTATCAAGACCTGGTCCCGCCGTTCGATGATCATCCCCGACATGCTCGGGCACACGATCGCCGTGCACGACGGACGCAAGCACATCCCGGTGTTTGTCACCGAGTCGATGGTCGGGCACAAGCTCGGCGAATTCGCTCCGACGCGGACATTCCGCGGCCATGTCAAGGACGACCGTAAGGGCAAGCGCCGCTAGGCGCCTGCACTTACGTCAAAGACGAGAGAAGGAAAGCAATGGAAGCCAAGGCAATTGCGCGTCACATCCGCGTAACGCCTATGAAGGCCCGGCGCGTCGTCAACCTTGTTCGTGGTAAGCAAGCGAACGAGGCTCTGGCAATTCTGAAGTTTGCCCCCCAGGCAGCTTCGGAGCCGGTATTCAAGGTAGTTCAGTCAGCAATCTCCAACGCCCGGGTCCTCGCGGACCGCGACGGAGTGGCGTTTGACGAAGGTGACCTCATCATCAGCGAAGCGTTTGTTGATGAAGGCCCGACCATGAAGCGGTTCCAGCCGCGTGCCCAGGGTCGTGCATTTCAGATCAAGAAGCGCACGAGCCACATCACCGTGGTAGTCGCTACCCCGGAGAAAGAGGAGGCTCGCTAAGTGGGACAGAAAGTTAACCCGCACGGGTTCCGACTCGGCATCACCACC
This sequence comes from Arthrobacter sp. NPDC093128, assembly GCF_040683875.1. NCBI lineage: Bacteria > Bacillati > Actinomycetota > Actinomycetes > Micrococcales > Micrococcaceae > Arthrobacter > Arthrobacter sp. NPDC093128. The sequence goes on from NZ_JBFBEY010000001.1 coordinate 127,280, forward strand.
GATCACGTATCGCACTGGTTTGCTGACAGCACCAAGGCCGGCCAGCGGTACAAGGACTTCGTTCGCGAAGACATCCGTATCCGCCAGCTCATGTCCACGGGCATGGAGCGCGCCGGTATCGCCAAGGTTGAAATCGAGCGCACCCGCGACCGTGTCCGTGTGGATATCCACACGGCACGTCCGGGCATCGTCATCGGCCGCCGCGGTGCAGAAGCAGACCGCATCCGCGGCGAGCTCGAAAAGCTCACCGGCAAGCAGGTTCAGCTGAACATCCTCGAGGTCAAGAACCCCGAGATGGAAGCACAGCTTGTTGCCCAGGGCGTTGCAGAGCAGCTGACTTCCCGCGTGGCATTCCGCCGTGCGATGAAGAAGGCAATGCAGTCCGCACAGCGTGCAGGTGCCAAGGGCATCCGTATCGCCTGCTCCGGTCGACTGGGTGGCGCTGAAATGTCCCGCTCGGAGTTCTACCGCGAAGGCCGTGTGCCCCTGCACACCCTCCGTGCGAACATCGACTACGGCTTCTACGAAGCCAAGACCACCTTCGGCCGCATCGGCGTGAAGGTCTGGATCTACAAGGGTGACGTCACCTCCAAGGAACTGGCTCAGCAGGCAGCTGCTGCTCCGTCCCGCGGCCGTGGTGCCAGCGATCGCCCGGGCCGCCCGGGTGGCGCTGACCGTGGTGACCGCCGCCGTCGTACCGACCGTCCGGCAGCGGAGGCAGCTCCGGCCGCCGAAGCTCCGGCAGTTGAGGCTGCACCTGCTGCAGTAGAAGGAGGACAGGCTTAAATGCTTATCCCACGTCGAGTCAAGCACCGTAAGCAGCACCACCCGGGTCGTTCCGGCGCTGCTACGGGCGGCACCAGGGTCTCCTTCGGTGAGTGGGGCATCCAGGCTCTGAGCCCGGCATACGTCACGAACCGTCAGATCGAATCTGCCCGTATCGCGATGACCCGCCACATCAAGCGTGGCGGTAAGGTCTGGATCAACATTTACCCGGACCGTCCGCTGACGAAGAAGCCTGCCGAAACCCGCATGGGTTCCGGTAAGGGTTCTCCGGAATGGTGGGTCTCAAACGTCAAGCCGGGCCGGGTTCTCTTCGAACTCTCCGGTGTCAGTGAAGAGGTAGCTCGCGAGGCCCTGCGCCTGGCAATCCACAAGCTGCCGTTGAAGGCACGCATTGTGCGTCGCGAAGGTGGTGAGTAGAAATGGCAGTAGGATCCAAGGAACTTGCATCCGCACAGCTGGACGGTTTCGACAACGAGCGTCTCGTTGAAGAACTCCGTAAGGCCAAGGAAGAGCTGTTCAACCTGCGTTTCCAGTCCGCCACCGGTCAGCTGGAGAACCACGGTCGTCTGCGCGCGGTAAAGAAGGACATCGCACGCATCTACACCGTTCTCCGTGAGCGCGAGCTCGGCATTCGTGTCGAGGTAGCGGCACCGGTTGTGGAAGCCAAGGAAGAGAAGAAGTCCAAGAAGGCTGCAACCAAGAAGGCCGACAAGGCTGAAACGGTTGAGGCCGAGGAGGATGCCAAGTGAGTGAAAAGGACGAGAACGTGACGGAAACTGTTTCCGACGCAGCCAAGGCTGACGAGCGCGGTTACCGTAAGACGAAGCGCGGCTACGTCGTCTCGGACAAGATGGAAAAGACCATCGTTGTCCAGGTCGAAGACCGCGTGAAGCACGCCCTTTACGGCAAGGTCATCCGCCGCAACACGAAGATCAAGGCCCACGACGAAGAGAACACCGCCGGCATCGGCGACCTCGTTCTCCTCGCCGAGACCCGCCCGCTGTCCGCTACCAAGCGGTGGCGCCTGGTGGAGATCCTCGAAAAGGCCAAGTAACCCTGAGCCGGACCTGTCCGGCCTAGGTCATTACTGACCAGAAAGGCCCGTTCCCCGCAAGGGGAGCGGGCCTTTTCGTGTCCTGCGCCCGGGCCAGTCCCGGTCCGTCGCCGGTTAGTGTCCGGGGGCCGGAACGTGCTAAGATTTTGAGTTTGTATGGCGCCCTTCGTGCGCCGTCATCAACCTCGTAAACAATCGTGCCACGGCATAGTGCCCCCTTGAGCTCCGATCCGTCGGAATCGCCTGGGAAGCAAATGTTTTTGGCACGGGAGTTTAGGCCTGGTCTGGCAAAATCCAGGCAGGTCAAGAGACACCCCGATCAACCGTTCCGCAAGGCTCATTCCGTAGGAAGATTTTCGGTCTGAGAACCAGCGCGACGCAAGGAGTAAATAGTGATTCAGCAGGAGTCGCGACTCAAGGTCGCCGACAACACGGGTGCTAAGGAAATCCTTACCATTCGCGTTCTCGGTGGATCTGGCCGTCGCTACGCAGGCATTGGCGACGTTATCGTCGCTACCGTCAAGGACGCAATTCCGGGCGGCAACGTAAAGAAGGGCGATGTCGTCAAGGCTGTCATCGTCCGTACCAAGAAGGAACGCCGCCGTGCGGATGGTTCCTACATCAAGTTTGACGAGAACGCAGCTGTGATCCTGAAGAACGACGGTGACCCCCGCGGTACCCGTATCTTCGGACCGGTTGGTCGTGAACTTCGTGACAAGAAGTTCATGAAGATCGTTTCTCTGGCTCCGGAGGTGCTCTAGTCCATGGCTAAGATCAAAAAGGGTGACCTCGTTCAGGTCATCACTGGCGCCAAGGCTGAGCGCGGCGGCGACAAAGGCAAGCAGGGCAAGGTTCTGCGTGTATTCCCGGAGACCAACCGCGTGTTGGTCGAAGGCATTAACCGCGTAACCAAGCACACCAAGGTCGGTCAGTCGCAGCGCGGCTCCAAGACCGGTGGCATCGAGGTCGTCGAGGCTTCCATCCACATCTCCAACGTGGCCCTGGTTGACCCCTCCACCAAGAAGCCCACCCGCGTCGGTTTCCGCACCGAAACCGTTGAGCGCGATGGCGTGAAGCGTGAAGTGCGCGTACGCGTGGCCAAGAGCTCCGGGAAGGACATCTAATGACTGAGACTCTCGAGACTCCGGCAAGCAAGATCGTTCCTCGTCTGAAGACCAAGTACGCGGATTCCATCAAGAGCACGCTCATCGAGGAATTCAAGTACGAAAACGTCAACCAGGTTCCCCGTCTGGTCAAGGTCGTTGTGAACATGGGTGTTGGAGATGCCGCCAAGGACTCCAAGCTGATCGACGGCGCTGTCCGCGATCTGACCCTGATCACCGGTCAGAAGCCGCAGGTAACCAAGGCCCGCAAGTCGATCGCACAGTTCAAGCTGCGCGAAGGCATGCCCATCGGTGCACACGCAACTCTGCGTGGGGACCGCATGTGGGAATTCCTGGACCGTCTGGTCACGCTGGCACTGCCGCGTATCCGTGACTTCCGGGGCCTCAGTGGCAAGCAGTTCGATGGCAACGGCAACTACACCTTCGGTCTGACCGAGCAGGTTATGTTCCACGAGATCGACCAGGATTCCATCGACCGCGTTCGCGGTATGGACATCACCGTCGTGACCACCGCCAAGACCGACGACGAAGGCCGCGCGCTGCTCAAGGCGCTTGGTTTCCCGTTCAAGACCGAAGCTTAATCTAGCTACATAGAAGGTCCGGCCTTGCCGATTCCCCGAGGGGATGGCAGGGCGGAAACCGTTATGAGGAAGGGCAAGAGCCCAACATGACCATGACAGATCCCGTCGCAGACATGCTTACGCGTCTGCGCAACGCAAACTCGGCATACCACGACTCCGTGACTATGCCGTACAGCAAGCTCAAGGCACGCGTTGCCGACATCCTGAAGGCTGAAGGTTACATCGCCTCCTGGAAAGAAGAAGACGCTGAGGTTGGCAAGAAGCTGACCCTCGAGCTCAAGTTCGGTCCGAACCGCGAGCGTTCAATCGCTGGCGTTCGTCGTATTTCCAAGCCGGGACTGCGCGTTTACGCAAAGTCCACCAACCTGCCGCACGTGCTCGGTGGCCTGGGTGTCGCAATCCTGTCCACCTCTTCCGGCCTCTTGACTGACAAGCAGGCCGGCAAGAAGGGCGTGGGCGGCGAAGTCCTCGCTTACGTCTGGTAACGGGAAAGGAAGAGAATAATGTCACGTATTGGACGTCTCCCCATCACCGTTCCTGCCGGCGTTGAGGTCAAGGTTGACGGCTCTGTCGTCAGCGTCAAGGGTTCCAAAGGCGAGCTGAGCCACACTGTGGCCAGCCCGATCGAGGTTTCCCTGGAAGAAGGCACCCTGACTGTCGCCCGCCCGAACGACGAGCGCGCCTCACGTTCGCTGCACGGCCTGACCCGCACCCTGATCGCCAACATGATCCAGGGTGTCACCGCAGGCTACGAGAAGAAGCTTGAGATTGTCGGTACTGGTTACCGCGTCCAGGCCAAGGGTTCTGACCTGGAGTTCGCTCTGGGCTACAGCCACCCGGTCAACGTCTCGGCACCGAACGGCATCACCTTTGCAGTTGAGACCCCGACCAAGCTCTCTGTTTCAGGTATCTCCAAGCAGCAGGTCGGCGAGGTTGCTGCCAACATTCGCAAGCTGCGGAAGCCGGACCCCTACAAGGGCAAGGGCATCCGTTACGCAGGCGAAGTCATCCGCCGCAAGGTCGGAAAGGCTGGTAAGTAACCATGGCGATCGCAATTAACAAGAAGCGTACGAACAAGAGCAAGTCTGCCCAGCGCAGCCGCCGCCAGCTTCGTATCCGCAAGCGCATCTCCGGTACGGCTGTACGCCCGCGTCTGGTCGTCAACCGCTCCGCACGTCACGTATTCGTCCAGGTTGTCGATGACACCAAGGGCCTGACCGTGGCAAGCGCCTCCACACTGGAAGCCGACCTTCGTGCATTCGATGGTGACAAGACCGCCAAGGCCAAGCGCGTTGGCGAACTCGTCGCCGAGCGTGCCAAGGCTGCCGGTGTCGAAGCAGTTGTCTTCGACCGCGGTGGTAACAAGTACCACGGCCGGATCGCCGCCGTCGCTGACGGCGCACGTGAAGGTGGGCTGTCACTGTGACGGAAGCAAACAAGGAAAAGGACACTGTGTCTGCAGATCAGAAGGCGACTGAAGCCGTAGCTGCTCCGGCCACTGAGGCCGCTGCTCCCGCTGCTGCCGACGACCGCCGTGGTGGCGCTCGTCGTGGCGAGCGTGGCGACCGCGGCCAGGGCCGTGGCGACCGTGGTGGCCGTGGTGGCCGCGACGGCGGCCGCGAAGCCGAAAAGAGCCAGTTCGTAGAGCGCGTTGTAACCATCAACCGCGTTTCCAAGGTCGTCAAGGGTGGTCGTCGCTTCAGCTTCACCGCCCTCGTCGTTGTCGGCGACGGCAACGGTATGGTCGGCGTTGGCTACGGCAAGGCTAAGGAAGTTCCTGCCGCAATCGCGAAGGGCGTTGAAGAAGCCAAGAAGTCCTTCTTCCGCGTTCCCCGCATCGGCAGCACCATCCCGCACCGCGTTCAGGGTGAAGCCGCCGCAGGCGTCGTCATGCTGCGTCCGGCTTCCGCCGGTACCGGTGTTATCGCCGGCGGTCCGGTCCGTGCAGTACTGGAGTGCGTGGGCATCCACGACATCCTCTCCAAGTCGCTCGGTTCCTCCAACGCCATCAACATCGTTCACGCGACCGTTGATGCCCTGAAGCGCCTCGAAGAGCCGGCAGCAGTGGCAGCACGCCGCGGCCTCCCGCTCGACGAGGTCGCTCCGCCGGCAATGGTGAAGGCTCTCCTGAACCAGAAGGCAGGTGTCTGAGTCATGGCTAAGAACCTGATTCCCTCCGACGCTCAGTTGGAGATCACTCAGATCAAGTCCGCCATTGGCGGCAAGCAGAACCAGCGCGACACCCTTCGGTCCCTCGGCCTGAAGCGGATCGGACACACCGTTGTCCGCACCGCCGATGCCGTGACCGTTGGAATGCTCAACACGGTTCCGCACCTGGTAAAGGTAGAGGAGGCGAAGTAAATGGCAGAGAAGAACACCGCCGAAAAGGCACAGGGCGCCGCTGCTGAGAAGCAGAACGCACTGAAGGTTCACCACCTGCGTCCCGCCCCGGGTGCCAAGACCGCCAAGACCCGTGTTGGTCGTGGTGAAGGTTCCAAGGGTAAGACCGCTGGTCGCGGTACCAAGGGTACGAAGGCCCGTTACCAGATCAAGGCTGGCTTTGCCGGCGGCCAGCTGCCGCTGCACATGCGCCTGCCTAAGCTGCGCGGCTTCAAGAACCCGTTCCGGGTTGAGTACCAGGTTGTAAACCTGGACAAGCTCAACGAGCTGTTCCCGGAAGGTGGCGCAGTCACCGTGGAGAACCTGGTCGAAAAGGGTGCCGTTCGCAAGAACCAGCCCGTCAAGGTGCTGGGCACCGGCGACATCACCGTCAAGGTTGACGTCACGGTCCACGCATTCTCGGCCAGCGCCGCAGAAAAGATCGCAGCAGCAGGCGGAAGCACCACCGCCCTCTAATAGGGGACGGCGGGGCAACTGCCCGTTGTGAGAACTCCCGGTACGCGGGGCCCAGGCCCTGCGTACCGGGAGTTTTTTCTCATTTGAAACCTCGCCGATTGTTCGCAGGACGCATCAACCCGTTAGACTCGGTTGTTGGGTTTTATTGACCTATCTCACACGACTTTATAAACACATCAGGAGGACGCTTGCTTAGCGCATTTGGCCGGGCCTTTCGCACGCCTGATCTGCGACGCAAGTTGTTGTTCACGCTGGGAATCATCACAATCTTCCGCTTGGGTGCCTTCATCCCCTCGCCTGGTGTGAACTACCAGAATGTCCAGCAATGCTTGCAGAACGGTCAGACCTCGGGCGGGATCTACCAGCTCGTCAATCTGTTCAGCGGCGGTGCATTGCTGCAGGTGTCCATCTTCGCCTTGGGCATCATGCCGTACATCACGGCCAGCATCATTGTGCAGCTGCTCCGGGTAGTCATTCCCCGGTTCCAGGAGCTGTATGAAGAGGGCGCATCGGGGCAGTCCAAGCTGACGCAGTACACGCGTTACCTGACCATCGCCCTGGGCTTGTTGAACGCCACGACGCTGGTGTCGCTGGCACGATCCGGCCAGCTGCTGCCCAATTGCCAGCTGGACATCATTCCGGATGCGAGCGTCATCACCACCATCCTCATCATCATCACGCTGACGGCCGGCACCGGCCTGATCATGTGGATGGGCGAGCTCGTCACTGAGAAGGGCGTGGGCAACGGCATGTCGCTGCTCATCTTCACCTCGATCGCCGCCAGCTTCCCGACGTCGCTGGGCGCCATCTGGACCTCGCAGGGCCCGGGCACTTTCTTCATGGTGTTGGCGATCGGCCTGCTCACCGTGGCCCTCGTGGTGTTCGTGGAACAATCCCAGCGCCGCATTCCGGTGCAGTACGCCAAGCGCATGATCGGCCGGCGGACCGTGGGCGGGACCAGCACGTACATTCCCATAAAGGTGAACATGGCCGGCGTCGTGCCCGTCATCTTTGCGTCCTCGATGCTGTACCTGCCGGGCCTGATCTCCCAGTTCAACCAGCCGAAGCAGGGCGAGCCGATCCAGCCGTGGGTTGAGTGGATCAACAACAACCTCACCCGCGGTGACCACCCCATCTACATGGCGCTCTATTTCGCCATGATTGTTTTCTTCACCTACTTCTATGTCGCAATCACTTTCAATCCTGAAGAGGTTTCCGACAACATGAAGAAGTACGGCGGCTTCATCCCGGGTATCCGGGCCGGTAAGCCGACGGCGGACTATCTGCAGTACGTCCTTTCCAGGATCACCCTGCCCGGCGCCCTCTACCTGGGCTTCGTGGCATTGATCCCGCTGGTCGCCCTGGTCCTGATCAATGCCAACCAGAACTTCCCGTTCGGTGGAACGTCGATCCTGATCATGGTGGGTGTCGGCCTGGAAACGGTCAAGCAGATTGACGCGCAGCTACAACAACGTCACTACGAAGGGCTTTTGCGATGACGAGAATGCTGATTATCGGACCTCCGGGTTCAGGCAAGGGAACGCAGGCGGATCGGATCTCCGAGCGCCTCGGCGTCGTTGCGATCTCCACCGGCGACATCTTCCGCGCCAACGTCAAGGGTGAGACGCCGCTGGGCGTCGAGGCCAAGAAGTACATGGATGCCGGCGATTTCGTGCCGGACAGCGTTACCAACAAGATGGTGCGCGACCGCCTGAGCGAGGACGACGTCGAAAGCGGCTTCCTCCTGGACGGATACCCGCGCACCACCGCACAGGTGGACTACCTCGATGAGATCCTCGCCAAGGGTGAGCAGAAGCTGGACGTTGTCCTGCAGCTGACCGCCGATGACGAGGAACTGGTGCACCGGCTGCTCGGCCGGGCCAAGGAAACGGGCCGGAGCGACGACAATGAAGCCGTCATCCGCCATCGGCTGGACCTGTACCACGAGCAGACCGAAGCCGTTGTGGCCAAGTATGCCGAACGCGGCATCCTGACCCAGGTTGACGGCATCGGCGCTATCGACGAGGTCACTGACCGCGTGATGGAAGCCATCAAGGCAGCACAGGCAGCCTGATCCAGGATTAGCCGGGGCATCAAGGCAGATGCCGGAACCCGGCTGGCCTTCAGTGCCAGGCAGGGCGCGTCCCGTACCATCGTGTACGGGACGCGCCCTGCCTTATTTTGGGGCGGGGCCCTGTTCTGAGGGCGGCGCCGCGGGTGTCGGCGGCCGTCAGGTGGTCAGGACCGGACCGGGAATCACCGGACGCATTGTCTGTGGGGAGATATTGCATGAACAAGACCCTTCCGGGGGCGGCGAGGATCGCTGGCCTTGAAGTCTATGTGCCGCCCGGGCGGCTGGGCACCGAACAATTGGAGTGGCAGCTCGCCGCCTCCAGCCCCGGATTTCGGGTCCCGAAGGGCCTGATCGGCAGGCTGACGGGCATCCGGACACGGTCTGTGATGTCCGTGACCGAGCAGGCGTCCGATCTTGCGGCCGTCGCCGCCGCCAAACTGCTGGCGGACCGCGGACTCCAGCCCGCCGACGTCGACCTCCTCCTCTTTGCCTCGGCGAGCCAGGACATGGTGGAACCGGCCACCGGCCACATGGTCGCCGCAAAACTCGGCATGGGCTGCCCGGTAATGGACATCAAGAACGCCTGCAACAGCATCCTGAACGGCCTCGAGGTGGCCGACGCCCTGATCGGAACCGGACGTTACCGGCGCGTCCTCCTCGTGAGCGGGGAATCGCCCTCCCGGGCGGTGCGGTGGGCCGTTCCGGACCAGGAGACCTTCTCCGCAGCCTTCCCCGGCTACACCATGAGTGACGCCGGGTGCGCGCTGCTGCTGGAACCGGCAGACCCCGACGACGACGCCGGGTCCCGGGTGCTGGGAATGGGGTTCACCGCGAAGAGCAGCCACTGGGCGGTGGGAACGCTCGCGACCGGCGGTTCCGTAGCTCCACGGGACCCCGAAGCAACGTACTTCAACATGGACGGCGAAAAGCTCAAGGACGCATTCCTTGATCTGGGCCGGGGCATCCTGGACGAGACCCTGGAGCGGCTTGGGCTGACCTGGTCGGACTTCGCCGTTGTCTGCGTCCACCAGGTGAGTGCCCCGTACCGGGACATCTTTGCCCGCGGCGCCGGGGTGCCGCAGGACAAGCTCGTCAGGACCGTGGAGGATTTCGGCAACATGGCCTCGGTCAGCCTGCCGCTGCAGCTGAAGGTGGCGCAGGACCTGGGCCGGTGCGGCCCCGGCGACCTGGTGGCGCTGGTGGGGCTGGCCGGCGGCGTGAGCCTGGGCATCGCCGTGGTGCGGCTGTGACGGCACCGGTCCCGGGCGGCGAACCGGCCCCCGGCGGCGAACCGGCCCCCGGCCGCGTGCCCGGCAGCGTGCCGCCGGTGCGGGCGCTCTGTGTCGCGATGCCAGCGCTCAACGAGGAGAAGCTCATCCGCCAATCACTGCAGGCGCTGGCCGCGCAGGTGCACAAGGACTTCACGCTCGTGGTGGTGGACAACGGCTCCACGGATACAACCACGGCAATCGTCGCGGACTTTGCACGGATTCACCCGGCTATGGATGTCCGGCTGATCCACGAGCCGCAAAAGGGGACCGGAGCCGCTGCCGATACGGGGATGCGTTTCGGGGCCCTGAACGGCGCCCGCTGGCTGGCCCGCACGGACGCGGACTGCCTGCCGGCTCCCGACTGGACACTGCGCATCGTGGAAGCGTTCGACGACGGCCTGGAAATGATTGCCGGGCAGCTGAACCCCCGGCTGGACGAGGGCCTGGGCCGGGCAAGCCGCTGGCTGATGCTGCTGGCCGTGGAAGTCGCCTCGTTCTTTGGCCGCATCCGCCCGGGCAACAAGGGGGAGGGCTACCTTGGCCCTTACCAGATGCTGCCCGGCTGCAACATGGCCATCACCGCGGAGCTGTATCTGCGGTCAGGCGGATTTCCCCGCACCAGCATCGAGGACCTGCACGAGGACCGGGCGCTATCCAACAGCGTCCGCAAACTCACGCGCGCATATGCCCTCCGACGCAACGTGGTGGTCTTTGGGTCCTGCCGCCGGGTACAGGCCTGGGGCCTGCCCAACACCCTCGCCTGGTATGCGGACCACCGGTTCCGCCCCGACCACGTGGACATCCGGTGAGCGCTTATACGGCGCCGACCGCCGCCACGGGTGGCCTGGCCGGCTGGGAGCGGCGGCTGCACACCGGCGCCCACCCGGTGGCCTACCCGCTGATCCGCGGGCTGGGGAAGCTCCGGCCCGTTGTCCGGCTTCCGGGCCTCGGCGTGCTGGTCAGCGAGGCCTCACTGGTCCGCGATGTCCTGATGGACGCCGGCTACTCGAAGTCCGGGACCCGGGCTTCCGGCGCGCTGTGGACTCCCGTGGTGGGACCGCGCGTCCTGCTGAACATGCACGGGGCAGAGCACCTGGAGCTGCGGCGCCGCCTCAACGGACTGTTCACCCCGCGGGCCGTTGAAGCCATCGTCGCCCCCGCGGGCGAACGATTGCGCGAACGGCTGGCTGCAGGGCTGGAGAACGGTGGCTCCGTGGAGTTCGTCGGGCTGGTCAAGGAACTGTCCGGGGGAGTAATCAGCAGGCTGCTGGGTGTCCCGGACGATACTCCCGGCCGCCTGCCGGACACCGAACTCTTCACCCTCGGCACCTCCATCACCTCGCTGGTTCGCCTGGGCCGGCCACGGCTAACGGCGCCGCAGGTCGCGACGGCGAAGGCCGCCGTCGAAATTCTTGCCGGACCCGTGCGCAACGCCTACCGCAGCGACGACCCCTCCACCTTTCCCGGCCGCCTCCGCGTCCTGGGCCTCAGCGAGGACGAAGCGGTGGGGATCGTCAGTGCCTTTGTGATCGCGGGGACCGAGACCCTGGTGTCCTACGTTCCGCGGCTCGCCGCCATGCTGTTCGACGGCGGCCGGCTGCCCGGACTGGCAGCTGACCGCCGCGGCCTCCCGGACGCCGTCAACGAGGGCCTGCGGTACACGGCGCCGTCGCCCATGATGCTCCGCGAGGCGACGGCGGCCCGGCGGCTGGGCGGCGTCCGGATCAGGCCGGGCGACCGCATCCTGCTGTCGACCGTGCACGCGGTCAAGAGCCTGGGCGGCTTCGACCCGGGGACACCCGTCCCGCCCGCGGCCCGCCAGCTGTGGTTCGGGGCGGGCGCCCACTTCTGCATCGGCATGCCGCTGGCGATGGCCGAGATCAACTGCGCGCTGGCCGCGCTGCTGGACGAGTACCGCCGGAACCCGTGGTCCATCCGCTCCCGGACCGTCAGCCGCAACGTGCTCATTCCGCACTACAAGTCCCTGGAGCTGACCCGTGCCGACTGACCTGCCGGATGACCTCATTGCCGCGGTGTACGACGCCGCAGCGGAGTACCCGGACCATCCGGCCATCACGGCACCGGGCAAGCGCAGCGGAAGGCCCGGCAAGACCATCAGCTACCGGAACCTTGCTGACGGGATCGAATCCACGGCCGCAGGCCTCCGGCGTGACGGATTCGGCCCGGGGGAGCGCCTGCTGTTTTCGGTCCGGCCGGGACCGGCGGCATTCACGCTCGCGCTGGCCGCCGTCCGGGCAGGCGGGGCCATTGTGTTCATCGATCCGGGGGTTGGGCCCGAGCTCTTCCGGAACAGGACCGCGCTGGCATCCCCGCGCTGGGCAGCCTCCGAGTCGCTGCTCTATGCCCTCAGCGCGCGCGGCCCGCTGCGGCCACTTGCCCGGCGGCGCGGCCTGCTGCTCCCTGACTACGGGGCCATGAACGTCCGGCACTACCACTCCGGCCCGTGGCTTCCGGGCGTCCCGCTGAAATCCACCAACATCCGTTCGCTGTCCCGCCGTACGGCGCCTCGCGCAGGCAGGTACGACGGCGGTGCTCACGCCGGCGGCGGGGACGACGGCGGTGCTCACGCCGGGGGCAGGGACGGCGGTGACGGCCGCCGTCCCGACGGGCCGCCGGCGATGGAGGCCGCGCCAGGGCAGGAAGCAGTCATCATCTTCACGTCCGGCACCACCGGGAACCCCAAGGGAGTGGTGCACAGCCGCGGGACCCTGGCGGCCGGCTTTGGCCAGCTGAGCACGCGCTGCACGTTCGCCGCCGGTGACCGCATCCATTCGGAGCAGCTGATGATGGGCCTGCCTGCGCTGATCGCCGGTGCCCACTGGACCATGCCGGCGTACGGCCTGTCCGCTGCGATCGATCCGCTGCGGTTCGCGGCCGAGCTGGGGTCCTCGCCCGGGCATAAGGCGGCAACCCACGTGTTCCTGGTGCCCTCGCAGCTGGCGCCGATCCTTGACGCCGTGGAAACCGGACAGCTGGTGTGGCCGGACACCCTGAAAACGGTGATGCTGGGTGCCGCGCCCGTGCTGGCATCCTTCCTGGAACGGGCCGCCCAGCTCCTGCCCGGAGTGCGCTTCCATTGCATCTACGGGATGACCGAAGTACTGCCCATTGCGATCGCCGACGGGCGCGAGAAACTGGAGTTCGCTTCCGGGAAAACCGCGGAGTTCCGGACGCCGGACGGCTCCGGGGAGGGAGACTACCTCGGCGAGCCCCTGCCTGGTGTGCACTTGCGGGTGGCGGAGGACCACGAGCTGATCGTCTCCGGCCCGAACATGTGCCTGGGCTACCTCGGCGAGGACGCCATGGACGAGCACGCCACCGGCGACCTCGTGCGGCTGGACCACGGACCGGCCGGACCGGCCGGGCCCGTCGATGACCCGGCCGCAGCGGCCGGCTCCCCGAGCGCGCCGAGGCTGGTCCTGCTGGGGCGCAAGAAGGACATGATCATCCGCGGCAAGACCAACATCTACCCGGGCCTGTACGAGCCCGTGATTGCCGGCATCGACGGCGTTGGCCAGGCGGTGATGGTCGGCGTCCCGGACGGCATCGGCGACGAAGCGGTGTGGCTCGCCGTCGAACCGCACGGACGGAACCAGGAGACGCTCCTGCGGACGCTGCGCGGCGAGCTGCCCAAACTCATCGACGAATCGGCCCTGCCCGACCGGATAGAAATCATGCCCCGGCTGCCGGCGTCCGGCCGGCACCGCAAGCCTGACCGCATTGCCCTGAGGGCTCGTTTCGAAGACCTGCGGTCACAAGACCGGCCGCCGGAGGGGACGCCATGAGGATCGCGGTGACCGGTGCCAGCGGTTTCGTCGGCGGAGCTGTTGCCGCGGCCGCCGAGGAACGCGGCTGGGAGGTGATCCGTTACGGCCGGCGCCAGCTCCCGGGCCTTAGCGTGTGGGACCTCAGCGCAGGGCAACTGCCCTCTCCGCCGGAAGTTGACGCCGTCGTGCATGCCGGCGCGCACGTCGGCGACTGGGGACCGCCGCCGCTGTTCCACCGCGTGAACGTGCTGGGGACAGAGGCCGTTGCCGCGACCTTCCCGGGTGCGCGGCTGGTCCACATTTCCAGTTCCAGCGTCTACCCCTGGTGGCAGCCGTGCGTGGCCCGGCCGGAGGACGCGGTGGCGGGACGGTACCTGAACGCCTACTCCAGCTCGAAAGCCCTGGCCGAGGCCGCTGCAGCGCGGCACGGCAACGCGCTGATCCTCAGGCCGCACGGCGTCTACGGCCCCGGTGACCGGACGCTCCTGCCGCGGCTCATCCGCAACGTGAACCACGGCCGGCTGCTGAGCGTCGGAGGTCCGGACATCCGGCACCAGCTGACGTCCATCGGCAACCTGGCCAGGGCAGCGCTCGCCGCCTGCACCTCGGAGGCGACCGGTCCGGTGAACGTGGCCGACCGCCGGCCGGTGGCACTCGGCCAGGTCCTGCGGGAGGTGCTGGACGCTACGGGCCGGGCCGACGTCGAACTCGGCTTCATCCCGATGCGCGCGGCGATGACGCTGGCGGCGTCCCTCGAGGCGGTGGCAGGCGTGACACGCAGGCCGCCGCGGCTCACGCGGTATGCCGTGAGCCAGCTCGGCTTCCAGCGCACCTACTGCACCCGGCGGCTGCGGGAGGAGCTGGGCGTGGACCCTGTCCCGAGCAGCTTCGCAGGTGCGGGAGAATGGATCAGAGACCTGGGATGAACGCATCCCGCCCGCGAGACGAAGCACTGAGGTATACATGGCATTCGGACAGCCCCGCATCGAATACAAGACCAACGCCCAAATGCGCACCATGCATGAGGCCGGCCTGGTCCTGAGCCGCGCCCTGGACGCTGCGGTAGCGGCTGCCACGCCCGGCACCACCACGGCCCAGCTGGACGCCGTATTCGCTGCGGTCCTGGACGAGGCAGGCGCCAAGTCCAACTTCCTCGGCTACCACGGGTTCCCGGCCACCATCTGCACCTCCGTCAACGAGGAAGTGGTTCACGGCATCCCCGGCAACCGTGTGCTGAACGACGGCGACATCATCTCGATCGACGGCGGCGCGATCGTGGACGGCTGGCACTCCGACTCGGCCCGCACCGTGATTGTGGGGACGCCCGATCCCGAGGACGTGCGGCTGTCCGAAGTCACCGAGGAAGCCATGTGGCGGGGGATCGCGGCGCTGGCCACCGGAAAGTTCGTGGGGGACATCGGCTGCGCCGTGGACGACTACGTGGCCTCCGTGCAGGGCAAGCCGCTGGGCATCCTGGAAGATTACGTTGGCCACGGCATCGGCTCCGAGATGCACATGGCGCCGGACGTGCTGAACTACCGCACCAACCACCGCGGGCCCAAGATCCGTCCCGGGCTGTGCCTGGCCATCGAGCCGATGCTGGTCCGCGGCGGCATCGAAACCGCCGTGCTCGACGACGACTGGACCGTGGTGACCACCGACGGCAAGCGCTCCTGCCAGTGGGAGCATTCGGTAGCCGTCCACGAGAAGGGCATCTGGGTTCTTTCAGCGCCCGACGGCGGTGCGGAGCGGCTTGCGCCGCTGGGCGTGGTCCCCGTCCCGATCCCGTAGGTTTCGCTCCCGTAGCCACGAACCCGCGGCGACGCGCAAATACCCCTGCGACGCAGAAAATCCCTTGCGACGCAGAAAATCCCTGGCGACACCGGAATTACGGTGTCGCCAGGGATTTTGCGTATCGCGGGACCGGAAGCGCGTCGGAACCGGGCGTCAGCTCTTGAGCTTGGGCTTGACGTCCTTCGCGTAGATGCCCTCCAGCGTGGACTTCAGGGCGGTCATGGTGGCCTTCACGTCGCCCTGCTGGGTGAGGATCTTCGCGGCGGCCTTGGCCATTTCCTGGTCCGCGCCGGGCAGGAACACCCGGGCGTTGTCCTGGACGCGGGTGGCCGCGAGCTGGTCCATTGCCGTCTTGATCTGCGGCGTCTTGGCCAGCACCGAGGTCATGTCGGCGGACGTGCGGGTGGGCATGTAGCCCGTGGCCGCCGAGAATTCCGCGGTGTTTTCCGGCTCGGTCATGAACTTCAGGAACGTGCCCGCAGCGAGCTGCACTTCCTTGCTCACGCCGCTGGGGATGCCCAGACCGGCCCCGCCCGTGGGGCAGACTCCGCTTTCCACCTTGGGGCCGCCCGGCAGGAAGCCCACGCCTACATTGAACTTGGCCGACTTCAGCACGCCGAGCAGGGAGCCCGTGGACGAGATGGTGGAGGAGGTGATGCCGGCGGCGAAGTCGTCGGCCGCCTCCTTGGAGGAAACCCCCGCCCAGCCGTCCTTGTAGATGGAATCCTGGGCCCATTGCAGTGCCTCCACGGATTCTGCAGAGTCGCAGGTGATGGTCCACTCATTGGACCAGCTGCCGCCCCAGCCCCAGAGGTTGTTCTGGAGGGTCCATCCTGCGTAGCCGGCCAGTGCCGGGTAAATGTAGGCGTACTGCGCCCCGGAACTGGCCTTCAGCTTCGGCGCCCATTCGGCGAACTCCTGCCAGGTCTTCGGGGCCCGGTCAGGGAGCCCGGCCGCCTTGAAGTGGTCCTTGTTGTAGTAGAAAAGCGGCGTGGAACGGCCGTAGGGGAGGGCCCACTGCTTGTCGTCGTACTGGTAGTCCGCCACGAGGGACTTCTGGAAGTCGTCCACCTTGATGTCCAGCTGCTTGACCAGGCCGTCCAGCGGAATGATGTTGCCGTTGGAGAAGTAGCGGAACCACCAGACATCGGAGAGCACCACAACGCCCGGCAGGGCTTCCTTGGCCGCCTGCGAGGTCTGGAACTTCTGCGCGATTTCCTCATAGTTGGCGCCCGCGGTCACCAGGTTCACCTTGATGTCCGGGAACTTGGCGTGGAATTTCGCGATGATGGACTTTTCCACGTCCTGGGACTTGCCCGGGTGGTTAGTCCAGAAATCGATGGAGGCGGCAGGCTTGACGCCGCTGAAGTCGATCTCGGCGGCTTCGCTCGCGGGCGTTGCTCCCCCGGTGGAGGGACCGCCGCATGCAGCCAGTGCCGCGGCGCCTGCCCCCGCGCCGGCCAGTCCCAGGAAATGCCTGCGGTCAAGATTCATAACCATTGTGGATCCTCTCAAAGGTGCCTGCTCATGCTGACTCGTTGTACGGGTTGGATGACGGGTGGTTCGGTAAGACTGCCCGCAGGGGTTGCTGAGACGCGGGGCCTTAACCTGTGACGCTGCCCTGGGTGAGGCCGGCCACGATGTAGCGCTGGAGTGCCGCGAACACCACCAGGATGGGAACGATCACCAGCACGGCACCGGCCATCAGGATGCCCCAGCCGGAACCGTTGCCCTCCGAGTTCTGCAGCAGCGTCAGGCCCACGGGAAGGGTCATGGTCTCGGGCCGGTCGGTGATGATGAGGGGCCAGATGTAGTCGTTCCATTCGCTCACCACGGTGACCAGTGCCACGGTGGCGATGGACGGCACTGAAACCGGCACCACGATCCGCCACAGGCGGCGCCAGTGGCCGGCGCCGTCGATCTCCGCCGATTCGAGGATCGACGCCGGCAGCGTCAGGAAGTGCTGGCGCAGCAGGAAGGTGCCGAACGCGGTCCCCAGGCCGGGGAGGATGATGCCCCACAGCGTGTTCTTTCCGCCCATCCCGGCGATGAGGATGTAGTTCGGCAGGATGGACACCTGCGGCGGGACCATCAGCGCCACGAGGATAAGCACGAAGATGGCGTTCTTGAAGGGGAAGCGGACGAACACCAGGGCGTAGGCGGTGAGGATGGCCAGCAGCACTTTGACGGTTGCGCCAACCACGGTGACGATGGTGCTGTTCAGGAAGAACTGCGCGAACGGCACCGTGGTCATGGCGATGCTGTAGTTTTCCGGGTTCAGGCTCTCCGGCAGGATCCTCAGGTCCATGGTGATGATCTCGCCGGGCAGTTTGAAGGAGCTGAGGATCATCCAGAGGAGCGGCAGGAACACCACCAGGGTGGCCAGGATCAGCGGGACGTAACCGCCGGCGATCGTCTGGACAATATTGGCGCGGGACAGCGGCCGGTGCGTGCTCATGAGTAGTGCACCTTCCGTTCGACGAAGCGCAGCTGCAGCACCGTGATGATCAGCAGGATGGCGAAGAGCACCACCGAGATAGCGGCCGAGTACCCGGCCCGGTTGTACGCACCGAACGCCTGCAGGTAGGCCTCGTAGATCAGCGTGCTGGTGCCGTTGCCCAGCGGCGTCATGATCCTGATGAGGTCGAACGCCTGCAGTGAGCTGAGCATGGTGGTGATCAGCAGGAAGAACGTGGTGGGGGAGAGCAGCGGGACGGACATGCTCAGGAAGCGGCGGAAGCCGTTGGCGCCGTCCAGCGAAGCAGCCTCCATGACGTCCTGCGGGAGCGACTGGAGCCCGGCCAGGTACACCACCGCGCAGTACCCCAGGTTCTTCCAGACGTACACGATGATCACCATGACCAGCGACAGCTGCGGATCGTTGATCCACTGCGGGCTCTGCTGGCCCAGCCCGCGGAGGACCCAGGCGAGCACGCCGTAGCCGGGATCGAAGATGAACAGCCACACCAGGCCGACCCCCACGCCGCTGAGGACATACGGGGCGAAGACGGCGGACCGCGCGAAGGTGGTGCCGCGGACTTTCGAGTTCAGTGCAAGCGCGATCAGCAGGCCCAGCACCATGGAGCCGCCCACGGTGACCAGCGTGAATATGGCTGTGGTGCCCAGCACCTTGGCGGCGTCTGGGCTGGTGAAGAAGGTGACGTAGTTGTCCAGCCCCACCACCGTTGCCGAGGCCGATCCCAGCGTCCAGTCCAGGGTGGAGTAGTACACGTTGTTGACGAGCGGGAGGTACGTGAACACCCCGATCAGCACAAGGTTGGGGAGGGCAAGGGCCAGGAAAACGAAGAAGTCCCGGCGCGTCCTGCCGGACCATTTGGCACGGCGCCGCAGCGCCGGACCGGCTTCCGCGACGACGGGCGGCCTGTCAGTCAGTTGTCGTGTCATTCGGTCTCTAACGGATCCGGGCCTGCGCATGACTGGCCAGTGGGCGTGGGAATTTAGCTTCACTTCACCACATGGTTGGTGGGCAGAATCCCGCACAAGCCCTCGTCAGAGGATTGTTAGTCAAGGCTTCCTTGCCCGTTAACGCTGTGTTGCTTGCAGTATTACATAACGTTTGTTTTGGCGGCCGGAGTTGCCTCCGCGGGTCGCGGAACGCGTGGGAGCGGACACTCATTTCCTGCGCAGGGCGCACAATGGAGCCATGGGAGCGATTACCGATGTCACCGGGATCCAGGTGGGCCACGTCCAGAGATCAGGAATTGTCCGGGAGCCCGACGGCGGTGTCCCGAACTACGCCGGCTGGCTCACCGGGGTGACCGTGGTGCTGCCGCCACCCGGAACGGTCGGCTCCGTGGACGTCCGCGGCGGCGGTCCGGCGACATCCGAAACGGACGCCCTGGATCCCACCACGCTCTCGCAGCGGGTGGACGCCGTGGTGCTCACCGGCGGCAGCGCCTTCGGCCTGGTCGCGGCCCGCGGTGCCCAGCGCTGGTGCGAGGAAAACGGCCGGGGCTTCCCGGTGCCCGGCGGCCTCGTGCCGATCGTCCCCGCTGCGGCCATCTTCGACCTCGGCCGGGGCGGCGACTTTGCTGCCCGCCCGGACGAGGAGATGGGCTACGCGGCAACTGCCGCCGCTGCCGCCCAACCGGAAGGCCACGACGTCGAACGCGGCAACGTGGGGGCCGGCACCGGAGCGGTGCTCGGCCGGGGGACGTACAAAGGCGGAGTAGGGACGGCCTCCATCACCTTGGAGAATGGCATCGTGGTGGGCGCGATCGCCGTGGTCAATGCCGTGGGGATGCCTGTTGGCCGGCCGCTGGGTGAGCACGCCGAAACCGGGGCGGCGGATTTCTACAAGCGCCAGCAGCCTGATGCCCAGCTGCCGCCGCTCAACACCACGCTCGTCGTCGTCGCCACGAATGCCCTCCTGAGCAAGGCGGACTGCAAGCGGACCGCCTCCGCTGCCCATGCCGGACTGGCCCGGGCGCTCAACCCGTCCCACACTCTCGCGGACGGCGACACCGTGTTCTGCCTGGCCACGGGCGCCGTCGAACTGGACCTGGGTCCCGAGGTCCCTCGGCAGTTCAGCCTGATCGCGCTGCAGAGCGCGGCGGCCGACGCCGTGACCGAAGCCGTCCTGGACGGCATCTCCCGGGCCGCGGGCATCACAACCCCGGCAGGGGAATTTGCTGCGTACGGCACGGTAGTGCGCTACCATGGTCCGATTTAACATTCCTGCCAAGATGGCGTAATGTTGTCTGTTGGTTGTCTGCCCTGTTTGCGCCCTTTTGCGGTCGGATGGCAGAAACCAATCAATCAAAAACGTTCGCAGTCATGTCCGGTGCCAACCGGAAGGCTGTGGCAACAACAGTTAGCGGAGGGTATGGCCAAGAAGGACGGGGTCATTGAGATCGAGGGCGTTGTGACTGAGGCGCTGCCTAACGCGATGTTTCGCGTTGAGCTCACCAACAAGCACATCGTTCTGGCGCACATCTCTGGAAAAATGCGCCAGCACTACATCAGGATTCTCCCTGAGGACCGGGTAGTGGTGGAGCTGAGCCCGTACGACCTAACACGTGGTCGTATCGTCTACCGCTACAAGTAAACACTGGGCGGCCAGAGCAATAGCCGAAGGCCGGTCCAGCTGACCAACTGCAACACGCAAAGGAACGCCATGAAGGTCAAGCCGAGCGTCAAGCAGATCTGCGAAAAGTGCAAAGTGATCCGCCGTAATGGCCGGGTCATGGTGATCTGCGAGAACCCGCGCCACAAGCAGCGCCAGGGCTAATTTCCTTCACGGGAAATCCTGGGTTGCTAACCCACGCAAGTAAATAAAGGCAGCACAAGCTGAATTGGGACGTATGAGCCCGGACAGCTAACCCCCGGTCGGAGGCTGGGGCCGCACTGAAAGTGCGGGTGTACTGCCTACGACCTCCGGTTTATACAAGGAGTACCGCCAATATGGCTCGTCTCGCTGGCGTAGACATTCCCCGCGAAAAGCGGTTGGAAATTGCGCTTACTTACATCTACGGCGTGGGCAAGACCCGTGCACACGAAACCCTGGCTGCCACTGGCATCAGCGCTGACGTCCGAGTTAAGGACCTCACCGATACCCAGCTGGTTGAGCTGCGTGACTACATTGAAGGCAACTACAAGGTTGAGGGTGACCTTCGCCGCGAAGTAGCAGCAGATATCCGCCGCAAGGTTGAAATCGGCAGCTACGAAGGTATTCGCCACCGTAAGGGCCTGCCCGTTCGCGGACAGCGCACCAAGACGAACGCACGTACCCGCAAGGGCCCGAAGCGTACCGTGGCCGGCAAGAAGAAGGCACGTTAATCCCTGAGGGATTAACGCGTTTTCCCCCAATAAACTTTCTGTAGGAGAAATAATGCCCCCGAAGACTCGTGGCGCGGTTCGCAAGCCGCGTAAGAAGGACAAGAAGAATATCGCGCTGGGCCAGGCGCACATCAAGAGCACCTTTAACAACACCATCGTTTCCATCACGGATCCGAACGGTGCTGTCATCTCCTGGGCTTCCGCCGGTGAGGTTGGCTTCAAGGGCTCACGTAAGTCCACCCCGTTCGCTGCCCAGATGGCTGCCGAAGCTGCCGCAAAGCGTGCACAGGAGCACGGTCTGCGCAAGGTTGACGTATTCGTCAAGGGACCGGGATCAGGACGCGAAACCGCAATCCGTTCACTGCAGGCCGCTGGCCTCGAGGTTGGGTCCATCCAGGACGTAACCCCCAGCGCGCACAACGGCTGCCGTCCGCCGAAGCGCCGCCGCGTCTAAGACGTTTCCAGCAGCAGGAGCTTGCCCGGACCTTCACGGGTCCGGGCAGGCCCAGCCGCGTTAAGTCTTCAGACCGAATTTCCACCACCTGTGTTGCGTCATATAGCGGATGCTCGCCGAAAGGAAACCTAAGTGCTCATTGCACAGCGCCCCACCCTCTCTGAAGAGGTCGTCTCCGATAACCGCTCCCGTTTCATCATTGAACCGCTGGAGCCGGGCTTTGGATACACTCTCGGAAACTCCCTCCGCCGTACCCTGCTCTCCTCCATCCCGGGCGCTGCTGTAACCAGCATCCGGATCGATGGCGTGCTGCACGAGTTCACCACGGTTCCGGGTGTCAAGGAAGATGTCACCGAGATCATCCTGAACATCAAGAACCTGTCGGTTTCCTCCGAGCACGACGAGCCGGTTGTTGCTTACCTGCGCAAGCAGGGCCCGGGAGTCGTCACCGCCGCGGACATCGCTCCGCCGGCCGGCGTCGAATTCCACAACCCGGATCTGCACATTGCCACGCTGAACTCGAAGGGCAAGTTCGAACTCGAACTGACCATCGAGCGCGGCCGCGGCTACGTTTCGGCAGCTCAGAACAAGTCCGGCGATTCCGAGATCGGCCGCATTCCGGTCGACTCGATCTACTCGCCGGTGCTGAAGGTTACTTTCCGCGTGGAAGCTACCCGTGTTGAGCAGCGCACTGACTTCGACAAGCTCATTGTCGACGTCGAGACCAAGCAGGCAATCGCCCCGCGCGATGCCGTTGCTTCGGCAGGCACCACCCTGGTGGAGCTGTTCGGTCTGGCCCGCGAGCTGAACACCGCAGCTGAAGGTATCGAGATTGGCCCGTCGCCGACGGACGCTGCCCTGGCAGCCGACATGGCCCTGCCGATCGAGGATCTGGATCTCACCGTCCGTTCCTACAACTGCCTCAAGCGTGAGGGCATCCACACCGTGGGTGAACTCGTTGCCCGCTCCGAGGCCGACCTGATGGACATCCGTAACTTCGGTGCGAAGTCCATCGACGAGGTCAAGGCCAAGCTGGTTGAACTGGGTCTGTCCCTCAAGGACTCCCCTCCCGGTTTCGACCTGGCAGCACGCGCCGCAGCCATCGAAGAGGACGACGCCGCGTTCAGCGACGACGAGCTCTAACAAGCAGATCTTGGCCCCGGGTCCAGTGATGGACCTGGCCGGCCTACACAACAGGAGAAACAATTATGCCTACCCCCACTAAGGGTCCGCGCCTCGGAGGCGGCCCGGCTCACGAGCGCCTGATGCTCGCGAACCTGGCTGCAGCACTGTTCGAGCACAAGCGGATCACCACCACGGTGACCAAGGCCAAGCGCCTGAAGCCGTACGCAGAGCGTCTGGTGACTTTCGCCAAGCGCGGCGACCTCGCTTCCCGCCGTCGTGTACTCGGCCTGATCAGCAACAAGGGCGTCGTCCACGAGCTGTTCACCGACATTGCACAGGCAGTGGAGAACCGCGATGGCGGCTACACCCGCATCACCAAGATCGGCAACCGCAAGGGCGACAACGCTCCCATGGCTGTCATCGAACTGGTCCTCGAGCCGGTTTCCGCCAAGCAGGCTGTTGTAGCTGAGGCTACCGCTGCTGCTAAGCGCGATGCAGACAAGGCTGCTCCGGCCGCCGAGGAAGCTCCCGCCGAGACTGAGGTCGCTGAGACCGAAGCTGCTCCGGAAGCTGAAGCTGCTGCAACCGAAGAGGCTGCTGCTTCTGAGGACGTTGCCGAAGCTGCTGCTGAAGAAAAGGACGCGAAGTAATTCGCTAAATTCTTCGCATAGACTTAAGTCTATGAACCACCAGAAACCCGCTGCCCCCGTTTTGGGGGGCGGCGGGTTTTTGCGTATCCGTTTGGATTTGGCGTACGACGGCGGCCCGTTCAGCGGGTGGGCCGTGCAGCCCGGCCTCAGGACAGTCCAGGGAGTACTGGAAGAGGCGCTGGCGCTGTTGGTCAGGCGCAAGGTGCGGGTGACCGTCGCCGGCCGGACCGACGCCGGCGTACACGCCCGCGGCCAGGTGGTCCACCTGGACCTCTCCGACGTGGAGTGGCTAGGACTGAACCGCGGCGTGGAACTGGACCCCGCCGTCGCCCTCCTGCGGCGTCTGCGCGGGGCGCTCAGCCGGGGGCTGGGTGACCTCACCGGCGCCGTCGAAGTCCACCGTGTCACCGTGGCCCCGGAGGGATTCGATGCGCGCTTCTCGGCGCTGTGGCGCCGGTACAGCTATCGCATTGCGGACGGCCCAATGCTGTGGGATCCGCTGGGCAGGTATTCCACGCTGTGGCACAGGGAAGAGCTCGATGTGTCGCTGTTGAACGAGGGGGCATCGAAGCTCCTGGGCCTGCAGAACTTCCGTTCCTACTGCAAGCCCCGGGAGGGATCAACCACCATCAGGGAGCTGCAGCGGTTTGAGTTCGCCCGGGGGACCGACGGCGTCATCGTCGCCACGGTCCAGGCCGACGCGTTCTGCCACAACATGGTGCGTGCCCTGGTGGGGTCCGCTTTGTCTGTCGGGTCGGGGGACGAGGCCCCGGGATGGCTCTATGAGAGGCTGCTTGAGCAGAAGCGCGACGCCAAGTCAGTCCTGGCGGCGCCGCATCCGCTAGTGCTGGAGGAAGTTGCGTATCCCTCGGACGGCGAGTTGCTGGCCCGGGCTGAGCTGACGCGGGCGATGCGGAAGTAAATTCCGCTGCCGGTTGACGGTGCTTCCTAGAAGGCCGGCGGCGGGCCGTCGGCCGGAAGTGACATCGTAAATGTGCTGCCTTCGCCTGGTCGGCTTACACAGGTAATGCCGCCGCCGTGGCGCTCAACGATCGACTTGGTGATGGACAACCCAAGTCCCACGCCGGGGATGTCAGCCTCGAGTGCGGCTGGGCTACGGTAGAAGCGTGTGAAGACCTTGGCGGTGTCCGCCGCGGTCATGCCCATTCCGGCATCCTCCACCTGGAGGCGGATCAGGCCATCCTCGGCCCGCGCCGAAACCTTCACCGTCCCGCCGTCGGGGGAGTACTTGATGGCGTTCGAAACCAGGTTGTCCAGTGCCTGGCCTATCCGGAGCGGGTCAACGTGCGCCCATAACGGCGTGGGAACGTCCATCAGCAGTGAGACCTTCGTTGTTTCGGCATGGGCGCGGGCCGAACCGAGGGACGCCTCAACCACGCCGGCAAGATCCGTTCTGCGTGGGTGCACATGCAAAGCCTCGGACGCCGACACCAAGAGATCAGACACAAGGGTGAGGAGCCGTTCGGTGTTGCGTTGCGCCACCTCGAGCCGCTGGACAGCCAACGGCGGAAGCCCTTGGTCGCCGTCGAGCACAAGGTCCAGGTTCCCGATCACTGAGTTCAGTGGCGTTCGAAGCTCGTGGGAGACGTTCGAAAGGAAATCATCTTTTGCCGAAATGGCTTCTACCAGCCCGGTGACGTCATTGAAGACGACTACCGCGCCGTCGAACTCGCCGTCGTCGTTCTTGAGGGGACGGGCTGCGGTGGATACTGCCCGCTGTTGTGTGCCTTCACCTAACCAAACCAGGTAGTCGGCAAAGGTTTCGCCGTGGGCAGCGCGGGCTTCAGGGCGGCGGTTCGGTGGAACCGGCGTCTTTCGGTCATGGCCGGAGACCATTAGCAGCGACTCTTGGGAGCGTCCCGGCAGACCCTCTGGACTTGCGGTCACCTCAAAGAGGGACTGCTGGTGGTTGGAAAGAAGGCGTTTGCCGTCGCCGCCGACCGCAACGATTCCGACGTCGACCGTTTCCAGGATGATGTTCAAGAGTCGCTCGCGCTCGTTGCTTTCTGCCAGGAGTGCCTGTAGCTCAATGTCTTTGGCTTCAAGTCTGCGTTGCTGAAGTCTCATATGAATGCTGGCAAAACGTATGGCGAGCGAAACGGCGAGCATCATCAAAGGCAAAAGCACAGTTGTCGTGACGTCGGCCGCCGTAATGTTCGGCATCTTTGAAAACAGGGTCGGTAATCCGATGAGCAGCGGACCGAAGAAGCTGAGGATGAGGCTTGTTCTGGCGGAAATGGCGGATGCGGAAAGCCAGATGACCGGAAATATCGCCAGTACTCCCAGTCCTTGCAGATTTGCGGCGGCCCCGTTACGGGTAAACCAGATCGCAACTAGGTCCAGCACAGGTATCAACAAAGGAGCATTGGGTCCTAATTTCTCCCAGGGCACAAGGACGCAGGCTGCAAAAATGATGGCGTGAAGTACAAGGGCGGCCAGGAAGAGTCCGCTGGTCAGCACCCCCGCCCAAACGGCGGGGGCTGCGATGACCAGGCCAGCAATGAAGACCGTCAGGGGTAACTGGCAAAGTATGACCTGTGCGCGTGGCCGGAGACCGCTGAAGTAGCGCTCCGCCTTTCGTGCCAGAAACCGTTCGCTCATTGAAGCCACTCCTCAGATTTGGGCCAAATCGCTCGTTTCGCCCGCAACGGCTTTTGGATGCAAGCAACGCTGCCCACGATCTCCAACTTTCCAGAAGCAGAAGTTACATTTGGTGTCATAGTAAGCGAAGTGATGCGTGGGGTCATAGGGCAAAAAGTGATGACGATTTAGCTCCTGCGTTGTAACGTGAATTTGTGGTGGTGAAATTCGCATATGTGATGGGCATATTCGGAGAATTCGTCAGGCTGGGGAGTCCATGGGTGATCTTGGGGTTGCAGTGGTTGTTGAGGATGACGCAGATGTGCGGAATCTATTGGAGGCCGTGCTGAGCCAGGCAGGGTTTGAGGTTTACTCAGCCGCGGACGGACGGAATGGCGTCGAGGTGGTCCGCGACCATGGCGCAAACGTCGTGACCCTGGACGTGGGCCTGCCCGACATCGATGGTTACGAGGTTTTGCGGCAAATCCGGCAGTTTAGCGACGCCTACGTAGTCATGCTGACAGGCAGGACAGAGGAACCGGACCTGCTAACGGCGCTACACTCCGGAGCCGACGATTACATCACCAAGCCGTTTCGGCCTTTGGAGCTGAGGGCGCGGGTAGCGGCAATGCTGCGCAGACCTCGGCCGCAGTCGCCACAGGGGCGGACGCCTGCACCAGTGCCGGCCGCGTCGCCTCTCACGAGGACCGCTGAGGAAGCAGTACTCGTGCATAATGGCTTGGCGCTGAATCGGAAGACCAGGTCAGTTGTTGTCCATGGAGACGCGCTACCCCTTACCCGAAGTGAGTTCGATCTCCTTCAGGAGCTTTTGCGGGTGGGAGGTGCTGTGTGCACGAAGACTGACTTGGTTCGCGTAGTCAGGGGCGAGGAAGATCGCGATGATACCTACGTCAGCGAAGCCGATGAAAGGGCCGTTGAGGTCCATATCGGAAATCTCCGGCGGAAGCTGCACGAAGATCCCCAATCCCCACGCTGGCTGCAGACTGTGCGGGGCGTGGGGTACAAGCTGACGCCGGCGGAGCATGAACGGCAGGAGATCCACGACCAGCGGTAGAACGCGATGCACAAGTTATTCATCCGCCAGGATGTAGGTGTCCCGCAGTTCCTTTACGGTCGCGCTCCCATGGATTTCCACCGCGGCGATGAGGGCATGTCCTTTTTCGAGGTCTCCCTTTCGGATGAACTCTTCCAGCTGTTCCGCTAGCCGGGACAGCCGCAGGCCTCCGACCATGGCTGAAGCTATCTTCATACTTATGACCGCGTCCAGGGCGGCAGCAGCATCCTGGCGATCCAGCGCTGCTGCCAGCTTCTGGTGGCGCTGGCTCCACAACGTCGCGTAGTCCCGTGCGAATTTCTGTGCAACGGCCGGATGCGCCAGCTGTTCTTCAAGGTCCTGCAGAACTGCGAGGTCCACGAGGGGAAGTTCAGCGTCATCCCGATTTGATGCCGGGCCCGGGGCAGCCGTGGACTGTGAAGGTGCGGGGACAAAGCCCACACATTCATCGCCGCTTAAGCTACCTGAGATGGACATATGACAACGCTACTTCCTGAAACTGTCAATTCGCATGACTTCATCCAATCCTGTGGAAACCTTGCGGTTTCGCGGGCTGGGCGGGCGGATCGGCGTGACGCATGGCGTCATTGACCGGCGAAGGTGTCAATTGTGTTGATCACCGCCGGGCCAAGAATCGCGATGAAAAGGACCGGAAAAATGAAGAACAGGAGCGGGAACAGAATCGAGACTGGCAGCTTCATCGCCTTTTCTTCGGCGCGTTGGCGGCGTTTCACCCGCATGACTTTCGCCTGGATCCGAAGGACGCGACTGATGGCGATGCCGTAGGTGTCGGCCTGGACGATGGCTTGGACAAAGCTTCGAAGTTCCGGAATGTTGGTCCTCTCGGCCAGGGCAAGATAGGACTCCCGGCGGCTCCGGCCCACCTGCATATCCTGTAGCGTGCGGACGAGTTCCTCTGCCAGAGGCCCCTTGCCGTTTTCGCCCGCGCGGGCCATGGCACCTTCGAAGCCAAGGCCGGCTTCGACAGAGATAAGCATTTGATCGAGGGTGTTCGCCAGTTCCAACTGCATGGCTTTCTGCCGTTCCATGCCCTTGCTGTAGAGGAGCAGGTCCGGGATGAAATAACCCAGAAAGAGAATGAACAGTCCGGCAAGTTTTATCATCGGGTTGGGGCCGCTCACGCTGATGAGCAGCCCAAGCGACGCTCCCACCAGGCCCAAGGCAGGCTTTGCCGCCAAAATGCGGCCCAACGGCCACGCTGCCGGGCGGCCCGCAAGTGAAAGCAGCCTGTCGAGTTTGCGGACGTACGCTGCTGGAGTCAGCCCGTACCCGATCCTGTCGAGGACGCCGACTTGCTTCGATTCTGGGACCTCGGCTGGCCTCCTGCCACGAGTCAGTATGGCCACCGCCGCAGTCCGGGCTTTGCGGTCCACGGATAGGACGGACCAGGCCAGGTAGCCAATGGGGACGGATACCAGGAGAAGCGAGGAAAGCACTACGGGATTCATGGGCATCTCAGAACTTCAGATCGATAATCTTGCGCATCCACAGGCTGCCGATGGTCATGAGGACGGCCGACGCAGCCATCATGCCCCAACCCAGCGGATGCGTGAACATCGAATCCATATAGCCCGGGTTCACCATCATGAGCATCACGACGATTCCGATGGGCATGGCAATGAGGATGTAGGCGGAGAACTTTCCCTCTGCCGCGAGTGCCTTGATATGGCCCTTGATTTCGGACCGCTCCCGGATCGTCTCATTGACCTGGTCCAGGACCTCGGCCAGATTCCCGCCGACCTCGCGGTTGATCTGGATGGCCTGGGCGATCCAGACGAAATCCTCGTTCCGCATACGCTCGGAAGTGTCCGTCAACGAGGCCAGCAGGTCGCGGCCCAGGCTGGTCTCCGTTATGACCCGACGCATCTCTTCGGACGTCGGGCTTTGTGATTCGGAAGCTGCAGCGTCGATGGCGCGGAGGATGCTGTGGCCCGCCCGAAGGCCGCCGGCCAGCAATTGGAGGGTGTCGCCGAGTTGCTGGTCGAACTTAGCCCGCCGCTTTCCGGCCAGGAAGCCCAGAACCAGATGCCCCACGACTGGCGCCAGTATGACGAGGAGGACGGACAGGACCGGCACGCCGATCACCAGGCCCACCAGTGCGCCGACGATGCCACCGGCAATGACCAGGACAAAGAACTCAGCCTGGCTGAGCCGGACACCGGCGTTCTCCAGCAAATCACGGCTGTAGAGGCGAACGTTTCTGGCCCCCAGGAAGCGGTGAAGGGCCCCGACTGTGATGCCTGCCAGCCTGGTCAGCCGTGAAGGCGGGTCGGCGTCATAAGGGCGGCGCCGTCCCACAGCGATTTCCGGCGTACCGGGAATGAGCAGCGCCACCCCCAAGAGGATCGGTGCGATGAAGAGGAGCGCCGCTCCAACGGTCATGAGCATGGCGGTGGCCCTAGGCCTTTCCTTCGCCGGCGGGACCGGCGGGGGTGGCGAAGACCCCGGGTGAGACGTGGATTCCGAGGTCCTCGAAGCGGTCGATGAAGCGCGGACGGATCCCGGTGGCGACCGGTCGACCGAGGAAACGTCCGTGTGCATCGACGCCTGCGGAATAGTCGAAGACGAACGCGTCCTGCAACGTGACGATGTCGCCCTCCATACCTTGTACCTCGGTCACGTGGGTGATGCGGCGGCTGCCGTCACGCAGACGCGAAATCTGGACGATCAGGTTGACCGCTGAAGCTATCTGTTCCCGAATGGCCCGCAGTGGCAGGTCCATCCCTGCCATAAGCACCAGTGTTTCCAGACGGGCGACGGCGTCACGCGGTGAGTTGGAGTGAACCGTCGAGAGGGATCCGTCGTGTCCCGTGTTCATGGCCTGGAGCATGTCCAGCGACTCGCCGCCGCGTACCTCACCCACCACAATGCGGTCAGGGCGCATACGCAGCGAGTTCCGCAGGAGTTCACGGATGGTCACTTCGCCTTTGCCCTCGGTATTGGGGGGACGGCTTTCCAGCCGGACCACATGATCCTGCTGGATCTGGAGCTCCACAGCATCCTCGATGGTGACGATCCGTTCGTCCGCCGGAAGGAAAGACGAGAGAACGTTCAGCAGGGTTGTTTTCCCTGTTCCCGTTCCGCCGGAGACGATGATGTTGAGCTTGGCCTTCACGCACGCATTCAGGAGCTCCGCCATTTCCGGAGTCAGTGTCCCGAAATCGATGAGGTTACGGACAGTGAGGGGAACTTTGGAGAACTTGCGGATGGTCAGCGATGATCCGCCCACGGCCAACGGCGGGATCACCGCGTTGACACGGGATCCGTCTTCCAGCCGGGCATCCACCAAGGGCGACGACTCGTCAATGCGGCGGCCAACCTTGGACACGATGCGTTCGATGACTTTCCGCAGGTGCTCCTCCGAGCTGAAGCGGGAGTCGGCCAGGGTGAGGTGGCCCTTGCGCTCCACGTAAATCTGGTCCATCCGGTTGACCATGATCTCCGTGACGGCGGGATCATCGAGGAGACGCTGCAACGGGCCATAGCCCAGTACGTCGTCGGCGACGTCCTGGACCAGACGGGTGCGCTCATCCGCGGAGAGCGGGACCTGCTCGCCGTCGATGATGCGTGTGAGCTCCTCGCGTGCGGACGTCCGGAGCTCCTGCTCCGTGACCGCAGAGTCGTTGAAACGGGAACCCATGCGTTCGAACAGCGCAGTGGCTGCCCGCTCCTTTAGGGCGGCAAAGGCGTCTACGGGCTGCTGGACTTTCGTTTTCACCTCGTCCGTGTGGTCAGTCCCCGGTGAGGGAACGACGACGGCGGCAGCCGGTGCCGCCGTCGTCGTGCGCTTTTCCGGCCGCGGTGCCGCCCATGGGTCGGACTGCCGGGTGGGCAGCTCAGAGCGGTCGAGCTCAAGTGTTGCGGTGGTGGCCCGGGGGGCTGGCGACGGCGGGGGAACGGTGTGCGTGCGGGCCTGCGTTTTTTCCTGGGCAGCACTGATGCGCTCTGAAAGTTTCATTTAGACCACGACTCTCCGGTGCAGTTTGCGTTGCGATTTGGCCCGCCATGCGGGATTAAAGCGGTCGACGAGTTGGTTCAGGCTTTTGGTCGCGGGGTCCTTCACTGTTTGTTGGAGGACGGGGATTCCTCGGTTGGTGGAGAGCGCCACGGCCTTGGACCGGGGAATGCTGACGTCCACGGGCGCCCCGATGGTCGATTCGAGGTCCTGGACTGTCAGCCCGAGCTTGGAATCCGCCATGTTCAGCACCACGTGCCGGGTCTCCGGGAGGATATCCAGCTGACGCAGGACGTCCAGCCCCGAGCGCAGGCCCCGGACGCTCGGAATGTCCATTCCGCTGATCCACACCACATCGGTGCACTGTTCCATGGCAGCGAGGCCGATTTCGGGTAGCCCCGGGGCTGTATCCACCACGACGTACTGGAACTGTTCGGCGAGTTGTTCGAGCAGCCTGCTGACCTGGCCGGGGGTTATCTCGTCGGCTTCCACGGGAGTTGGCGGAGCACAGACAGCGTAAATACTGGCCGGATGGACGGTTAGGAAGGCCTTTAGGACGAGTGAATCCTGGCTGGCAGCGGGGGAGACTGCGTCCGTGACAGTGTGCTCGGGGTCGAGGTACAGCGCGGAGGCGACGTCGCCGAACTGGAGGTCAAGGTCAACGATCACCACGCTCATCGGGGCGATTTTGCCCAAGCCGATGGCGATGTTGGTCGCAATGGTGGTCTTGCCGACTCCGCCTTTGGGGGAGAAGACACCGATCACGAGGCCTTTGTTGGTTTCGGCCGTCAACTGGGGCGCCTGCACACGGTACCGGCTGGCGGAGGACTGCGTGACGCGCTCCAGGAGGACCCTGATCTGTGCAGCATCGGAGGTGGGGGAGAGGATGTCCCGGATGCCCGCCCGCATGGCCTGCAGGATGAAGTTGGGATCCGGCTCGCTCGCAAGGATGACGCTGAGCTCCGGAAACCGGACATGCATTACGGTGGCGAACCGCAGCGCCTCCTCCACGGGAACTTCCGGTCCCAGGATCAACACCTCGGGCTGTTCCTGATTCAGGTGGGCAAACAGCTCGTTGGGATCGGCGGGGAGCAGGCTGGTGGAAAAGGTCTGCACGCCACCTTGCAGGCCGCCGGCAACGGCCTGGCGCAAGCGGCCGTCGAAGTCGGCATCGGGCGTGATAAGGACGAACCGGCTCATTTGTAGACGTCCGGCCGGATCATAACGCGCGGACCGTTGTCCTCGGCGTCGAGCGGTTCCCGAGTCAGCCAGATGGCATCGCCGAATTCAGATGCGAACACAATCTTGCCCGCGTTGATGTCGTTGACCGCCACAGTGATCATCAGGGACCCGGTGGGGAGGTTCACGTCCCGCGGGTCGGGCTCTGTTCCGGCGCTCGCCGACGGTGCCGGCGTGGCGGCGGCTCCTTCGGGGGCGCGCTGGACCGCGGTGACCAGGACTTTGTGGATGGATAGCTGGGTGGTCTCTTTGTCCGCCTTCGACTCAAGACCGCCGGCTTTCATGGAGATGAAGACGCCCACGTGGTCGCCCGGCTCAAGGCGACCGCCGACGACCCGCTTCGGCTCCAGCTGGAAGGACACTTCCTGCAGGCCAGCCGGAACCTTGACCGAGCCGGAGGTCTGGAGGTCCTCCGGGGCGACGAGCTTCTCGGCCAGAAGCTGTTCGCCGGGTACGAGGTCGGCGGCGGCCACCTTCCCGGCGGACGCGTCGAGAGTGTTCAGTGCGGACTTTGCGACGGCGGTTCCGGGCACCTGTTCCAGGGCGACCGAGGCTTTCAGTATGTCTACGGAAGACCCTGCCGGTACGGCTTTCGTGACCACGAGGACTCCCACCGGATCGAGGTCCTTGACTGCCCGCTGGTCAGCGCCCTGGGCGTACGTGACGACGAGGACCGCCCCGACGATGGCCAGGAGGACTGCCACCACTCCTGCCAACATGCGTGACTTCACTGACTGCTCCTGAGCTTTCGGGACTGATTATTTGGCGAGACGGACGATGGTTGCGCCGTAGGCATCGACGGGACCGAGGGTGTAACCGTCCGCTAAGGACGTGTATTTGACGAAGCTGCCGATGATGCCTCGGCAGTTTCCGTCGCAGGAGAGCGCTGCGTCGGCGCCCGTGAATTTGTTCTGGAATGTGTTGGGCGCGCTGCTGTTGCCGCTGAACTTCCAACCCTTGACCTTGAAAGCTGCAAAAGCGATGAGGTGGTAGACGGCGCCGTTGCCGGTTCCTGTGACTGCGTCGTAGACAGGCAGAAGAACCGTGACATCCCGGCCGGCCGTGATCTCATCCGCCCATTTCTGCAGGGTGGTGGAGCAGTTGTTGGGTGGATCATTGCCGGGGTCGCTACCGCCCTCGTTGACCGTAAGGTCGATTGTGCCGCCGCAGACGCCGGAGTCCTGGACCAGCCAGCCGAAGCCGCCTTGCACCGCAGCCCCCGACGGGCCGTACATGCAGTCCGCATTCTGGTTCTTACCGTGATCCTGCAGCAGCTGGAGCGCTCCGCCGATGGAGTCCTTGACCTGGCATACGGAATACGCGACGGGGAAGGCTGTGCGTCCGGCCACCGGGCTGCCCCACATAACTGTTGACGGGGCGTTGACTTCGGCGGTATCCATTTCTAAAGCGCGGGCGAAGAACAGGGAGACTTGGTTGGCGGCCTTGCCCGATTCCTGGGCACCGGCCGTCACTGTTACGGTGCGGTTCGGCTTGTCGAGCAGGGTGGATTTGATGTTGCTGAGGCCGTCGTTGGCGTTGGCGTTGGCGTAGCCGCGGGCGAGGGCGGAGGTAGTGGAACAGTCGGGATCGTTGGCGTTCTTTGCGCACTTCTGTGCCAGTGCGAGGGCTGCCGCATCGGCTCCGTTGCGGAGCTGAGTCCGCTCGGCGTAGAGCATACCGACGTCCACCGCAATGGCACCGAAGCCGAGAAGTGCAACCAGTAGTAGGGCGACCAGGACGCTCACGGCGCCCCGCTCGTCGCCGTTATTCAAAGACCGAAATGTCATCCGCCGCATAGCATGGCTCCTTTGCCCGTCATGGGAAATGGGCCGGCTACGCCCGTCATGGTGGACAAGTTGTAGCTGATGGTGATGGTCATCTGGACATTAGGTGCGCAGCTGGCAGTACCGAAACTGATGTTAGCGTCGGTCAGGGCGGGCTTCAGCGAGACGGCAGCGTTTTTTGCCGCCGTGCGGGCAGCTGCTTGGTCGTTGGAAATGGCCATAACGCGGACTCCTTCGCGGGCAGCGCTGGAGAGGGAAGCTTGGGCGTTGTAGGCCCGGCCAAACTCCGTGATGCCCAGGAGCAGCATGACAAGGACGGGTGCCAGGATCGCGAATTCGACCGCTGCGGCTCCGCGCTCGGATGCCCTGGACATGGGGTGCCTTTCCGTCAGGCCAATGGGGAGTTACAGCCGAAGTGACGGCGGCTAGGTTGCCGCCGCCACTGTGCTGGATGATGTGCCGGTACACATCCGGGGTTGGGGCGAGTGGTTACGGGATGGTGCAGTGGCCGGCTACTGGCGTGGTTCCTGTAGTTGCTGGGATATAGGCGCCCTTGCCTGCAACGTTGCACTGGATCCCGCTGAATGTGTCACTCAGGGTCGATCCGAGGAGGGTGACAGCGACGATGATGACGACAGCGATGAGGGCGACCATGATGCCGTATTCGACGGCGGTTGCGCCCTTCTCTTCGCGAAGGCGGTTTGTCAGCGAAAATCCGAAGGACTGAACGTTGGCGATGAGAGAAAGCATTGGGACTCCTGAGCGAGTTTGGGTGGGCTGGTCCTGCACCAGCTCTGCCAAGAAATGTAGCAACCACTTTCCGGGTTTCGACCGGTCCTTGGCGCATCCTGTGCCAAGTCTTCCCAACTTGCCTATTTCCTGCGGTGAACCTGCGGATTCCATGCGTGTTCTCTGCTTATTGGGCTTCCTTTGGCACGCAAGAGGACCCCCTCGGTTCTGGGTGCCGAGGGGGTCCGATCAAAGGGATCCCCTCGGCTCTGGGCCCGAGGGGATCCTGTCTGTTCGGCATGCGGATGCAGCCGGGTTTCGCCCGCCTCGGTCTGAGAGGCGGACGCAGTCTGGTGATGTTTACGGTATGCCGAGGGCCGTTTGAACTCCGGTTCCAAGGCCATTGAAATAGCCGTTGAGAGCGGCCCCGAAGAGGCCGACGCCTGCCACTAAGACGATGGCGATGAAGCCCGCGAGAATGCTGTATTCCGTGGCAGTGGCGCCCCGCTCCTCTGCCGACAGGCGGCGTTGCAGCTGATAGAGCCGGCACAACATGCGCCTTGTGATGTTGGACATGATTCCTCCTAGGAAAAAGCCGCGGCGATATTCATGACGGCCGGCCCCAGCAGAATGATGAAGAGAGTCGGAAAAATGAAGAAGATCAACGGAAACAGAATCTTGACCGGAATCTTCATTGCATGTTCCTCGGCCCGCTGGCGCCGCTTGGTCCGCATTTCGAGTGCCTGGCTCTTCAGGACCTTGGCTATGGCTATGCCGTAGGCGTCTGCCTGGACAATGGAACGGATAAAGCTGCGGAGATCGGGGACTGCTACCCGGTCAGCCATGGCCAGGTAGGCGTCCTTACGTGACCTGCCCACTTGGATGTCCTGGAGGGTGCGCACGAATTCGTCCGCCAGTGGCCCGGTGCCGTTCTTCCCGGTCCGGCCCATTGCAGCTTCGAAGCCAAGGCCGGCCTGAACGGAAATGAGCATCTGGTCCAGAGCGTTCGGAAGTTCCTGCTGGATGGCGGCGCACCTCTTCTGCCCGTGGCTTCGGATGAGCAGGTCGGGGGCAAAGTAGGCCAGTGCAACCGCCGCCAACATGATGACAAAACTTACCGGGGTCGGTCGGGCCACAAAATTGATAGCGCCGAGGACTCCCACGCCTAAGGCAATGAGCGGCTTAATGACCAGCAGACGCTCCAGGGGCCAGTTCTTCGGCCTGCCGGAAGCTGCAAGCTGCTTGTCCAACCAAGCCTCGTAGCTGCCAGGTGTGAATCGCCGAACGATTCCCGTGTATTGCTGGGAGAGCGATGCTGTTCCCTCTGCGGATTTGGTCCGGTGGCCGAGGTTTGCCTGGATATTGCGGATCGCGGCATAATCTGCACTGAAGACCAGCCAGACCATGAAACTGATGGGAATGACGATAGCGAGTGTCGCGCCAAGAGCGATGGGTGACATAGTGACCCTCCTAGTACTTTGCCTTGACAAGACGGCTCAGCCAGAAGCCGCCAGCAGTTAGCATCACGGCGGCAACTCCCAACATCAAATATCCGGGAACCGTACTTGTGAATGTTCTGGAGTATTGCGGATTGATGAAGATGAGGGCGAAGAAAAGCACGATCGGCAGACCCATCAAAACCACAGCCGACATCCGCCCCTCGGCGCTCAAAGCCTTGACTTGGCGTCTGATTTGATTCCGGTCACGGATCGTATCACCCACGTGGTCCAGGACTTCTGCGAGGTCACCGCCAACTTCCCGGTGAATCTCGATGGCTTGCGTAATCCAACTGAAATCCTCGCTCGCCATCCGTGCGGACACGTCCGTCATTGACTCACCCAACTCGCGGCCGATGCGGGTCTCGTTTACAATCCGGTTCAGCTCTTCAGACATAGGAGCATCGCTCTCTTTGGCGGAGGCATCGATAGCTCGTAGAAGGCTATGCCCGGCGCGCATACTCCCGGTAAGCATCTGCAGCGTGTCTGGAAGTTGCTCATCAAATTTGGCTTGTCGGCGCGAAGTCAGCAGGCGCAGGTAGATGAGCATCCCGGCAGGGGCCACAAGAAACAGGAGCACTGCAAAGAAGGGGCCGCCAAGAAAGAATCCAACCACGGCTCCCACTACCGCGCCGGCACCCATCATGAGCAAGAAATTCGCCGGTTGCGTGCTGAGGCCAGCACGTTCCAGTTTCTCCCGGCTGACCGGGCTAGTGCCGCCGTTCCGAATTCTCTTGTTGATGACGCCAACGGCGGATTCGGTCAGCCTGGTCAAACCGGAAGTCGTGTCTACGGCGTCCGGACGACGCCTGGATACTGGGATCACGCGGTTGGTCTTGAAGACCACCGCAAATAGGAGAATTCCGGCTGCGTAGACAAGCAGGACGCCTGCGAAGAACAGGCCCGTGGACATATCGGGGGAACCCATTTTACTTCCCCCTTAAGGGATGGGCGCCGAATACGGACGGAGAGACGTGAATGCCCAGTTCAATGAACCTATCCGTAAACCGAGGGCGGACTCCGGTCGGGACCGGCTTGCCCAGGAAACGGCCGTTCGCGTCGATCCCAGCTGAGTAGTCGAATACGAAGGCATCTTGGAGGGTCACTATGTCGCCTTCCATCCCCTGGACTTCGGTGATGTGAGTAACCCTGCGGGTTCCGTCCCTCAGCCGGGAGATATGGACAATCAGGTTGACAGCAGAAGCGATCTGCTCCCGAATAGCCCGAAGGGGAAGGTCCATGCCGGCCATCAGCACTAGCGTCTCCAACCGTGCCACCGCGTCCCGAGGAGAGTTGGCGTGCACCGTTGAAATGGAACCGTCATGGCCGGTGTTCATGGCCTGAAGCATGTCCAAGGACTCCCCACCACGAACTTCGCCGACGACGATTCGGTCCGGCCGCATGCGGAGTGAGTTCCGGACGAGGTCACGAATCGAAATCTCGCCCTTACCTTCGATGTTGGCCGGCCGGCTCTCCAAACGGACAACGTGGTCCTGCTGCAGCTGAAGTTCCACAGCGTCTTCGATGGTGACGATGCGGTCGCTGGCAGGGATGAAGGATGACAACACGTTCAGCATTGTTGTCTTGCCAGTGCCGGTGCCGCCCGAAACTATGATGTTCATCCTGGCGAGCACGCAGGCGTTAAGGAGCTCGGCCATCTCTGGAGAGAGGCTCCCGAACTGGATGAGATCCTTGACGGTAAGCGCATCGCG
Organism: Arthrobacter sp. NPDC093128; assembly: GCF_040683875.1. Classification (NCBI taxonomy): domain Bacteria; kingdom Bacillati; phylum Actinomycetota; class Actinomycetes; order Micrococcales; family Micrococcaceae; genus Arthrobacter; species Arthrobacter sp. NPDC093128. The sequence continues at coordinate 165,248 of NZ_JBFBEY010000001.1, forward strand.
TCCGAACTTCCGAATGGTGAGAGACGCCCCGTTAACCGCAAGCGGCGGAATGATTGCATTTACGCGGGATCCATCGGCAAGACGGGCATCGACTAGCGGTGATGATTCATCGATACGGCGTCCGATCCTGGAAACGATGCGCTCAATAACCCGGCGGAGGGCGTCTTCGTTGGCGAATTTTACGTCGGTCATGAATAGCTTTCCGTTGCGCTCCACATAGATCTGGTCCGCGCGGTTCACCATGATTTCCGTCACCGTCGGGTCTTCCAAGAACCGTTCCAAGGGGCCGTGGCCAAGCACGTCGTCGATGATTTCTTTCGTCAGCCTCTGGCGTTCCACCGTTGACAGAGGTACCTGCTCCTCGTCAACAACTGCTTTCAGCTCATCCTTGACGTACTTATGGAGTTCAGCATCATCCAGTGTCGAGTCCGTGAGGCGTGAACCGAGCCGCTCGTACAGGGCCTGACTAGCCCGTTCTTTGAGGCCGCTCAGAGCCTCGCTGGAGTTGCCTGCCATCGTCCTCGGCTCAGCCACTGAAGCCGTGGCCTCCGCAGTATGAGCTTCGTGGATAACACCCAGTGTGGTTGGGGTGGCAAAATCCGCCGAGGGCACCACCGCGGTTGGAAATTCTTCGGTTGCGGAGTGGAGCTGCGCAAGCCTTCGAGTGAGATTCACTGTACTACCGCCCTTCGGTGAAGCCGCTTGTGCGGCCGAGCTTCCCAACCCGGTTTGAAACGGTCGACGAGTTGGCGGAGGCCCTTACTCGCCGGATCTCGGCTGCCATCCTGCAGCAGGGGAATCCCTTTATTGGTTGAAAATGGAAGAGTCCGTGATCGAGGCAGGACGACGTCGACTGGAGCGCCGATGGTAGCCTCAACGTCCTGAAGCGTCAGGCCGGTTTTCCTGTCGGCCATGTTCAGGAGGACGTGTCGGTTATCCGGCATCAGGTCCAGCTCCGTCAGGATCTGGAATCCGGTACGGAGGCCCCTGATGCTTGGAATGTCCATGCCGCAGACCCACACGGCATCTGTGGCTTGTTCGAGGACGGCCAGCACATGCTCACCGAGCCCAGGCGCGGTATCTACTACGACGTACTGGAACTCCGACCGCAGCTGCCTGAGGAGGTGCGAAACATGGTCACCAGTGATCCTCTCCATATCTATCGGGTTCCGCGGAGCGCATAGTGCATAGATGCTAGCCGGGTGCAGCGTGAGGTACGTCTTGAGCACCATGGCGTCCTGGATGGCTGCGCCCACCACTGCTTCAGTGATCGTGAACTCAGGTTGCAGCATCAGCCCGCTGGCTACGTCACCGAACTGCAGGTCGAGGTCAACAACGACGACGCTCATTGGGGCAATCTGTCCCAAGCCAACCGCAAGGTTTGTCGCGACTGTTGTCTTGCCCACACCCCCTTTAGGGGACATAACCGCAATAATGCGGCCGCCGTCGGCAGACGGCCCCTCGCCGGCCGTGGGAGCAAGTCCGCGCCTGCGTCCTGCAGCGGAGAGTCCTGCACGTTCAACCACAGAGCGGATCAACTCCGGCTCGGCAGTAGGGGGAAGCAGATCGCGGATGCCAGATCTCATGGCATGCAGAGTGGTGTCCGAAGTTTCTTCTGCGACCAGCAGAATACTGATCTCCGGAAACTGCAGGTCAACAATGCTGGCAAACTTGAGGGCTTCATCCACGGGAAGGTCCGGTCCCAATATCAGGACTTCGGGTGGTTCGCCGGTGAGCTGGCTCAGCACTTCATCTGGTCCGGGGGGCAGGTACGCTGCCTGGAAGTAGTGCAGTGTTCCCCGCATGGGGGCGACAGCCGCACGCACTTTCCGCTCGTACTCTGAATTTGGGGTTATGAGGATAAACCGGCTCATCGGAACAACCTCGTCTTATCCAGGACTCCTGTGGCGTTTTCAATGGCGTCCGCGGGTTCGCGGGAAAGGTAGATCTTGCCGAACTCCGCCGCGTAAACCATCTTCTCGGCGTCGGCTGAATTCCGGGCGAATGTGATCAAATACGAGTCGCTGGAGGTTGCAGCCTTCTTGTTGTCAGCGTTGAGGGCTCCTTGCGCGGAGCTCTGCTCACTCTGCTGTTGAGTCTGCGCTGCCTCTCCGGAGCTGAACTGAACGGCTGTAACCAGGACCTTGTGGAATGTCAGTTGAGTTGCGTTGCCGCCGGCACCAGCTGCGCCTTCTGCTGCTGCATCGCCCATGGAGATGAAGACACCAACCGTGTCGCCAGCTTCGACTCGTCCTCCGACGACGCGGTCAATGCCGAGGCGGAATGTGATTTCCTGGAGACCTGCCGGCACTTTGACGCGTGCTGGCCCCAGATAGGCGTTGGCCTCAACGAGCCTGCTGTTCAGGAGCTGCTCGCCCGGCATCAGCGCAACCGATGTGACCTTGTTCCCCAGAGAAGCCAGGTCGGCGACCCGGTCTTCTGCCACCGCGGCGACCGGTACGGACTTAGTGACGACATAGTCGCCGAGTTTGTCGGCGGGTGTGCCGGCAGCCACGTCTTGTTTGACGACGAGGACGTCCACAGTCTCCGTATTGGCCAGGGCCCGTTTGTCGGCGCCCTGCACATAATTGAAGAGAATGATGGTTCCGATTACTGCCACAACGAGTGCGGCGATGCCTCCCAGTAGGCGAGTTTTCATTTCTACTTCCCCTTAAGTGGAATTACTTGATGAGTCGGATTTCCGATGTACCGAGGTCCACGCCGCCGGGAACAACGGTTCCGGAGCCAATGGCGGTGAACTTGACGAACTGTCCGATGATGCAGCGATCGTTGCCGCCAGCGCAGGCAAGAGCACTCGTCATGCCAGGATCGGTGCTGGTGTTGCGGAATTCGTATTGGTGGTTATTGCCGAACTTCCAGCCCCAGATCTTGAATGTGGCGTAACCGATGATGTTGAACGTTCCCGTATTGCCTGTGCCCGTTGCTGTATCGAAGACTGGAAATGGGACTTTGACTTCGCCACCTGCCAGCAAAGTTGCCTTCCAGGCGTCAAGGATGGCCGAACATCCGCTGGGAGGATTATTTCCGGGATCTGAGTCCATACCGTTCGTGCCGACGTTCGTCGTCGCGTTGCATGGAGAGCTCTCGTCCAGCCAGCCCCACCCGCCGGGGATCTCTGTTCCAGACGGACCTGTGCAGGTCCCGCCCGGCTTGTATGAGATTTTCTGGACCTCGGCTGTTTGGCTTCCTGAGGCTAGGTTGTAGCAGTTGTCCGACAGCGCGAGGGGAAAACCGGACCCGCTTCCAGGAATGAGTGGGCCAGCAGTTGCCTGGGCCCCGACCGTTACCGGGCCTGCATTTAGTGCATTCGCAAACAGGTTCGTCAGAAAACTCGATGACCCGTTCTTGGTCGAGGTCGTGACGGTTACCTGGCTGGCGACGCTGAGGTCAACTGAGGCCGTGCTCGCGGCATCGTTCGAATTTGAGTTCGCCAGGCCGTCCGCCAAAGCGGAATTGCAGGCGCCCTGCTTGCAACTGAGGGCTACTGCGAGGGCTCCTGCGTCAGCACCGTTCTGAAGCTGAGCACGTTCCGCGTAGATCTGGCCCACGTCTACGGCTACGGCACCCGCCCCTACTAGAACCAGCATCATGACGGCGACGATGACTCCCGCTGCTCCGCGTTCAGCTGAGCCGTCAGGCTGCGCGCCTCTAATTAGCCGCCACATTGCATGGCTCCTTTGCCTTTGAGGATGAGAGAGGACCCGAAGAATCCCGTCAGCGATGTGCCGGTGTAGGTGACCGTCACAACCGAGGTCGGAGTGGGGGTTGCTGAGGAACAGGCTGCTGCCGAATAGTCAAATGTCAGCAGGCCGGTATTGATTGATGGCGCTCCGGCCTTGCCGGCGGCAGTTGCCTTCGTAGTGTCTTTTGTGATCGCCATTGTCCGAGCGGCTTCCCTTGACGCCTGAGTCACAGAAACCTGGACGTTGTAAGCGTTGGAGAATTCGACGACAGCAATGATCAGCGCGATGAGTAACGGAGCAACGAGTGCGAATTCGACGGCCACCGCACCGCGCTCGCGGTTCCTAGATTCTTTTGGGCTGCGTTTCAACGGATCCCCTATGGATAGTTGCAGCGTAAATACGAGCGGTGTGCCGCGCTGGTAGCGCGGCACACCGAGTGGCACTGAGCTACCAGGTGCCTACCGTAGTGCCAAGGCTGCTGAAGAACGTGTTGAGATTCCCGCCGAAAAGCGTGACTCCTGCGACGATCACCAGTGCGATGAGACCCACTAGCAGCGAGTACTCCGTAGCTGTCGCACCCTTTTCGCTTGAGAAGGTTGCTCGGACTACAACCGCGAACTGGTGCAATGCTGATTTGAAATTGAACATGTTGGTGAGACCTTTCCAACGTTGTTTCGGGTTACCAGGCCCCGACTTTGCCGGCCAGGCTGCTGAAGAAGGTGTTGAGGTTCCCGCCGAAGAGAGTAACGCCGGCGACGATCACGAGAGCGATGAGACCAACCAGCAGCGAGTATTCAGTTGCCGTAGCACCCTTTTCGGAAGTGAAGCGATCCTTCACGCCGGCGACAAAAGCGATCATTGAGACCATGAGAGAAGACATTTGAATTTCCTTTTCCAGAGTTTTGAATTGGATTACGGAATTCCGTTTCCCCCCTTTTGCTAAGAGTCAGGAGTTCCGCTGAGACAACATTGGCACGGTGAATTACGGCGCGACAATGCGTACCTGTACTCGACTTTTGTAAGAGTTGTTTGCCGTGCTACCTAGTGCACACAGAAGAGTACTCACGTTTCTGGAGAGAGCTGTTGCACGGTACTTAGAGAGCTGTTGTGCAGGCGTGCCTGCGTGAGCCCTGTGAACTATGAGCTTGCTGTTACGGAAGCGTCAGAACTACGACGAAGCAGGAGACCAGCATCGAGGGTCCGTAGGCCACTTCACTCAATGTTTCCTTGGTTTTAATACGCAGGAGGACAAACGTTGCCAGGCCGCCCAAGACGAACCCTAAGGCTCCGCCATAGAACAGTTGTCCCCAGCCCAAGTAGCCCAAGTACAGGCCTAGTGGCGCAGCCAGCTTAACGTCGCCCATTCCGATGCCGTTGGGCGAAATAATCGCCAGAACCAGGTAGACAATGAACAGAATCGCAGCCGAAATGACGGAGCGGAGAAGATCGCCCCAGCCTGGCGTAAGTGCTGCCGAGACTGAGAGAAGGGCCGCGCCGGCCAAGAGGAGGGATAAAACGATCCTGTTTGGCAGGAGTTTGTGCGCAATATCAATTCGTGAAAGCTGAATTCCGAGCGCCGCTAGCACCAAGAAACCTGGCAATTGCCATGCAATTCCAAATCGCAGGGCGAGAAGGGCCGAGAGAGCTCCCGTGGCTAATGCCGTCGTAATTCTTACCCACTTGGCCGGTGGCCCTCCCAGCCGCGGATGAGTTCGCACGACGACCCACTCGGCGACCAGACCTATCGCAACACCAAGGACTCCAACTGCCGCGATGAGCAGCGGCGGGATAGATCCGGCGTCAGCAAAGAGGGACACTGAGACTCCTGGGACTAGTCGGACCGCCGAGCGTCAGGACCGCGCAGGCAGGCTACTTAGAGCCTATGCCTGTTGCCTCGTTCCAAGACCTTCGGGCAATAGTGATTCGTTGACTCCTTGGAGCCGCCCGGATGTTTCTCGGTGACCATGTTTAGGGTCGTGTCGAGGTATCGGCGCGAGCTCACTCAGACTGGGGCCAACAACGGCCGAGACAGAGCCCGAGTACTGTTTAGCACCCGGCGAGTGCGGGCATCGTGTCAGGTCCGTAGGCCGCCTCCTGCCGGGCCGGGCATAGTTAGCTGCCGAGACCCTATTTTGACCAGCGGCCTCTATACCCGCTATTCTTGATAGTCGTTGTGCGTGTCCTTTCTCGATGATGCGTGCCCGCTGAGAATCCGGTTGCAGGATAACTACTCCTCGGGCACATTCGAGACTCCGGGACCACTGGATTCATAGAGCCCTCACCTCTGTTCCGGTAGCGCATAGATAGTAGGTGCACACGCTTACGTGACACCTAAACAAGAACGCCAGAACAAGAACGAGGCAAACACCGTGCGTACGTACACCCCGAAGCCCGGCGATATCAACCGCCAGTGGCACGTCATTGACGCCACCGACGTTGTCCTTGGTCGTCTTGCCAGCCAGACCGCAATCCTGCTGCGCGGCAAGCACAAGGCCACCTTTGCTCCCCACATGGACATGGGCGACTTCGTCATCATCATCAACGCTGAGAAGGTTGCCCTCACTGGCGCCAAGCTCGAGCAGAAGCGCGCCTACCGGCACTCCGGTTACCCGGGCGGCCTGACCTCCGTCACCTACGCGGAGCTGCTGGAATCCAACCCGGTCCGCGCCGTGGAGAAGGCCATCAAGGGCATGCTCCCCAAGAACTCCCTCGCTGCACAGCAGCTGGGCAAGCTGAAGGTTTACCGCGGTGCAGAGCACCCGCACGCCGCCCAGCAGCCCAAGACTTTCGAAATTTCCCAGGTCGCCCAGTAGTCCTGGCCACCAAACAACTTATCTATACAAGGAGAACCGTGGCTCAGAACGAAGAGACCACCGAAGCCGTTGCGGCTGAGGAAACCCTGACCAGCTACACCTCGGAAAGCGGTCCTGCGGAAGCAGAAGCGCCCAAGAAGGAACGCCCGGCACTGACCGTTGCCGGCGCCGCAGTTGGCCGTCGTAAAGAAGCCGTGGCACGTGTTCGCATCGTGCCCGGTACCGGCAAGTGGATCATCAACGGCCGCGAGCTGGCCAACTACTTCCCGAACAAGCTGCACCAGCAGGATGTCAACGAGCCGTTCAAGATCCTTGATCTGGATGGCGCCTACGACGTCTTCGCCCGCATCCACGGTGGTGGCATTTCCGGCCAGGCCGGTGCCCTGCGCCTCGGCATCGCCCGTTCATTGAACGAGATCGACACCGAGAACAACCGCGCCACCCTGAAGAAGGCCGGCTACCTCCGCCGTGACGCACGCGTCATCGAGCGTAAGAAGGCTGGTCTCAAGAAGGCCCGTAAGGCTCAGCAGTACTCCAAGCGCTAAAATCCGCTTAGAAGCGTCTTTGACGCTTCTCGGAAGCCCGTCCCGCCATTGGCGGGGCGGGCTTCCGCTGTTTGGGAGTATTTGAACGATTCTGCGACAACCTCTGACGACTACTTTGTTTTAGTCGGATTGAGGTTATAGATCGTCGTGCCATCAACCGTCTCTGCCAAGTAGTTGGCTTGGACCCAGTTTGAAATCTTTGTGGCGCTCGTTTGCGTCGACTGCACGGCCAAATAGCTTTCTTGCTGAATGAAGTAGCAGACTTCTCCGTCAGCTGCCCTCATTTGGAACTCCTCGAGGGTAGGCGACGGATCGGTTCCCGCAAATCCGCCGATTGGCATGATGGGCCGCCCCGCCGCAAGCTGCAAGCGCGCAGCCGTTTGCGACGCATATGTGGCGCCAGCCCACGTGCAGTCATCCGCCTCCGAGAAAAGTTGTGTGAGTGCCCGGCTGGGTTCACGGCCGAAGGCAATGTCATGCGCCCAAGCCGGATCGTTGTGCTTGAGTTGATCGAGAAAATGGCTAATGCTGCCTTGGTTCTTGGTCAGCACCCCGGATACCGGGTTGGAGCCATTATGAGGCACATTAACGTTATAGATGGAGGTGACAGTAGGTCCAAGCAGCAGCACGCCTATGATGGCCATGCCAGCCATGCGTTCCAGGATCGGCCACGGAGCCCGCACTGAATAGATGGACACACTTATCACACCGATACATAGCACTGCCGTCGGTGACCACGATGGCCAGCGCTCCAGCCCATTAAGAATCAGCCAGGAGGTCAAGACGCCCGTTAGGGCGATCAATGACGACATCACCCTGTACTTTGCCGTACGGCGGCGTGCAATTGTCTCCGTCACGAGGCCGGCAGTGAGCGCAAGGGGAGGGGCTAAGGCTGCAGTGTAGTACGTGTGAATCTGGTCGCCCATAAAGCTGAGCACAACATACGCTGTTACGAACCACACCAGGCTTATAAGAATCAGTGCGCGGGCGCCACGAGATGAGGCGACGTGTTTCCAAGAGAGAATCACGAGCACGGCTCCAAGCAGAGCCGCGATCAGCAGCCACGCCGATTCCTGTGAGTAGTTGGTATTGAGCAACCGCAGGAAGCCGGCATCGCTCTCCACAGAGCGAAATTGTTCCGGCACCATGACGGCCAGGGGATCTTTCTCCTTGGAGATGATCCGGTCAATGCCGTTGTAGCCAAGAGTCAGCTGGAGAACGCTATTGCCCGATGAACCGCCTACGTACGGCCGGGATCCCGGGGGAACTAGATCCACGATCGTCATCCACAGTCCGCCGGTGACAACCATTGCTCCCAACCCGGCGATGGCGGCCCTCAAACGCTTTGACCAAGGTAGCCCGCTAAAGCAAAGGAAGCTGCTTGCGAGTGCAGGCAGGCTCAAGAGACCTTGGAGCTGCTTCGTCATGAAGGCTAGCCCGATCGCTGCACCTGCTGCAACGAAGAAGCCAGTGCGGCCCGTCTCTACAGCCCGCACCACGAGGTATGCGCTAGCCGTCATGAGGAGGAGCATGAGTGGATCCGGATTGTTGTACCGTGACATCAAAGTGATGATCGGCGTTGTGGCGAAAACAGCAGCGGCTACCAAAGCTGCGGTTCCGGTGAAATGCCGTCTGACTAGCAGGTAGATGACCAGCGTGGTTAGTAGCCCCATGGCGGCCTGCGGTGCCAGCATTGCTTCAGGGGACAGGCCAAACAGCCGTACCGAGACTCCCATGATCCAGAGACTCAAGGGCGGTTTGTCTACGGTAATGGAGTTACCCCAGTCCGATGAGCCGAAGAAGAAAGCTTTCGAGTCCATAGTTCCGGCCTGCACCGCGGCTGAATAAAAGGAATTTGCCCAGCCGTTGAGTTGCAGGTTAGAGAAGTTCAACGCCGCGTTCGACAGCAAGAGAATCAATAGTGTCGGGCGTTCCCACGCAGGCTGCTTCTGCGGTCCTCGTAATAATCTCAGGGCCCAGGACCGGGAGCGGTTCACGAGCGATGATCGGGCACGGACCGGAGAGTCGGCCGTTGTAGTGCGGGCGCTATTGGCGGAGATCATAGATTCGGACGCCATCGACTGTATGCTCCTTGAAATTGGCTTTGACCCACGCTGAGATCTCCAATGTGTTTGGGCCAACCGTCTTTGTCTCCACTAAGTCAGGTTGGGAGATGAAATAGCGGATCGACCCCTGCATGACAAGCATTTTGAAACGCTGCAGATCGGGAGCAGGATCCGTTCCTAGCCATCCTCCAATGGCCATGACCGGCCGCTGGGACGACAGCTGGTAGAGCGCAGCGTTCTGCGCAGAAAAGGTCGCTGCCGCCCATGTCTCTCTGGTGTCCTCAAGCAATGAAACTACTTGTGGTGTTGGAGAGGCCCCATAGGCAACCTGCTGCGCCCATTTCGGACTACCAAGTTGGATGTCCTGGAGATGACGGGATATGGCCGCTGGATTGTTGGCGATTGGTCCCGATATGGGATTAGTTCCTTTTTGGGCGGTCGAAGTGGTATGGAAGTCGGAGGCCAGAGGGCCGGCGATTATTGTGACCCCCAGAAGGCCGACAGTCACGCGTGACTGCCACTGGCGCTTGCTGAAGACCCAACCGATAACCGCGGCCGCACCGCTACAGGCTATTGCCGGGGCAAGAGCCGATGGCCATTCGTCACTGTATTGGGTCACGCGAATTGCCATATATGCGGACGTAGCGACAATCGATGCACCTATGAGCCGAACAGCCAGGCGCTCCCGGTTTCTCCAAAGACAGTAGAGGCCAAGGGGGAGTAACAAAGCTACCGGCGCGCCTAATGAGTACGTGTAGTAGGAATGGATCATAGTCCCCATGAAACTGAGCACCAGAAACGTTGTGAAGAACCAGATCCCCGAAATGATCGCCAAGCCGCGGACAGCGGGGCGGGTGGCAAGCAGATAGGGAAGGACAGCCAGAATAAGGAGCACGGCGGCGGCGGGGAACAACAGCCATCCGGCCTCCGGTGCAAAATTGCCGTTGAACAATCTGGCAATGCCGCCATCGTATGGTGCAGCCTCCTGAGCATCGGCTCCGGCCATAGCGCCTCCAGAGGTAACTGGCAGGTGTATGAATCTTGCCAGGCCGTTATAGTCCATCGTCAACTCAAGAACGCTATTTGCGGATGAACCACCTATCCAAGGACGATCCGCTGCCGGCAGCCCTTCTACTACAGCCACCCACCAACCGCCACTGAGGGCAAGTGCCCCCAAGGCTCCCAGGAGCCTTCGAAGTCGTTGCCCGAGCGGACCTGCTCCTACCAGGATCACTGCGACGACGAGAGCTGGCACGACCAGGAACGCCTGTATCTGCTTTGCCATGAAACCCAAGCCAAGGGCAGCGCCAGCAAGCAAGTACCATCTCCACCGTCCGTCGTCGAGAGCACAAATGGTGAAGTACACGGAAGCCACCATAAGGAGGCCCATCAGGGGTTCAGGATTATTGAAGCGGGACATCAGAACGACAACTGGAGTGGACGCGTACACCATAGCGCCGAAAAGCGCCGGAATGGCGGGATGGCTGCGCCGGATGATTGCGTAAATTAGCCAAGTGGTCGCCACGCCCATCAGGGCTTGCGGAACTAGGATGCTCCAGCTATTTAGCCCGAATACCCGCACTGATAGTGACATAAACCAAATGCTTAGTGGTGGCTTGTCGATCGTGATCATATTTCCAGCGTCCGTGGACCCGAAGAAGAATGCTTTCCAGTCAACCGAACCGGCTTGTGCCGCTGCCGAGTAGTACGGATTCGCCCAACCGTTGCGGTCAAGTCCCCAAATGAAAAGGAAAGCAGTGCCTACCAGGAGAGCGCCAAGACTGAGAGTCTCCCATGTTCGGTCAGTCCGCTCGGAACCAACCGGATTACGGCCAACATACTTCTCAGTGAGGGCGGTCAAAACGCCCTGGCCCGGGTGGGGCGCAATGGTAGGACCGTGCCTTGATCGCCCCTACGTCGAGACCGGAACACCCAGAGCCGGAGCAACACGAATCTCATCAGGGTGGCCAGAATATTGGCCACGGTTAGAACGATGAGCTCATGGCTGGGCGCGGCGTCGATGTAGACGCCATGAAGAATCGCTAGCGACGACGACGTAATTCCCCAGGCCAGAAGGAAAACAACTAGCCCTTGGACTTGTTGCGTTAGGAATCTGCCCGGACCCCGTATCCCGAAGGTAAACCGGCGGTTGGCCGCCGTATTGCCGACTGCTGTCAGGAACAGAGACATGAAGTTCGCCTGCTGTGCTCCCATCGGTCCCTGAAGAACGAGGTAGAGCAACGCGAAAGCAACCGTGGAAGCCGCGCCGACAAGGCCAAATCGAAGAACCTGGCCAAAGAAGCTGGGCCGTCTTGGCGGCACAAACGGCCTGCGTCCGAGTTCCGCGTAGATCGCCTGAACGGGAAGTGACCCTTTCATGAGTGCGCTTCCCACTCGGATCATGCCTCGGAGGTCATCAAGAGCCGTCTGTTTGATGTCGACTCTGCTATCCGGATCATCAACCCAATCCACAGGTATTTCATGGATCCGTAGCCCTGAGCGCTCAGCGATGATCAGCAGTTCGGTGTCGAAGAACCAACTGTTGTCCTCGACCAGCGGGAGGAGCTTCTTGGCCACGTCAGCGCGGATAGCCTTGAATCCGCATTGCGCGTCCGAGAACTTCACTTGCATGGTCCGTCTCAGCAGGAAGTTATAGGACCGGGATATGAATTCGCGCTTTGGGCCTCGGCTCACCCGAGAGGTTGCTCCCAGCCTGGTGCCGATGGAGACATCCGAATGGCCGGACAAGAGAGGTGCTACGAGTGGTGGCAAAGCTGCCAGGTCCGTCGAGAGGTCGACATCGAGGTAGGCAAGAACCTTGGCGGACGAGGCCCCCCACGCGTCCCTCAGCGCATAACCCCGGCCTTTGACCTGAAGTCTGCGATATACAACGTTGGGCAATTGATCCGCTAACCGCGAGGCAATGGCAGCGGTGTTATCAGTGCTGGCATTGTCCGCAATGGTAATTTGCCACGTTGAAGGCATTTCCTGCGTTAAGTATTTTGCGAGCTTTATGATGCTTTGTTCGAGCACCGACTCTTCGTTAAAGACCGGTACAACGATTTCGAGCGCCAAGCCCCCAGAGCTAGGTGTCATGCCTCGAATAGTAGAGAGACGAATATAGGCGTGGCGAGGGTTTTTGGGAAAGACGAGTACAAACGAGTCATATCCAAGTAGTCGAAAGCGAGTGGCCGCCCCGCGTCGCGTACTACCCTCCCTCGGAGGCTGCTCAACTAGCCAGGCGTGCCACCGCCTGTCCGCGGCTGCTCCATCGTCTAAACTTGACCCGATGTCTAGATTATTTGGAACAGATGGTGTCCGGGGCCTGGCAAACGGCCTGCTCACAGCAGAGCTGGCAATGCAGCTGGCGCAAGCGGCCGCCGTCGTACTCGGCCACCAGCGCACTACGAACGGTGCCCGGCCGCGCGCCGTGGTGGCCCGCGATCCGCGAGCCAGCGGTGAGTTCATCTCCGCGGCCGTCTCGGCGGGACTCTCCAGTTCAGGCATCGACGTCTATGACGCCGGCGTGCTTCCCACCCCGGCAGCCGCGTACCTGGTTGCCGACCTCAAGGCAGATTTCGGCGTGATGATCTCCGCCTCCCACAACCCTGCTCCGGACAACGGCATCAAGTTCTTCGCCAAAGGCGGCCAGAAGCTGCCTGACGAAGTTGAGGACGCCATCGAGGAACAGATGGGCAAGGACGCGTTCCGCCCCACAGGAAGCGACGTAGGCCGCATCCAGACCTTCTCCGACGCCGAGGACCGCTACATCGTCCACCTGCTGGGTACCCTCCCGCACCGCCTCGACGGGCTGAAGATCGTCCTCGACTGCGCCCACGGCGCCGCCAGCGGCTGTTCCCCGCAGCTCTTCAACGACGCCGGGGCTGAGATCGTGGTCATCGGCGCGGAGCCCGACGGGCTGAACATCAATGACGGCGTAGGCTCAACCCACCTCGGCGCCCTTCAGCGTGCCGTGGTTGAGCATGGCGCAGACCTGGGCATTGCGCACGACGGCGACGCCGACCGCTGCCTGGCCATCGACCACGAAGGCAACGAGGTGGACGGCGACCAGATCATGGCCATCCTCGCCGTGGCGTTGAAAGAGTCCGGCAAGCTGAAGGACAACGTCCTGGTGGCCACCGTCATGAGCAACCTCGGTTTGAAGATCGCCCTCCGCAATGCGGGCATCAGCATCCGCGAAACTGCCGTGGGGGACCGCTACGTGCTTGAGGAAATGCGCGACGGCGGGTTCAACCTCGGCGGCGAACAGTCCGGACACGTTATCTTCGCCGATCACGCTACCACGGGCGACGGCCTCCTGACCGGCCTGCAGCTAGCAGCGCAGGTGGCGCTCACGGGCCGCTCGCTGAAAGAGCTGGCCACCGTGATGACCAAGCTCCCGCAAGTCCTCATCAACGTCCGCGGCGTTGACCGCACCCGCGTCCGTAGCACCGAAGCCCTCGCCGTGGCCGTGGCCGCAGCTGAAGCAGAACTCGGCGATACCGGACGCGTCCTGCTGCGCCCGTCGGGTACGGAGCCAGTTGTGCGGGTCATGGTTGAAGCGGGCGACGAGGCAACCGCTGAATCAATCGCCGAACGCCTCGCCCAGGTGGTCCGCACGGAACTTGCGCTGGACCTCGTCACCGACTAGGGCGTGTGTGTTCTTATTGGCGTAGCAAGATGACAACGGCATAAAGGACGACGCCAGCGCGACGCGCCCGACCTGCGACTATTTCAGCAGTCTCCTAGTCGTCCGGGCCGCCCCTGTTTTGGGGCTAAGCCTCAGAGTCTTTCTCGGGTTCATCCGGCAGCAGCTCGAACGGGAGCGCCGGGTTCACGTTCCAGAGGAAGTCGATGTGGTTCCTGATCTGGGCAAGGACGTCGTCCACGGATTTGTTGTCAGCCATCGCTTGGGCACAGACGGAGATGGCTGAGTCCGTGAATGCCCATCCGCGCTGGAACTGGTCGAATTCTGCGACGAGGAACGAGTCCTCCGTCGACGGGCGAAGGCGAACTGGAAGTCTGAACTCAATCTCAATGCGTGAAGTGCTCCGGATACGCACTGCGTCCCCTGCCATCCCGCCGAATGGCAGAATGTTTCCCGCGTAATTTTACCGGGGCATTACGACAGCGCGGCCTCCGGACACGTCGAAGGCTCGGACCGCATTGGTCTGGGCCTCCCGCGTTCATTGTGGCTCACGAGTCCAGCCGACGCGCCCGATCCGCGATCATTCCCGCGGCCTCCTATGCCGGACCATCCGCCACCAGCAGAAAATCTTTCTGAGAGATCGTGCGGAGGAGCGCTCCAACCGCGAAGCATTGGACCAAAGACGCAAGCCAAAGCGGCCAAAGGTATTGATTGCTAGAGAAATACAGGCAATAAACGGCAAGACCGGTTGAAGCAAATAGCAATGGAACGATGAACAGCTTCTTGTGTCCTATGAGAAGCAGAGACATAACTTCTGCGGCAAAGAAATAGCGATCGTGCATTTGGGGAAGCAACAGTGGGCAAACAGCCAGCACCGTAACGGTCAAAAGAACACGCCGGTCAGCGGAATCCGGCCCCCGCCAGTACGCGTAAGACGCCAACAAAAGTACAGCACCGCAGACCACGATCGCCGGCAGTCTGCCCTCGGTGGCGGAAGCTGTAGGGAACCAAGTATAGATGTTGGCGGCCCCAGCCACTAGGCGATTCTCTTGGGTCTGGTTGATATAGACACTTAAGGTGCTGGCTAGCGAACGGCCGAAAAGCACAGGAGGAGTGCTGAGTAGCACCCACACGCCAGCCGCCTGGAGAGGCAGCGCCAGGCTGTAGCGACTCCGGAAAGAAATGAGCACCAGGGCCGGCAGGAAAAAGATTGCCTGTAGCTTGAACGAGACCGCAACGGCCCACCACAGCCAGGAACCTCGGCCGTCATCCTTCAGGATGCTCCTCAGGGACAGCAGAAGGAACGACGTATAAATGGAATCGCATTGGCCCCACATGCTGGCGTTGAGCAGCACGGTTGGCAAGAAAAGTGTGAGCAGGGCTGCAGTTGTGGGTAGTAGCCTGGCAGGCCGGAGTTGCTGGACAACGGCTCCTACCGATAGGGCGAGGGCACAGTCCCCGACCAAGGAAACAAGCTTGATGGCGAACAGCGGTTCCAAGGGCAGCAAGCTCCCGAGGAACATCAAAAACAGGTAAGGAAAGTTGTAGTTGGAGAACTCTCCGCCTAAGGCAGCGGCACCGTTCTCCCGGAACTCCG
This sequence comes from Arthrobacter sp. NPDC093128, assembly GCF_040683875.1. Classification (NCBI taxonomy): domain Bacteria; kingdom Bacillati; phylum Actinomycetota; class Actinomycetes; order Micrococcales; family Micrococcaceae; genus Arthrobacter; species Arthrobacter sp. NPDC093128. The sequence continues at coordinate 180,621 of NZ_JBFBEY010000001.1, forward strand.
ACATCCATGGCAACAGGAAGAATGTGGCATCTTCGCTGGCGTATGGAAACAGCGCGAGTCGGGCTCCTAACGCGACAGCGCCAATGACCCACATAACGTAGACAGGGATTCGCCGTGTGGACGGGACAACGTCGGCTCGCTTCATGCTTGTGGATTCCCCCATTTCGCAATCATTGGGTGGTTGTGAATGCCGTGTCAATGGGACGGCACTGTGTGACCACGGGACCGGGCCGGGCCCAGGAAGCGGCCCGTTCGGTCACCCATACTCCCCCGCACGCGAACGAGGAAGTTCGCGGTGTGCTAGGAGAGCAGAATGAACTGTGGCATTGCTGCAAAGGTAACTGTCGAGCCTGACATCTTCGAGAAACAGGGCGAGAAATACGAGGAAGGTCTGGGTGACGGATGGGAACCTCTCCGGGTTTCTTGTCGTGTCCGATGCCCCGGAGAAGGCGGCCGAAGCGCTGCGAGCGGCCGCCGTCCGCTTTTGTACTGTGGATCAGAATGGCAAAGAATTGACTCGCGAAGAGATGACTGGGGAATGCCCCCAGTACATGCCCAACTACGTCTCGGACGTCCACTTGACCGATTTGGGTCCGATGATTTTGACTGACACCAAAGGTGAACTCCCGAAAGGCATGGGGGAGGGGATGCTTCGCATCCTTGTGGCAGAACTCCAAGCCCAGGAGATCGCGGCACTTGTGACCACTCCGCCTGTAGATTTTGCCTTGGAAGACGTGCCCCGAATAGTGCTTTAGCCTTAGCCGGGCAGATGCGCCCCTGGATCGCATATGAACGGCGGGGACGGCTGATAATCAGCCTGGCCGCATAGGAGTGTATCTGCGCCACCTCGTCAAATGTTTCGCCTACTCCGCCCGGCGGCTGCCGTTCCTGAGCTCGTCCCGGATTTCCGTGAGGAGTGCGATCTGGGGGTCTTCGGCGGCCTCTTCCTTGACTTCGGTACCAATACCGAGCCGGCGGTTGCGGCGTTCGATCATGTGGTTCATCGGCACGATGACCACGAAGTAGATGGCGGCGGCCACCAGCAGGAACGAAATGATGGAGGAGATGACGGACCCATACATGAATCCCTCCCACTGCATCTCTGCAATGCCCTTGGCACTGAACAGGCGGCCGATCAGCGGAGTCAGCAAGCCTTCAACGATAGAGGTCACGACGGCGCCGAAGGCGGCACCCATGACCACGGCGACGGCAAGGTCTACGACGTTGCCCTTCATGATGAAATTCTTGAATCCGGTCAACATAGCTCCCAAGCTAGTGCAGCCCCGTAAACATGGTGTGACACCCAGGTAATCTCGCGGGGTGTGTCGCGGGTCACGCTAGGTCAGGCGCCCTACAAATACCCCGGTGCCGCTTCCAGCCCGAAGTACTCCTCCAGTGTGGCGATTCCGCGGTTGGCCATGTCCGCCGCGGCCTCCACCCCGATGAAGCGCAGGTGCCAGGACTCGTAGTAGTAGCCCGTTGTCTCGTGGAACATCCACGGGTACCGGACCACGAAGCCGAAGCGGTGCCCGTTGGCCTTGGCCCACACCGCGGCCGGCTGATCGGCGAAGCACGGCTGGAAGCCGCAGGCCCCGCCGCCGTCGCCGATGTCAAAGGACCAGCCGGTCTGGTGCTCCGAGAATCCCGGCCTGGCCGAGGCCGTGTCCGCCTCGGCCTGGCCCCGGGACGCAACATAGCTGTTGTACGTCGCCACCTGCGTGCCGTAGGAACGGTAGCCGCTGGCCAGCGTCATGGTCACGCCGTCCCGCGCGGCCGCGGCGAACAATTGTTCCGCGGCAATCGCCGTCGTGCTGTTCAGCTGTGCCGCTTCGCCGGAAACTGCCAGCGCAACGTTCGGCTGGACAAGGTCCGCCGGCACGTAATCGGCGGGGGAGAGCGGGCGGTGCTTGTTGACCACCAGCCACGGGCTGGCCGGATCCGTCAGGGAATGCTGCTTCGCCAGCCCCGCCGCAGGCGAGGTGGGCGTCGGCGCGGACGTGGTTGCCGGCGCGGGCGCCGCTACTGTCCCCGGTTCTGTGGCGGCAGCAGTGGACGTCTCCGGCCCTGCTGACGGCGTCGTTGACGCCGGCGAGGCGGGGGTTCCGGACGGGGAGGACGACGACGGCGGCTGGGTCCCGCCGTCGGGCGTGCACGCTGCCAGGGCAGTCAGCCCGGCGCCAAGCGCCAGAAGCTTGGCGACGGACCTCCTGCTCGGCACAGTCCCAACGCCCAAAGCCGGTCCCGCCGTTGCAGCACAGTTGTGGCACATGTGTGCTAGACCTTCCGCAGCAGCATGCGGCGGATGGAATGGTCTGCTTCCTTGGTGAGTACCAGCTGCGCCCGGCCACGCGTGGGGAGGACGTTGTCCTCCAGGTTGGGCTCGTTGATGCGTTTCCAGATGTCGCGGGCAGTGGTTTCGGCTTCGTCGTCGGACAGCGTCGCATAGCGGTGGAAGTAGGATTCCGGCTGGGCGAACGCGGTGGTGCGCAGCTTGCGGAAGCGGTCCACGTACCATTCCTCGATATAGGAAGTCTTCGCGTCTACGTAAATGGAGAAGTCGAAGAAGTCGCTCAGCGCCAAGCCCTGCTTGCCGTCTTGCCTGGGGCGGGCGGGAGCCAGGACGTTCAGGCCCTCCACGATCAGCACGTCCGGCCGGCGGACCACCACTTCCTTGCCGGGCACGATGTCGTACGTGACGTGGGAGTACCAGGGGGCACGCACCTCTTCCGCGCCGCCCTTGATCTCACTGACAAAGCGGAGGAGCGCGCGGCGGTCATAGGACTCCGGGAAACCCTTGCGCTCCAGCAGGTGCCGGCGCGTGAGCTCGGCCAACGGATACAGGAACCCGTCCGTGGTGATGAGCTCCACGTTGGGAGTGCCAGGCCAGCGGCGGAGCATCTCGCGGAGCACGCGGGCGATGGTGGACTTGCCCACGGCCACGGAGCCGGCCACGCCGATCACAAAGGGTGTGCGCTGCGTCTGTTCGCCAAGGAACGTGGTGGTGGCGGCGTGCAGCTGGCCGGCTGCCTCCACGTAGAGGTGAAGCAGCCGGGAGAGCGGCAGATAGACTTCGCGGACTTCCTTCATGTCCAGCGGATCGCCGAGCCCTCGGAGACGGAACACGTCCTCTTCATTCAGGGGCTGTTCCATCTGGGCTGCGAGCCGGGACCAGGTCTGCCTGTCCAGCTCCACGAACGGGGAGACTCCCTCTCCGTTCGCTTCATTGCGTTGCAAAGTCACCTAAGAGATTCTGCCCCGCGCGACGCTGAGAGCGAAATGGATGGCGCCCTAAGCGCGGTAAAGGACGGCTTGCGGCCCGTCAAGGAGGCCACGTTCGACGGCGGCGGCCCGCTCTGCCATATAAGCTTGCCTCTATGTGTGGAATCGTAGGATACGTAGGCCATTCGTCTGGCCGGGTAAATGTTGGCCACGGCGCGTTGGACGTTGTCCTTGAGGGACTCCGCCGTCTGGAGTACCGGGGATATGATTCCGCGGGCGTCGCCGTGGTGGCGGACGGGACCATTTCGTCCCGCAAGAAGTCCGGGAAACTGAGCAATCTGCTCACCGAACTGGAGGAGCGGCCGTTGCCGGATTCCGTCACCGGAATCGGCCACACCCGCTGGGCCACCCATGGCGGCCCGACCGACCAGAACGCGCACCCGCACCTGGCCGACGGCGGCAAGCTGGCCCTGATCCACAACGGCATCATCGAAAACTTCGCCGAGCTCAAGCTCGAGCTGCTCCAGGGCGGCGCCACGTTCGCGTCCGAGACGGACACCGAGGTGGCCGCCGTGCTCCTGGGCGACATCTTCCGGAACAAGCTGGGCGGCGACGCCTCCAACGGCGGCCTGACCAAGGCCATGCAGCTTGCCTGCCAGCGCCTGGAAGGCGCCTTTACCCTGCTGGCCGTGCACGCGGACCAGCCCGACGTCGTCGTCGCCGCCCGGCGCAACTCACCGCTCGTGGTGGGCCTGGGCGAGGGCGAGAACTTCCTCGGCTCGGACGTCTCCGGCTTCATCGACTACACCCGCCGCGCCGTGGAACTGGGCCAGGACCAGATCGTGACCATCACCGCGGACACCGTGGAAATCACCGACTTCTTCGGCGCCCCGGCCCAGGGCAAGGAATACCACGTTGACTGGGACCCGGCCTCTGCCGAAAAGGGCGGCTACCCGTCCTTCATGGAAAAGGAAATCCACGACCAGCCCGACGCCGTCGCCAACACCCTGCTGGGACGCTCGGACCTGGACGGCAAGCTGACCCTCGATGAAATGCGCATCGACCCCGAGCACCTGAAAAAGATCAACAAGATCATCGTGCTCGCCTGCGGCACCTCCGCGTACTCGGGCCAGGTGGCCAAGTACGCCATCGAGCACTGGTGCCGGATCGCCACCGAGGTGGAGCTCTCCCACGAGTTCCGCTACCGGGACCCGATCGTGGACGAGAACACACTGATTGTGTCCATCTCCCAGTCCGGCGAGACCATGGACACCCTGATGGCCGTCCGGTACGCCAAGGAACAGGGCGCCAAGACCCTCTCCATCTGCAACACCAACGGCTCCACCATCCCGCGTGAATCCGACGCCGTGCTGTACACCCACGCCGGTCCGGAGATCGCCGTCGCGTCCACCAAGGCTTTCCTGGCCCAGATCACCGCCGCCTACCTGCTGGGCCTGTATTTGGCACAACTGCGCGGCAACAAGTTCCAGGGCGAGATCAAGGACATCCTGGCCGACCTCGCCAAGGTCCCGGCGAAGATCCAGCAGGTCCTGGACCACGCGGACGAGATCAAGGAACTGGCCCGGTCCATGAAGGACGCAAAGTCCGTGCTGTTCCTGGGCCGCCACGTCGGCTTCCCGGTGGCCATGGAAGGTGCGCTCAAGCTCAAGGAACTGGCCTACATCCACGCCGAGGGCTTTGCCGCCGGCGAGCTCAAGCACGGCCCCATCGCCCTGATCGAGGAGGGCCAGCCGGTGTTCGTGGTGGTTCCCTCTCCGCGCGGCCGGAACTCGCTGCACGCCAAGGTGGTCTCCAACATCCAGGAGGTCCGGGCCCGCGGCGCGAAGACCATCGTCATCGCTGAGGAAGGCGACGAAGCGGTCAAGGCCTACGCCGAGCACGTCTTCTACATCCCGGAGACCCCCACGCTCCTGGCACCCCTGCTGGCCACCGTGCCGCTGCAGATCTTCGCCCTCGAACTCGCCACGGCCAAGGGGTACGACGTGGACCAGCCACGCAACCTGGCCAAGAGCGTGACCGTAGAATAAGCCGCATGATTGTTGGCATTGGCGTAGACGTCGTAGACATTGAACGGTTCGGCAGGCAGCTCGAACGGACCCCCGGGCTCCGCGACAGGCTGTTCGTCCCGGCCGAGCGTGAGCTGAACACGCGCTCCCTGGCCGCGCGCTTTGCGGCCAAGGAAGCTGTGGCGAAGGTCCTGGGCGCTCCCGCCGGGATGAACTGGCAGGACTGCTGGATCGGACTGGACCAGAACGGCCCCACCATCCAGGTCAAAGGCACCGTGCTGGCCGTCGCCGAGTCCAAGGGCGTCAAGCGCTGGCACCTGTCGATGAGCCACGACGGCGGTATCGCCACGGCGACCGTCCTCGCGGAGGGCTGACGCGGCCTTTCACCTGACAGCCCCGCCGTGGACCCAGCACCGATTGGACTGAACATGATCAGCGCCTACACCGGAACCCAAATACGGGAGGCCGAACAGCGCTTTGTCCAGGCAAGCCTGGGCGCTGGCACGGGCGCTGTCCTTATGCAGCGGGCCGCCTACGGGCTGGCCAACGCCGTGGTGCGGGAACTCGCCGTGCGCGGCATCCGCCGCTACGGGGCGAGTGTTGCGGTCCTGGCGGGCAAGGGCAACAACGGCGGAGACGGGCTGTTCGCCGCCGCTTTCCTGGCCGGCCGCGGAATGCGTACGACGGCGGTGCTCACGGCAGGGGAGGCCCACCCGGAAGGCCTTGCCGCCTTTGAGCGGGCCGGCGGCCGCGTCCTGACGCTCACCGACCACAACGCCGGTGAGCTGGCAGCGGCGACCGCCCGTGCCGACGTCGTGATTGACGCGGTGCTTGGGACCGACGCACGGGGCGGACTGCGCGGGGCAGCAGCGTCCCTCATTGGGAAGCTGCGGACCGCGAACCACGGCTTCGTGGTGGCCTGCGATATTCCCAGCGGTGTGGACGCCGACACCGGCGAGGCCCATGACCCGGTCCTTCCCGCGGACGTCACGGTGACCTTCGGTGCCGCAAAAGTTGGGCTGCTTTCCGATCCCGGTGCGGACTATTCCGGGCGGGTGCTGGTCATCCCCATCGGCATCGAAGAGCGGCTCCCGTGGCCGGCGCTGCGGCGGCTCGAAGCCGGGGACCTGGGCGCCCTGCTGCCCCGGCCGGCCAGGCGCGCGCACAAATACTCCCGCGGGGTGCTCGGCGTTGTTGCGGGCTCAGCCACGTATCCCGGCGCAGCCGTGCTTGCCTGCCGGGGGGCACTGGCCGCGGGTGTGGGCATGGTGCGCTACCTCGGACCGCCGGAAGTCGCTGACCTGGTCCGCCAGGCCTGCCCGGAAGTGGTCTGCGGCACCGGGACCGTGGCTGATGCCCACGTCCAGGCCTGGCTGGTGGGTTGCGGCCTGGATGAGGCCGATGAGCAGCAGCTGCAGCGTGCGCGTGACGCCGCCGATTCGGGCCTGCCGACCATTGCCGACGCCGGCGCCTTGCCGGCACTTCCCGATGTGCTGGCCCCGCAGGTTGTCCTGACACCCCACGCGGGCGAACTGGCAGCCCTACTGGGGCGCCTTGGACAGGAGCTGGACCGGTCCGCCGTTGAGGCCGCCACGCTTGCCGCCGTGCGCCAGGCCGCGGGGCTGACCGAGGCCACGATCCTGTTGAAGGGTGCCACCACGCTGGTGGCTTCGCCTTTCCAGGACTTCTACAGCCAGGCGGACGGCACACCCTGGCTTGCCACAGCCGGCAGCGGGGACGTCCTGGCCGGAATCATCGGTGCGCTGATGGCGCAACTGGGTTCCGACGTCGGACGCTTCACTGCGCGTGGCATCGATCCGGACGAGCGCTGGGCGGCCATCGGCGCCATGGCAGCAAGCCTGCACGGCAGGGCCGGAACCCTTGCTTCCGCCGGCGGTCCCGTGACCGCAGGCGCGATCGCCAACCACGTGCCCGAGGTGATGCGGACGCTGTAACCATAGGGCGCATAGCGCAGGAGCCATAATAGTAATCCTACTTACTAGTAGTCTGTCTAAGATTTGTTCGTTCGCACGAGGAGTACACATGGAAGTCTGGCCCGGATCGGCATACCCGCTAGGAGCCACCTTTAACGGCACTGGCACGAACTTTGCGCTGTTCAGCGAGAGGGCGGAAAAGGTTGAACTGTGCCTCTTCGATGACGAAGGTGCGGAGACCCGCATCGAGGTCCTCGAAGTAGACGGCTACGTATGGCACTGCTATCTGCCCCACATCCAGCCGGGACAGAAATACGGGTACCGCGTCCACGGACCGTACGACCCCGACTCCGGGAACCGGTTCAACCCGAACAAACTTTTGATGGACCCGTATGCGAAGGCTGTGCACGGCAAGATCGACTGGGACCCGGCGCTGTTCTCCTACAACATGGGTGATCCCGATTCCCGCAACGATGCCGACTCCGCCCCGCACATGATGATGGGCGTGGTGATCAACCCGTTCTTCGACTGGGACGGCGACCACCTGCCCCGCATCCCATACCACAAGTCCGTGATCTACGAGGCCCACGTCAAAGGCCTGACCCAGCTGCACCCCGAGGTTCCGGAGGACCAGCGCGGCACCTACGCCGGCGTTGCCCACCCCTCGGTCATCGCCCACCTGCAGAAGCTGGGCGTCACCGCGATCGAGCTCATGCCCGTGCACCAGTTCGTCAATGACGGCATCCTGGAAGACAAGGGCCTGAACAACTACTGGGGCTACAACACCATCGGCTTCTTCGCCCCGCACAACAGCTACAGCTCCACCGGTGACACCGGTCAGCAGGTGCAGGACTTCAAGGCCATGGTCCGCTCGCTGCACCAGGCAGGCATCGAAGTGATCCTCGACGTCGTCTACAACCACACCGCCGAAGGCAACCACCTGGGCCCCACGCTGTCCTTCAAGGGCATCGACAACGCCGCCTACTACCGGCTCATGGACGGCGACGAAAAGCACTACATGGACTACACGGGCACCGGCAATTCGCTCAATGTCCGGCACCCCCACTCCCTGCAGCTGCTCATGGATTCCCTGCGCTACTGGGTCACCGAAATGCACGTGGACGGCTTCCGGTTCGACCTCGCCTCCACCCTGGCCCGTGAGTTCTACGACGTTGACAAGCTGTCCACCTTCTTCGAACTCATCCAGCAGGACCCGGTGGTTTCCCAGGTCAAGCTGATCGCCGAGCCGTGGGACGTGGGCCCCGGCGGCTACCAGGTGGGCAACTTCCCGCCGCAGTGGACGGAATGGAACGGAAAGTACCGCGACACAGTCCGCGACTTCTGGCGGGGAGAACCGTCCACCTTGGGCGAATTCGCCTCCAGGATCACCGGCTCCGCCGACCTCTACGAGCACTCCGGCCGCCGGCCGGTCGCCTCGATCAACTTCGTCACCGCCCACGACGGGTTCACCCTGTCTGACCTGGTGTCCTACAACGAGAAGCACAACGAGGCCAACGGCGAGGGCAACAACGACGGCGAATCGCACAACCGTTCCTGGAACTGCGGCGCCGAAGGCCCCACCGACGACCCCAAGGTCCTCGGGCTCCGCGCCCGGCAGCAGCGCAACTTCATCGCCTCACTGCTGCTCTCGCAGGGTGTGCCCATGCTGCTTCACGGCGACGAACTGGGCCGCACCCAGCAGGGCAACAACAACGGCTACTGCCAGGACTCCGAACTGACCTGGATCAACTGGGACAACGTGGACCAGCCGCTCATCGAGTTCACGGCCGCCGTCAACGCACTCCGGCACAGGCACCCCACGTTCCGCCGCAGCAAATTCTTCGACGGCAGGCCGGTGCTCCGCGGCGAGGGAGAGAGGCTTCCGGACATCGAATGGCTGGACGTTGACGGTTCCACGATGAAGCCCGATGACTGGGACAGCGGCCTGGGCCGGTCCATCGGCGTATTCCTCAACGGTGATGGAATCCAAGGCCTGGACGAGCGGGGCCGGCGGATCACCGACGTCAACTTCGTGCTGTACTTCAATGCGAACGTCGAAGAAGTGAAGTTCACCCTGCCATCCGACGAACACGCCCCGGCCTGGGACGTTATCATCGACACCGCGGGGCACAATGCCGATACCGACCCGGTTGCGGCTGGCGGTGTCCTGGCCGTGGACGCCAAGTCGCTCGTTGTGCTCCGCGCACACAGCACGCCCGAAGTCGAACCCGACCACTCTGTGGCTGCCTCGCTCGCGGCGTTGTCGCAGACCACCACCAGCGACGCGGCATCGCTGACCAGCCCGGTGGTCCCGGACAGGGCAACCTCGGCCAAGGTCATGAAGTCGAAGCCAAAGCCGAAGCCGAAAAAGTCGAAGTCATGAAGACGCCCGTTTCCACTTACCGGCTCCAGATCCGCCCTTCGTTCACGCTCCAGGACGCTGCCGCCACGGTGCCCTACCTGAAGTCGCTGGGCGTGGACTGGATCTACCTTTCGCCGATTCTGACGGCGGAAAAGGGATCCGACCACGGCTACGACGTCACCGACCCGTCCACGGTCGACCCCGACCGCGGCGGCCCGGAAGGGCTGAAGGCGGTGTCCCGGGCAGCCCGGGACGCCGGCATGGGCGTGCTCGTGGACATTGTGCCCAACCATGTGGGGGTGGCGTCGCCCTACCAGAACCCCTGGTGGTGGTCCCTCCTCAAGGAAGGCAAACAGTCCCGTTACGCCGAAGCGTTCGACGTCGACTGGGACTTCGCCGGCGGCCGCGTACGGCTGCCTGTGCTGGGCAGCGATGACGACCTCGACAAGCTGGAAATCCGCGACGGTGAACTCCGCTACTACGACCACCGGTTCCCGCTGGCGGACGGCAGCTACTCCGAAGGGGATGACCCGCGCGACGTCCACGCCCGCCAGAACTACGAACTCGTAGGCTGGCGCCGTGCGGACAACGAGCTCAACTACCGCCGCTTTTTCGCCGTCAATACGCTGGCCGGCGTCCGGGTGGAAGTTCCCCGGGTGTTCGACGAGGCGCACGAGGAAGTGGTGCGCTGGTTCCGCGAGGGGCTGGCGGACGGTCTCCGGATCGACCACCCGGACGGGCTGGCGGACCCTGAGGGCTACCTCCGGCGGCTCCGCGAAGCGACCGGCGGCAGCTACTTGCTGATCGAGAAGATCCTCGAACCCGGGGAGGAACTTCCCGCCTCGTTCGAATGCGAAGGGACCACCGGCTACGACGCACTGGCGGACGTGGACCGGCTCTTCGTCGACGCCGAGGCGCAGACGGCCCTGGACCAGCTCGACGGAAGGCTCCGGGGCGGCGAGCCCGCCGACTACGAAGAGATGATCCGCGCGACCAAACGCAGGATCACCGACGGCATCCTGCACTCGGAGATCCTGCGGCTGGGACGGCTGATTCCGGCGGGCGCCGAGCTTGCCGGGACGGCAGTGAATACCGAACTGGCTGCCGATGCGATCTCAGAGATCATCGCTGCCTTTCCGGTGTACCGGACCTACCTTCCGTTCGGGGAGGACGTCCTGAAGGAGGCCTGCAGCCTGGCTGCGCGGAACCGGCCCGACCTGGCACAGGCGGTGGAACTGCTGCAGCCGCTGCTGCTGGACTCCGGTTCGGCGCTGGCGCAGCGGTTCCAGCAGACGTCAGGCATGGTGATGGCCAAAGGGGTGGAGGACACCGCCTTCTTCCGCTACACCCGTCTGGGGACCCTGACCGAGGTGGGCGCCGATCCCACCGAGTTCGCCCTCGCTCCGGCGGAATTCCACCGCCGGATGCAACGGCGCGAAGCCGAACTTCCGCTGTCCATGACAACGCTGAGCACGCACGACACCAAACGCAGCGAGGACACACGCGCCCGGATTTCGGTGATTTCCGAGTTCGTCGCGGAGTGGGACAAGGTACTGACCAGGCTGCAGGAACTGTCCCCGCTGCCTGACGGGCCGCTCTCCAGCCTGCTGTGGCAGGCCATCGCCGGTGCCTGGCCCGCCTCCCGGGAACGCCTGCAGCAGTACGCCACCAAGGCAGCCCGCGAGGCCGGGAATTCGACCGACTGGCTTGACCCGGACGAAGCGTTCGAGCAGAAGCTGGCCGCCGCCGTCGACTCGGTCTTCGATAACCCGGAGGTCCGCGCGGAACTGGAGTCCTTCGTGGCCCTCCTGGAGCCATACGGCGCGGCGAACGCGCTGTCCGCGAAACTGGTGCAGCTGACCATGCCCGGGGTGCCGGACGTCTACCAGGGCACCGAGTTCTGGGACCGTTCCCTCACTGATCCGGACAACCGGCGCACCGTCGACTTTGCCGCGAGGCAACGGGCACTGGCGGCACTCGACGCCGGCGAGCGTCCGGCGTCGTACCAGGATGACGCCGCCAAGCTGCTGGTGGCCTCGCGGGCGCTCCGGCTCCGGCGCGACCGGCCGGAACTCTTCACCGGCTACGCGGCAGTGCCCGCGGCCGGCCCGGCAGCGGAGCACCTGGTGGCCTTCAGCCGCGGAACGGGTTCCGCTGGCGCGGAAACCGCCACCGTACCCGCCTCGGCCGGTGCCGTCACGCTGGCCACCCGGCTGCCGCGCCGGCTGGAACAGGCCGGCGGCTGGCAGGACACCACCGTTACCCTGCCTGCCGCAATGACCGACGAACTCACAGGAAACAGCTTCGGGCCCGGGCAGGTGTCCGTCGCGGACGTCCTGGCCAGGTACCCCGTTGCCCTGCTCGTTCCTGCCACCTCTGCCACTTCCGAACGATCGGAGAACGACGGATGACGACGACTGCAAGCGCAACACAACGCTTCGATATCTGGGCACCCGACGTCAGCGCCATCACCCTGCTGGCGGGCGGCTCCGAATATCCGATGCGCCAACGCGGCGGGGGCTGGTGGACAGCTCCGGCTGCCCCCGCCGACGGCGACGTCGATTACGGCTACCTGCCGGGGACCGACACCACTCCGTTGCCGGATCCCCGGTCGCGGCGGCAGCCGGCAGGCGTCCACTCCCTGTCCCGCACCTTTGACCCGTCCGCTCATGAATGGGCCGACGGGAACTGGCCGGGCCGGGAGCTGCAGGGCGCCGTCATCTACGAGCTGCACATCGGCACCTTCACCCCCGAGGGCACCCTTGAGGCCGCGGCCGGAAAGCTGGGCTACCTCAAGGAGCTCGGCGTCGACTTTGTGGAACTGCTGCCCGTCAACGGCTTCAACGGCACCCACAACTGGGGCTACGACGGCGTCCTCTGGTACACCGTCCATGAGGGCTACGGCGGACCTGCCGCCTACCAGCGCTTCGTGGACGCCGCGCACGCCGCGGGTTTGGGCGTCATCCAGGACGTGGTGTACAACCACCTCGGCCCCAGCGGCAACTATCTGCCGCGCTTCGGGCCCTACCTGAAGTCGGGGGAGGGGAACACCTGGGGCGACTCGGTCAACCTGGACGGAGGCGGGTCCGACGAGGTCCGCCGCTACATCCTCGACAACGCGGCCATGTGGCTTCGCGACTACCACGTGGACGGGCTGCGGATCGACGCCGTGCACGCCTTCAAGGACGAGCGCGCCGTCCATCTCCTGGAGGACTTCGGTGCCCTCGGCGATGCCGTGTCCGCCGAAACCGGCCGACCGGTCAGCATGATCGCCGAGTCGGACCTCAACAACCCCCGCCTGCTGTACCCCCGGGACGTCAACGGGTACGGTCTGGAAGGGCAGTGGAGCGACGACTTCCACCACGCCGTCCACGTGAACATCAGCGGGGAGACGGAGGGTTACTACAGCGACTTCGACTCGCTGGGCGCCCTGGCCAAGGTCCTGCGCACCGGCTTCTTCCACGACGGCAGCTACTCCAGCTTCCGCGGCCGGCACCATGGACGGCCCATCAACACCGGGCTGGTGCATCCTGCCGCACTGGTGGTGTGCAGCCAGAACCACGACCAGATCGGCAACCGCGCCACCGGCGACAGGCTGTCCCAGTCGCTGTCCTACGGGCAGCTGGCCCTGGCGGCGGTCCTCACGCTGACGTCCCCGTTCACCCCCATGCTCTTTATGGGGGAGGAGTACGGCGCCACCACGCCCTGGCAGTTCTTCACCTCCCACCCGGAGCCTGAGCTGGGCAAGGCGACGGCGGAAGGCCGCATCAAGGAGTTCGAGCGCATGGGGTGGGATCCCGCCGTCGTGCCCGACCCGCAGGACCCGGAAACCTTCCGGCGTTCAAAACTGAACTGGGACGAGGCCGCGGAGGGCGACCATGCCCGCCTCCTGGACCTCTACCGCTCGCTGACCGCGCTGCGGCGCAGCACTCCGGAACTGGCAGGCCTGGGGTTCACGGACACCGCGGTGGACTACAGCGAAGAGGAGGGCTGGCTCCGGTTCCGGCGCGGAGACGTGCACGTGGTGCTGAACTTCTCGGAGCAGGCGGCCAAGCTCGACGACGCCGGAGGAACCTTGCTGGTCTCCACCGATGAGGCAACACGGCCGGATGGCGCTTCGCTACTGCTGGCGCCCTGGAGCGCGGCCATTCTGCGGGCCTAGCCGCCGGTTTTGTTTGCGTCACCTGTTACGCCGCGGGCTGTTTGTGTCTGCCCGCGGCGTAACAACGGACTTGTTGGCTGTAGCCTGCGTCACAGCTGGCAGGATAGATAGTATGACTTATTCGGCAGCGGACAACCGCTATGAATCCATGCCCTACCGCCGCGTCGGACGCAGCGGCCTGAAACTTCCGGCCATCTCCCTTGGGCTCTGGCACAACTTCGGCGACGACAAGCGGTTTGATGAGCAGCGCGCCATCCTCCGCCGCGCCTTCGACCTGGGCGTCACGCACTTCGACCTTGCCAACAACTACGGCCCGCCGGACGGCTCCGCCGAAACCAACTTCGGCCGCCACCTGCAGGACGACTTCAAGCCGTACCGTGACGAGCTCGTCATCTCCACCAAGGCCGGCTACTACATGTGGCCCGGCCCGTACGGCGAGTGGGGCTCCCGCAAGTCCCTGATCTCCAGCCTGGACCAGTCCCTGCAGCGCATGGGCCTGGACTACGTGGACATCTTCTACAGCCACCGCCCGGATCCGGAGACGCCCATGGAGGAAACCATGGGGGCACTGGACTATGCCGTGCGTTCAGGCAAGGCGCTGTACGCGGGCATCTCCTCCTACACGCCCGAGCAGACCGTCCAGGCAGCCCGGATCCTGAAGGAACTCGGCACCCCGCTGCTCATCCACCAGCCCAGCTATTCCATGCTGAACCGCTGGACCGAGAACGGGACGCCGAACCTGTATGAGGCGCTCGAAGAGGTGGGCGCCGGTTCCATCGCGTTCTCCCCGCTGGCGCAGGGCATGCTGACGGACCGCTACCTGAACGGCATCCCGGCCGATTCACGTGCAGCGAAGGAACGGTTCCTGTCCGAATCGGCACTGACCGAGGACAAGCTGGACCGGGTCCGCGGACTCAACAAAATCGCCATGGACCGCGGGCAGTCGCTGGCACAGATGGCCATCGCCTGGATCCTCCGCGACCAGCCCAGGGGCACACCCGTCACGTCCGCACTGGTGGGGGCGTCCAGCGTCACGCAGTTGGAAGACACGCTGTCCGCCATCAACAACCTGGCGTTCTCGCAGGAGGAGCTGACGGCGATCGACGAGTTCGCCGTCGAATCCGATATCAACCTCTGGGCGCAGAAGTAGCCAACGCGTAGCAGGGCGCGCGTAAAACAGCGCGCGTAACAGAACTGTCCCTGACGGATGGCCGGGGCCGGGAACATCTCCGGCCCCGGCGGTGTTAGTTAGAATGCAAGGGCGCCCCATGGCGCTGTGCCCATCAGCCGCCGCCGCACATCAGAGTGCGGCCGCGCCGGGTACGTGAAGTTTGTTCTCAAAGGAGTTCCGTGTCTTCAAATCCGATTCGTGTTGCCATTGTCGGTGTGGGTAACTGCGCCGCATCCCTGGTCCAGGGTGTCCATTACTACCGGGATGCCGACCCCCAGGCAACGATTCCCGGTCTGATGCACGTGGAGTTCGGCAAGTACCACGTCAACGATGTCCAGTTCGTTGCAGCCTTCGATGTCGACGGCAAGAAGGTCGGCGTTGACCTGGCCGACGCCATCCTGGCCAGCGAAAACAACACCATCAAAATTGCCGACGTTCCGCCCACCGGTGTCACCGTCCAGCGTGGCCACACCCTGGACGGCCTCGGCAAGTACTACCTCGAAACCATCGAGCAGTCCCCGGCAGAGCCGGTCGACGTTGTCCAGGCCCTCAAGGACGCCAAGGTTGACGTTATGGTCTGCTACCTGCCCGTCGGGTCGCAGGAAGCCGCCGAGTTCTACGCCCAGGCCGCTATCGACGCCGGTGTGGCCTTCGTCAACGCCCTGCCGGTCTTCATCGCGGGCACCAAGGCGTGGGCGGACAAGTTCACCGCCGCCGGCGTGCCGATCGTGGGCGACGACATCAAGAGCCAGATCGGTGCCACCATCACGCACCGCGTCATGGCCAAGCTCTTCGAAGACCGCGGCGTCACGCTGGACCGCACGTACCAGCTCAACGTCGGCGGCAACATGGACTTCAAGAACATGCTGGAACGCGACCGCCTCGAGTCCAAGAAGATCTCCAAGACCCAGGCCGTCACCTCCAACGTCGAAGCCGAACTGGCCGCCAAGGACGTCCACATCGGCCCGTCCGACTACGTCCAGTGGCTCGACGACCGCAAGTGGGCCTTCGTCCGCCTCGAAGGCCGCAACTTCGGCGACGCGCCGGTGTCGCTCGAATACAAGCTGGAGGTATGGGACTCACCCAACTCCGCCGGCGTGATCATCGACGCCATCCGCGCCGCCAAGATCGGCCTGGACCGCGGCATCGGCGGCCCGCTGCTCTCCGCTTCCAGCTACTTCATGAAGTCCCCGCCGGAGCAGTTCAACGACGACCTCGCCCGTGACAAGGTTGAGGCCTTCATCCGCGGAGACCTGGAGCGCTGAGCCCTCTTCCACGACGCTCTCTCACATCCTGCACGAATTCCTGGGACGCTCTCTCACTTTCTGCGGGATTTCGCACGACGCTCTCTCACTTTGGTGGGGGAGCGTTGTGGCTTAAGCGCCGTGTTCGTAGCGCCGGATGGCGTGGCTGGCCTGGGCCAGGGCGAGGAGCTTCAGCAGCAGCTGGCTGTGCATGTGCATGCCCACGGCCGCGGTGAGAATCAGTTGGTCGACGCTCTCCGGAGCGGTCGTGGCAGCAATATCCAGCCCGGCGACGTCATCCATGGCCTTGCTGTAGGTGTCCAGGAGTTCGCCGGACACCGTGATGTTGAGGCTTTCCATCAGTTCCAGATGGGCGTTCAAAGCGTTTCGGGCGTCGCTTGGGTAATTGGGCCAGTTCCGGAGACGCACGACGGCGTCAGCCACCGGTGTGGGGACGTCGCCGCTGGTGGCGCTTTCGAGGTGAAGCACCACGTGCTGAACCGCCGCCAGGAGCGCAAGGCGCGGGGCGCCGTCGTCGGCCATTTTGAGGAGGCCGCGGATCTGCTCGATGTTCAGCCCGACTATCCGGCGGAGGGCCTGGATCAATTTCAGACGCTCGACGTGCCTGGCGGAATACTCCGCGCGGGTTGCGTGGACGGTCCCGCCGGCCGGCAACAGGCCCTCGCGCAGGTAGTACTTGATGCTGGCGGCCGATACTCCCGATTGCCCGCTTAGCTCCTTGAGCTGCACGCTGCCCTCTTTTCCGCAGAGGTCCGGATCCGTTGGATAGCGGATCCGGCGCCAACTATCCTGATGTACATGCCTTGGATAGTGGCTCTATCCTAAAACTATGGAGCACTGGAATGTACTGCTTGTCAGCCACGTGATCGCCGCACTGTTCGTGCTCGCGATCGGCCCCTTCCAAATCCTTCGCCGACGCCGTGACCGCATCCACCGCACCATGGGTTACCTGTGGGTTGCAGCCATGTACTACGTCTGCTTCAGCAGTTTCTGGATCGTGACGGCCGGGCATTTCACCTGGCTGCACGGGCTGTCCGCCTTCACCATCGTGACGGTCACACTTGGCCTTGTCAGCGCCATCCGCCGCAACATCCCGTCGCACCTGGGGAACATGATCGGCAGCTACATCGGCATAGCCGTGGCGTTCGTCTTTGCCGTTGCCGTGCCGGGCCGGGCCATTCCGCAGCTCCTCGCCGAGGATCCGGCCACCGCGGCATACGTCGCCGGACTGGTGGCGCTCAGCGTTGTGGTGGTGTTCGTTTCGCTCAAGCGTGGCGGCCGCACGGTCGCATCGGGCGGTTCAAAGGACCAGACGCTCTCTCACTTTCTGCGTGTTTAGGGCCGACCCTCTCTCACTTTTGGTGGGTTTTGGCGGGACGCTCTCTCACCCCGCGTCGGCGAAGCCGGATGACTGGGGATGATCCAGCCACGCCGTGCGCAGCGTCCGCTTGATCTTCCCGATGGCACGTTGGAAGCCGTCAGCGTGATCGCCCTTGTCGAATATCAGGACTGTCCAACCTGCCGATTCGAACGCCTTGTTTCTCCGCCTGTCACTAAGGGATTGGGCGTCAAGAAGGTGATGCTCGCCGTCGTACTGGATGGCGATCCGCCGGTGACGGTAACCGAGATCGGCGCTCGGGGACATGGCGTCAGTGTCCCGCAATGCCAGCTGGAGATCCGGTTCAGGCAGGCCGGCATCGGCCATCGCCAAGCGGAGCAGAGATTCGGGCGCGGAGTCCGCCCCGACGCGCATCAGGTCCAGGGCTTCCCTGGCGCGGACAATGCCCTGCAGGTTTGGATGGCGGCCGACCAGGGACCGGAGCCCGTCCAAGGTGTCGTAGGGCTGCGTCCGGCCCTCGAAGTCCACTCGCGGAATGCGGATGAGCTGATCGCCCATGCATACGAGGTCACGTATCGACAGCTGCCGCGCCAGGTCCAGCCACGTCCGCGATCGGGTGCTGACGCGGATGCCGTCGATCGATTCAACCTCATCGTCGCGGGCAAAAAGCGTATGGCCAACTACGCCCTTGCGGCGCACCGAGGGTAGGGACCTGGGCTTGCTCAGATGGAGCTCCGTCGAGTCCGCCAGCCAGGGCGGCAACAGCTGGCATCGAAGCCGTGCTGCGGTGACGTGTGAGATCCAGGCGCCGGGCGATGCGGCAGATAGCGCCCGTGCCGCGCCTTCCAGTTCAAAGCTCCAGTCCGAGGGACGGTAGAGTCCGCGTCCAACATGGACCACGTCTTTTCGCCGCAGCCGGTCCGTGGAGACTCCTGAGGATCGCGCCGAATCCAAGGTGAACGGAGCAGTCGCCAGCAGCCCGGGCAGATCGTTGCACTTTTCCATGCTGGCATTGTGACCCGAAACTCGATGACGCCGCAGAAGATATCCACAGGCAGCTCTTGGGCGCACCGGAAGTGAGAGAGCGTCGGGGAAAAGGGTGCAGGAAGTGAGAGAGCGTCGGGGAAAGGCGGCAGGAAGTGAGAGAGCGTCTAGAAGAGGCCCACGGGCCTGCCGGCGTCGTCCACGTCCATCCGCATGGCCGCGGGAACCTTGGGCAGGCCGGGCATTGTCATCACCGCGCCCGTCAGCGCGACGATGAACCCTGCGCCCGTCTTCGGGATGAGGTCGCGGACGTGGACCGTGAAGCCTTTGGGCGCGCCCAGTTTGGCGGCGTCGTCGCTGAATGAGTACTGCGTCTTGGCCATGCATACCGGCAAACCGGCCCAGCCGTTCTTCTCGATGTCGGCCAGGCGTTTGAGGGCAGGGACGGAGAAGTCCACGCCGTCGGCCCCGTAGATTTCCTGCACGATGGTCCGGATCTTGTCTTCCACAGAGAGTTCGAGCGGATACAGGTGGCGGAAGCTGTGCGGAGCGTCGAGTGCTGCGAGCACCTTGGCGGCGAGGTCGTCGCCGCCGTCCCCGCCGCCGCCGCGGCCCCAGACATCGGCCACAGCAGCCTGCACGCCCTCGCCGGCACACCACTCCAGTAGCCAGTCGAGCTCTTCCTGCGTGTCCGTGGCGAACTTGTTGACGGCCACCACCGGGGTGATCCCGAACTTCTCCACGTTGCGGATGTGCCGCCGGAGGTTGGCCACGCCGGTTGCAAGGGCCTCCACGTTGGGCTCCTTCAGCCGGTCCTTGGCCACCCCTCCGTGCATCTTCAGCGCCCGCACGGTGGCTACGAGCACGACGGCGGACGGTGCCACGTCCGCCACCCTCGCCTTGATGTCCATGAACTTTTCGGCCCCGAGGTCCGCGCCGAAACCGGCCTCGGTGACCACGATGTCCGCCAGCCGGCGGGCCGTCTGGGTGGCGACCAGCGAATTGCAGCCGTGCGCGATGTTGGCGAAGGGCCCGCCGTGCACCAGCGCCGGGGTGCCGGCGATGGTCTGCACGAGGTTGGGCTTGATGGCATCCCGGAGCAGCATGGTCAGCGCGCCCTGGACCCCCAGGTCGGCCACCGTCACGGGCTCACGGTCATAGGTGTAGCCGAAGGTGATGCGGCCAAGCCTGGCACGGAGGTCGGCAATGTCCGTGGCAAGGCAGAAGACCGCCATAATCTCGGACGCCGCGGTGATGTCGAAACTGTCCTGACGCGGAACGCCCTGGACAGGCCCGCCGAGACCGATCACCACTTCGCGGAGCGAGCGGTCGTTCATGTCCAGCACCCGCTTGAAGGTCATCCGGCGGGGATCGATGTTGAGTTCGTTGCCCTGGAAAATATGGTTGTCCACCAATGCCATGAGCGCGTTGTTCGCGGAGGTGATGGCGTGGAAGTCGCCGGTGAAATGCAGGTTGATCTCATCCATGGGCAGTACCTGGGAAAACCCTCCGCCAGCGGCGCCGCCCTTCATGCCGAGGATGGGACCCAGGGACGGCTCGCGCAGCGCAATCATCACCTTCTGCCCCGCCCGGGCCAGCGAATCCGCCAGGCCCACCGTTGTGGTGGATTTCCCTTCTCCTGCCGGCGTGGGGGACATGGCCGAGACGAGCACCACCCTGCCAGG
Source organism: Arthrobacter sp. NPDC093128 (assembly GCF_040683875.1). Lineage (NCBI taxonomy): Bacteria > Bacillati > Actinomycetota > Actinomycetes > Micrococcales > Micrococcaceae > Arthrobacter > Arthrobacter sp. NPDC093128. Next base: position 200,769 of record NZ_JBFBEY010000001.1, read on the forward strand.
CCGGCGGGCAGGCGCACCGGCCGGGTCCGTGAGCTTCGCCGGGTCGATCTTTGCCTTGTACCGGCCATAGAGTTCCAGGGCGTCGGCATTGATGCCCGCCGCGGCGGCGATCTCCCCGATGGGCCGCATGGTGGCCCGTTGGGCGATTTCGAGGTCACTCATGGCGTTGGTGTCAGACATCCTTGTCCTTCAGTTCGTGGCTTCAGGGAAAGCCGTTCGGGGGTTCCCGCCCGGCGCTACCCGGCTTAGGGCGTGTGGCCCACCGGAACTCTGTGACTATCAACGTACTGGTCGACGGCGGCGTGGTAGCTTTCCAGCGTGATGGCGGCGGTCCGCTGCCAGCCGAAGTTCTGGGCGTGCAGCGCTGCAGCCCGCCCCATGTCCTCGCGTGTGGCGGGATCGTCGTAGAGCGCCTCGAAGACATCCGCCCAGTCCGCGGCCTTGTGCCCGTCCACCAGCAGGCCGGTCCGTCCGTCGAAAATGGCCCTGGAGAGTCCGCCAACCCGGGTGGCAACCACGGGTGTCCCGCAGGCCTGGGCCTCCAGCGCCACCAGCCCGAAGGATTCGCTGTAGGACGGCATCACCACAACGTCGGCGGAGCGGAACCAGGCGGCCAGCTCCGGTGCGTTGACCGGCGGATGGTGGGTGACGACGTCGTCCATTCCGGCAGCGTGGATCAGCGACTTGAGGTCGAAGTCCTTGGCCCCGCTGAGGGCGCCGAGGATGGTCAGCTGGAGGTCGATCTCCGGACGGCGCGAGCGGAGCAGAGCGGCTGCCTGGATGAGGATCTGCGGGCCTTTGAGCCGCTGGATCCGGCCGGCGAACAGCAGATGGAATTTGCCGTTTGGCACTCCGAGCTGTGCCCGGGAACGGGTCCGGAACGCCGGGCTGAACACGGTCAGGTCCACGCCCGGGGGAGCAACGTCGATTTGGTCGAAGTCGGCGTTGTAGTGCGAGACGAGCTCGGCGGCCTCGGCCGGGGTGTTCGCGATCAGCCGCGCTGCGCCGTCCACAATCCGGTGTTCGCCGTCCTCCCGCCGCCGCGGTTCGGGCTTCTCGCCGGAGTGCAGGAGGAGGTTCTTGACCTTGGCCATCGTGTGCATCGTGTGCACCAGCGGCACGCCCCAGAGGTTGGAAAGCTCCAGGCCGGCCACCCCGGAAACCCAGTAATGCGAATGGATGACGTCGTAGCGGCCGTGCGGCTGACGCTGCCGGATGCGCTCAATCTCTGCCACCATGCTGTGCAGCAGTCCCGGAAGTTCCTCTTTGGGCAGCTTCCGCGGCGGGCCGGAGATCACGTTGTGGACGCACACGCCGGGGTCCGGGTGCTCGACGGCGGGTTGTTCCGAGGACGTTGACCGCGTGAAGATCTCCACTTCCACGCCGGTTGCGGCGAGCGCCGAGGCCAGCCCCCGCACGTAGACGTTCATGCCGCCGGCGTCACCGGAACCGGGCTGTTCCATGGGCGAGGTGTGCAGCGAAAGGAATGCGACACGGCGGATCAGAGTCACGGCTCTCCCTTCAACTGGCGGAACTGCATCCGATAAAACAGTACTCCTGTACCGACCCGTCCTTCACAGCGCCCGGCGTCCTGCGCTCAGCGTCCGCGGCCCTCCTGCTAACGTGGCGGTTGTGAGCGCAACCGCAGACGCAACCGCAGGGTCAAACAAGCACGCGGCTGGCATCGAAATCCGTCCCGCTACAGCCGCGGACTGGCCCGGCATGTGGGCCATCCTGGAACCCGTCATCAGGGCCGGCGACACCTTCACCTGGGACCGCGGCACCACGGAGGACGACGCCCGGGCCCGCTGGTTCAAGGACGCCCCCGGCCAGGCATTCGTGGCCGTCCGCGACGGTCAGGTGCTGGGGACGGGCGAACTGCATGCCAACCAGGGCGGGGGAGGCAGCCACGTTGCCAACGCCGGCTACATGGTCCACCCCGAGCACGGCGGCAAGGGGCTGGCCAGGGCGCTCTGCGCCTACTCGCTGGACGCGGCCCGGGCGGCAGGCTTCCGTGCCATGCAGTTCAACGCCGTGGTGGAGAGCAACGTCCGCGCGGTGGCCGCCTGGCAGGCCATGGGGTTCGAGGTCCTGGCCACCATCCCGGAGGCCTTCAACCACCCGACGCTGGGCTATGTGGGGCTGCACCTGATGTACCGGAAGCTGTAGGTACTGCGGGTCCAATCCGCACTGCGGCGCCTAATCCCCGCCGCGCCACAGCAGCCCGAGCGCCGGAAACGCCGCTTCGTAGCCGGCGAGCAGTTCGACGGCGAGCTTGTCCGAACCGATGAGCGGGTGGAGCGCGAAGGCCCGGACGGCGTCGTCACGGCGGCCGTGCGCCGCCGCAGACACCGTCAGCCGCTCCACCTCCTTGACCCGCTGCATGAGGGCAAGTTGCGCCTCGGCCGGCCGGTCCTGCGGCAGCGGCACCGCGCCGTCGGGGGTCACCACGCAGGGGACCTCGACGACGGCGTCCGCCGGCAGGCCCGGAACCGCACCGGCGTTGGGGGTGTTCAGGATGAGCTCGGCACCCCCGCCGGACACCCGGCCCGGTGCACCGCCGGCAGCCCCGCCGGAAGCGCCCCCGGACAGGGCACGCATCACGCCGAGGGCAACGCGTTCGTACCCGCCGCCGGCGAGGTCGTCCTCGTCCCGCTGTTCGCCGCTGGCACGCGCCTCGGCCAGGTAGCCTTCCTCGCGGGACCGGCGGCCAGCGTCCCAGAGGTCATAGGCCCGCGGACCGGCCGCGGCAAGCGCCGGGTACAGCCCGGACTGCTGCTCGTGGATCGACTCGCCCCGGGTCTGCGCCATGGCGCGGATGGCACCGACGGCCCGCCCCGTGTCGTAGTAGTAGTACAGGTACTCGTTGGGCAGGCAGCCCAGGGACTGGAGGAAAGGCTGCGGAAAGAGCCGGCCCTCCTCGAAACCGGACAGGGCCTGCGCGTCCGCCAGTAACCCGGGCAGCAGGTCCTTACCGCCTGACTCCAGCCGGTACAGCCAGCCCAGGTGGTTGAGCCCGTAGTAGCCCACGCCGTCGAGCTTTCCCTCGGGCAGCGGAGCGCCCGCCGCGCGGGCCGCCCGGTGGACCAGGGCTCCCGCCGAATCGCAGATGCCGATCACCCTGGTGCCCAGCACGGGGACCAGCGCCTCCGTCACCATTCCGGCCGGGTTGGTGAAGTTGACCAGCCAGGCCTCCGGGCAGCGCCGCTTCATCTCACGGGCCAGCTCCAGCATCCCGGGAATGGACCGCAGGGCGTAGGAGATTCCGCCGGCGCCCGTGGTTTCCTGGCCCAGGAGGCCCAAGCCGAGGGCCACGCGTTCGTCGGCGATCCGGCCCGCGGTTCCGCCGGGGCGGATGGCCGCGAACACCATGTCCGTGCCGTCGAGCCCGTCTGCCAGGGACGTGGTTGTCCTGACGGCGGGGCCGGGCCCGGCAGCGCCTGAACCGGCCGCGCCGGCGCCGGCAGCGCCAGCACCGATCGACGACAGCACGGCCTTGATCGCGGCGAGCCGCAGGGGGTCGACGTCGAACAGGACAAGCTCGCGCACCAGCCCCGCGAAGGGGCCGGAGGAGAGCGCCCGGTATACGAGCGGGACCCGGAACCCGCCGCCACCGGCAATCATGAGCCGCATAACACGCAGTCTATTCCGGGCAGGCCGCGCGGGCCCGGTCCCGTCCGGCGCGGCACTTTGCAGGGCAAGCGCGAGGGCGTAGTGTGCCGAACATGGACGCGATACCAGGGCGCCGGTTCGACCCTCTCTCCCACGTCCGCACGCCAACGGACGGAAGCTTCGATCTGCTCCTGACCGGGACGGTTTTCCAGGACATCATCTTCACCGGGCTGCCCCACGCGCCGGAGCCGGGCACGGAGATCTGGAGCGAGGGCATGGGCAGCTGCCCGGGCGGGGTGGCCAACCAGGCCATCGCCGCCGCGCGCCTGGGGTTGCGGACCGGGCTCGCGGCTGCCTTCGGTGACGACGGTTACGGCGACTACAACTGGAAGATCCTGGCTGCACAGGAACATGTTGACCTGTCCCTCTCCAAACGTGTCCCCGGCTGGCACTCGCCGGTGACGGTATCCCTCAGCGTCCAGCACGACCGCTCCATGGTGACGCACGGGCACCCTGCCCCGGTCACCTCGTCGGAGCTGATCGGGGAGCCGCCTGCGGCGCTCGCCGCCGTCGCGGACCTGGACGAGGAACTCGCCCCGTGGGCCGTCGCCGCCCACAGCGCCGGGGTCAAGCTTTTCGGCGACGTCGGCTGGGACGCCACCGGCAAATGGTCCTCCACCCGGCTGGACAACCTGCAGTATTTCCATGCCTTTATGCCCAACCAGCGCGAGGCCATGGCCTTCACCGGCAGGGACACGCCGTGGGCGGCACTGTATGCGCTCGCCGACCGGGTTCCCGTGGCGGTGGTGACCCTGGGACCGCAGGGCGCCATGGCCGTGGACTCCGAAACGGGGGAGGAGGAATGGGTGCCGTCGCTGCCCGTCTCGGCCTATGACCCCACCGGGGCCGGGGACTGCTTCGGCGCGGCGTTCATCGTGGGCAGCCTGGCGCGCTGGCCGCTGGCGGACCGGCTCCGGTTCGCGAACCTGTGCGCGTCCCTGGCGGTCCAGGAAGTGGGCGGTTCCCTTGCCGCGCCAGGCTGGGGCGACATCGCCGACTGGTGGAAGCGGGCCAACGCAAGGCCTGAACGGCAAAGCAGCCAGTGGCTGCGGCGCTTCAGCTTCCTGGAGGAGATCGTGCGCGATGTACCCCCGCAGGCGCTGCGCCGGGCCACTGCCACAATCGCCCACCTCTCCGACGCCTAGGCCAATTAAGCCGCCCGGCCCGCCGCCACTAGAATCACTAAGGTGACTTACCCAGCAGCAGGCGGCGACGTCCGGCCCGTCCCGGACTCCACATCCGGCCCCGCCAATGAACGCTCAGCAGTAATCGACCTGGACGCCATCCGGCACAACGTCCGCCACGTGGCGGCGGTGGCGTCGCCGGCCAAGGTCATGGCCGTGGTGAAGGCGGATGCCTACGGGCACGGTGCCGTTCCCGTGGCCCGGGCAGTCCTCGAGGCAGGGGCTCGCTGGCTTGGTGTAGCGCATATTTCCGAGGCGCTGGCCCTGCGCGCTGCGGGCATCGAGGCCCCCCTCCTGGCCTGGCTGCACACCCCGGAGAGCAACTTCAGTGCCGCTGTTGCCGCCGGAATCGACATCGGCTGCTCCGGCTGGGAACTGGACAAGATCGTCCTGGCCGCCCGGGAGCAGGAACGCCCCGCGCGCGTCCACCTGAAAGTGGACACCGGCCTGGGCCGCAACGGCGCAACGCTGGAGGCGTGGGACAGCCTGGTGGGCGAGGCAATGGAGTACCAGGACGAGGGCCTGCTCCGCGTGGTGGGAATCTTCTCCCACCTTGCCGTGGCGGACGAACCGCACCGCCCGGAAACGGACGAGCAGCTGAAGGCCTTCCGCGAAGTCCTGGCAATCGCCGAGGACGCCGGGGTGGACCCCGAAGTCCGGCACCTGGCCAACACCCCAGCCACGCTTTCCCGCCCGGACACGCACTTCGATATGGTCCGCGTGGGCCTCGGGATCTACGGTCTCTCACCCTTTGAGGGCCAGACCCCGGCCGAGCTGGGACTCCGCCCTGCGATGACCGTCCGCACCAAGGTGTCGCACTGCAAGGACGTCCCGGCCGGCCAGGGTGTCTCCTACGGGCTCAACTATCACACCGTCGGCGCCAGTACCCTGGCGCTGATCCCGATGGGCTACGCCGACGGCGTGCCGCGGGTGGCCACGGGCGGGCCTGTACGTGTGGAGGGCCGCAACTACCCGGTGGTGGGCAGGATCGCCATGGACCAGATGGTGATCGACCTCGGATCCCGCGGTGTGGCGTCCGGCGGAGCCAGCGTGCTGGGAGCCGAAGCGGTCCTGTTCGGCGACGGCGCCGACGGCGGGCCGACGGCGGACGACTGGGCCCGGGCGGCCGGCACCATCAACTACGAGATCGTGACCCGGATCAGCCCGCGTGTTCCGCGGCACTACATCAACGAAGGCCAGGCTGAGGGGCAGGGCGGGGCCCGATGAGCGATCCGCGGTGGGAACTGTCCCTGACAGTGCAGAGCGCCGGGGAAACCCATGCCCTCGCGGCGGCCCTCGGCGCCGTCCTCGAGGCGGGCGACCTGGTTATCCTGACGGGCGAGCTCGGAGCCGGCAAGACCACCTTCACCCAGGGCCTCGGCGAAGGCCTGGGCGTGCGGGCCGGCATCATTTCCCCCACGTTTGTCCTGGTCCGCATCCACCCCAGCCTTCCGGACGGGCCGCGTCCCGGCGGACCCGACCTGGTGCACGTGGACGCCTACCGGCTGGAGTCCGCGGCGGAAATCGATGACATCGACCTGGAAAACACCATGGACAGCACCGTAACGGTGGTGGAGTGGGGCCGGGGCCGGGTGGAACACCTCAGCGACAGCCTGCTCGACGTCGAACTGCACCGGCCGCTGGGCGCCGCCCTACCGCTTACCACCACCCCGGACGGCGCGGACGGCGCTGCTGACGGCGTGCTGGACTTCGACACGGACGACGACGACGAGCCCCGCACCATCGTGATCCGCGGCTTCGGCCCGCGCTGGGCTGAGCAGCCCTTGCTGCCTGCCGCCTTGAAAGGGAACTCCTGATGCTCATCCTTGCCATCGACACTTCAGCCGTGGCCAGCGCGGCGCTGGTTTCGGACGATGCGCCCGAAGGAGTGCTGGCGAGTTTCTCCACCGAGGACACCCGCAGCCACGCCGAAGTGCTGGCCCCCGGCATCGACGCCCTCCTGGCCGACGCGGGGATCACCGGCCCGGACATCGACGCGATCGTGACCGGCGTGGGCCCGGGGCCGTTCACCGGACTGCGGTCCGGGATCGCCACCGCACGGACCCTGGCCTACGTGTGGGACAAACCCCTGTACGGCCTGATGAGCCTGGACGCCATGGCACTGGAAGTGGCGGAATCCACGTCCGCCGTGCCGGAGTTCCTGGTGGCAACCGACGCCCGGCGCAAAGAGGTGTACTGGGCCCGCTACTCCCTCGCTGACGGCCAGCTGCCCCGCCTGGTGGACGGACCGCACGTGGGGTTCGCGGCCGGCCTGCCCGACCTCCCGGCTTACGGTGCCGGCGCGGGCATCTACGAGGACGTCCTCCGCGCCGATCCGGATTTCAGTTCCGAACAGCCCGATGCGCTCTACCTGGGGCAGTTCGCGCTGGCCAGGCTCGCCGCGGGGGAGCAGCTGCTGGACTCCACGCCGCTGTATCTCCGCGAGTCCGACGCCCAGGTGCCCGGGCCCCGGAAGCGTGCACTGTGAACGGCATCGCTGGCGGCGCATCCGGCACCGCCCCGGGCGGGGTGACGCTGCGCGCCATGTCCGGGGCGGACATCCCCGTCGTGCACATGCTCGAACGCAGGCTCTTCCCCGTGGATGCGTGGCCGCTCCGGATGTTCCATGACGAACTGGCGCAGGCCCAGACCCGCCATTACGTCGTGGCCGAGGTTGCCGGTGAGATTGTGGGCTATGCCGGGCTGATGTGCATCGAGCCGATTGCGGACGTGCAGACCATCGCGGTGGTACCCGAATGCGAGGGCAAGGGCATCGGCTCGGCCCTGCTGACCGAGCTCATAGCGGAAAGCGCGCGGCGCAGCGCGGCGGACGTGCTGCTGGAAGTCCGGGCGGACAACCCCCGCGCCCAGGGCCTCTACCGGCGCTTCGGCTTCGAACAGATCCACGTCCGGCCGAGGTACTACCGGGACGGCGTTGATGCCCTGATCATGCGGCTCCAGCTGCAGGACTCCAGCCCTGCGTCCGGCCTGGCATCCCGACAAGGGAGCACGCAGGCGACCACCGACCACTTGGCGGCAACGGAGGCAGACACACCATGAACCGAACGCAGCCCCTTGTCCTGGGGATCGAGTCCTCCTGCGATGAAACGGGCGTGGGTATCGTTCGCGGAACCGCCCTGCTCAGCAACACGGTCTCGTCCTCCATGGATGAGCATGTACGGTTTGGCGGCGTCATCCCCGAGATCGCGTCCCGTGCGCATCTGGACGCCTTCGTGCCCACGCTGCAGGAGGCCCTGGCGGACGCCGGCGTAACCCTCGACGACGTCGACGCGATCGCCGTCACCTCCGGGCCGGGGCTGGCAGGGGCCCTGATGGTGGGCGTCTGCGCCGCCAAGGCGCTCGCCGTGGCCACGGGCAAGCCCCTGTATGCCATCAACCACCTGGTGGCGCACGTCGGCGTTGGACTGCTGCAGCCGGACGACGGCGGTACGCGCCCGTTCACCGGTTCGTCGCCGGAGAACGCGTCGCCGGCCAACGCGCTGCCGGAGAACCTGGGCGCCCTGCTGGTCTCCGGCGGGCACACCGAAATCCTCCGGATCAGGAGCATCACGGACGACGTCGAGCTCCTGGGGTCCACGATCGACGACGCTGCCGGGGAAGCCTACGACAAGGTGGCACGCCTCCTGGGGCTCGGCTATCCGGGCGGGCCGGCCATCGACAAGCTCGCCCGGACCGGCAACGCGAAAGCCATCAGGTTCCCGCGCGGACTGACGCAGCCCAAGTACATGGGCAGCGCGGAGGAACCCGGCCCCCACCGCTACGACTGGTCCTTCAGCGGACTGAAGACCGCCGTCGCCCGCTGCGTGGAACAGTTCGAAGCCCGCGGGGAAGAGGTGCCGGTCGCGGACATCGCGGCTGCCTTCCAGGAGGCAGTGGTGGACGTCATCACGTCCAAGGCGGTGCTCGCCTGCAAGGAAAACGGCATTACCGAACTCCTGTTGGGTGGCGGCGTGGCGGCGAATTCGCGGCTGCGGCAGCTCACCGAACAGCGGTGCAGCGCGGCCGGGATCAGGCTGACCGTTCCGCCTCTCGCGCTGTGCACTGACAACGGTGCCATGGTGGCCGCCCTGGGGGCCCAGTTGGTCATGGCGGGTATCGACCCCAGCGGGATCGGCTTCGCCCCGGATTCGTCCATGCCGGTCACCACGGTTTCGGCGTAGCCCCGGGCAAGGCCGGAGCGCGGCGCTGCTTCGCGGCGCCGCCTCAGGGTCGAATGGAGGCGCTGCGCCTCAGGCGGTGGGGCCGTTCCGCATCTGCCCGACGAGGTCGAGCACCACGGCCTGGAGGTTGCCGCCGTGCTCCGCGGCCACCCGGCGCTGCCGCTGGTAGCCGGCTCCACGGCTGATGATCTTTTCGACGTCGGCGAGTTCGTCCGAGCAGCCGAGTTTCGCGGCCACGGGTTCGAGCCGGTTCAGGGTTTCAAGCAGGTGCTCGGTGACCAGCTTCTCGTTGCCCTGGGCATCGAGGATGATGATCGCCTCGAGGCCGTACCGGGCTGCGCGCCATTTGTTCTCCTGAACATGCCAGGGCGGCATGGTGGGAATCGTCCCGCCGTTGTCCAGCGTGGTGGAGAATTCGTCCACCAGGCACTGGGTCAGGGCTGCGATGGCGCCGACCTCCTCCAGGGTGGCCAGGCCGTCGCAGATGCGCATCTCGATGGTGCCGAGGTTGGGGACCGGGCGGATGTCCCAGCGGATCTCGGAGATGGTGTCGATCACTCCGGTGGTGAACATGTCCTCGACGTAGGACTCGTACTCTGCCCAGGTGGAGAACTGGAATGGCAGGCCGGCAGTGGGAAGCTGCTGGAACATCAGGGCACGGTGGGACGCATAGCCGGTGTCCTCGCCGCCCCAGAACGGGCTGGACGCGGACAGCGCCTGGAAGTGCGGGAAGTAGTTCACCAGGCCGTCCAGGACCGGCAGGACCTTGTCCCGGCTGTCCAGGCCCACGTGCACGTGGACTCCGTAAATGACCATCTGGCGGCCCCACCACTGGGTGCGGTCGATCAGCTTGGCGTAGCGGGCCTTGTCCGTCACCGGCTGCAGCTGGGGAGGGCTGAATGGGTGGCTTCCGGCGCAGAAGACTTCGACGCCCATGGGGTCGGTGACTTCCCGGACTGCTGCCAAGGAACTGCTGAGGTCGGCTTTGGCCTGGGCCACTGTTTCGCAGATGCCGGTGACGAGTTCCACGGTGTTCAGCAGGAGTTCCTGCTTGATGTGGGGGTGTTCATCGTCCTCGTTGAGCTCAGGGTGATTGGCCGCCACGCCGCGGAGCACCTCGTTGGCCACCGAGGCCAGTTCGCCCGTCTGCGCGTTGACCAGGGCCAGCTCCCATTCCACACCAAGAGTTGATTGCCTGGATGAAGCGAAATCAATCTTCATGTGGTCCCTTCACTGTTCCGCCGTCACCTGACGAAGCCGCCTGCGGGCGGGCAACGGGTGGTTCAAGTCTAGTGCAGGGGTAGCATCGAGGTGATGGCTTGGACTCAGGGACGCAGTGAAAGTGCTCACAGGAACACAGTGGCCAAAACAGCAGCCACTCTGGCGGTGACGGCGGCAGTGCTGGCATCCGTCTCCTGCACCGGTGTGCCCGCTCCGTCCGGTTCCGGAACGTCGCCGGACACTTCGTCGGCAACGCCGTCGGGGAGCGCCTCCCGCTCCGGACCCGTTGTTTCGGGCCGCCCGGCAACCCCGAAAGCTTCCACACCCGCCCCGGGGGAGCGGCAACTGGGCTGGGGCCCGCAGCAGAAGGATGAAGACGCGGCGCGCACCGCCGTCGCGAAAATGAGCGTTGAACAGAAGGCCGGACAGGTGCTGATGCCGTTCTTCGCCGGCACCGACTTCGCTGCCCACGCGGCCACCATGGAACGGCTGCACCTTGGCGGATCAATCGTCATGGGCGATAACGTGCCGCGCGCTGCCGACGGCACTGTGGACACCGCCGCCATGGCGGCCGGACTGGCCCGCCTGCAGAAAGCGGCCGAGGCGGACGGACGCACCTGGCCGGCCATCATGGGGGTGGACCAGGAGGGCGGCGTGGTGGCCAGGCTCCGAGCTCCCTTGACGGAATGGCCGGCTCCCATGAGCTACGGCGCCGCAGGCAACCCCGCGCTGGCAACCGATGCCGGCAAGGCGTTGGCTTCCGAGCTGGCCGGGCTGGGTTTCAACGCGGACTTCGCGCCTGCCACTGATGTCACCGCCGGGCCGCAGGATCCCACCATCGGCGCCAGGTCAATGTCCGGGAACGCGGACGCGGCGGCCAGCCTTGGCGTCGGCTTTGCCCAGGGGATGCTCTCGGCCGGACTCCTGCCCACGGCCAAGCACTTTCCCGGGCACGGTTCCGTAGCCGTCGATTCGCATGAGAGCCTGCCCGTGCAGAAGGCCACCGTGGAGCAGCTCCGGGCGAAGGACTGGAAACCGTTCCAGGCCGCGATCGATGCCGGCCTGCCCATGATTATGACCGGCCACATTTCCGTCCCGGCGTTGGAACCGGGAATTCCGGCGTCGCTGTCCAAACCGAGCTACGCGGCCCTGCGCGGCATGGGCTTCAAGGGCGTTGCCGTGACGGACGCGCTCAACATGGGCGCGGTGCAAAAGCAGTTCCCCGATGAATCAGCCGCACCGCGGGCGCTGGCCGCGGGTGCGGACCTGCTGCTGATGCCCGGGGACGTGGCAGCGGCCCACGCGGCAGTGGTCAGTGCCGTCAAATCGGGCACGCTGCCTCTGCCGCGCCTGGAGGAGGCGGCCCAGCGGGTGGTGACGATGATGATGTGGCGCGCCCGGACCCCTGCCCCGCAGGGCGCCGCGCCGGGCAGCGGTTCCGGACTCTCCCAGCGTGTTTCCGCGGCGGCAGTCACCGTCCTTGCCGGACCGTGCCGCGGTGCGATGGTGCCCGGCAGCGTCCGGCTGGCCGGGGGAAGTGAACAGGACCGGGCACGTTTTGTCCAAGCGGCGCGTGCGGCCGGTATCACCGTCGGCGCAGGCCCCCTCGTGACCCTGATCGGCTACGAAGAGCCGCCGGCCCAAGGCGATGTTGCGGTGGCTCTTGATGCGCCGTGGTCACTGGCGGGTTCGGCAGCGCCGGCCAAGGTGGCGCTGTACGGGCGAAGCCAGGAAGCCTTCAACGCCCTGGCCGCCGTCCTGGCGGGAAAGGCGACCGCCCCCGGAAAGCTGCCTGTCGCCGTCGGGCCCTTCGCCCCCGGCAGCGGTTGCTGAGCGCCGCTGCCCGGCTGCGTAATAGTGCCGGCCGGTCCGTCTTAGTTCGCGGCCTGCCCTGTCCTTAAGGGGGATCTGCGGCTGCCGGGCGTTTAATGGACCACGTGCCAATTCTGAATAAAGACATGACCCTGTGCATCTCCCTCTCGGCCCGGCCGAGCAACAACGGAACCCGTTTCCACAACCATCTGTATGAGCAGCTGGGCCTGAACTGGATCTACAAGGCCTTCGCGCCCACGGACCTGGCGCAGGCCATCGCCGGCGTCAGGGGCCTGGGCATCCGGGGCTGCGCTGTGTCCATGCCGTATAAGGAAGACGTCATTGCGCTGGTTGACGTCATGGACCCCTCGGCCAAAGCGATCGACTCGGTGAACACGATCGTGAACGACGGCGGCCGCCTCACGGCCTACAACACCGACTACACGGCGATCGAGCAGCTGCTGCAGCGCAACGCCGTGCCCGCCCACTACTCGGTGCTGCTCAAGGGTTCCGGCGGCATGGCCAAAGCCACCGCCGCCGCCCTCCGCGACGCAGGGTTCCGGCACGTCACCATCATCGCCCGCAACGAATCATCCGGTAAACCGCTCGCGGACCTCTACGGGTTCAAGTGGAGCCCAGAGCTTCCCGCGGCGGATGCGGGCGGCACGGCGGACATGATCATCAACGTGACCCCGGTGGGGATGGCCGGCGGTCCGGATGTCAATTCGCTGTCCTTCCCGCCGGAGGCGGTGGACGCCGCGCAGGTGGTGTTCGACGTCGTTGCGCTGCCCGCCGAGACGCCCCTCATCAGGGCGGCCCGTGCTGCCGGCAAGACGGTCATCACCGGAGCACAAGTAGCCACCATCCAGGCCCTGGAGCAGTTCGTGCTGTACACCGGTGTCCGGCCCACCGACGAGCAGGTCCGGGCGGCGGAAGACTTCATGCGGGCGCAGTAGCAGAGAAGGCCCGGCAGCAGGCAGCGGGCTAGGCGCCGGCAACGGTGAAGGCCCGGCAGCGGGCTAGGCGCCGGGCTGTACCGGCTCCACCGAGATGGCCACCCGGTCCTCGCCGATCCTGGTGAGGACCAGGGTGGCCGTCTTTTTGCCTTTGGACCCCTTGCCGCCCCCGGCGAGAAGCTGCTTGCGGAGTTCCTCCGGGGTGACCGAGGTGCCCCGTTTCTTGATGTCCAGCACGCCGATGTTGTGCTGCTTCACCCAGGCCTTGAGGGCCTTGACGTTGAAGGGCATGACCTCCAGGACCTTGTAGGCCCTGGCGAACGGCGTATCCAGGAGCTCGGGCGCGCAGATGTAGGCGATGTGTTCGTCCACGAGGTGGCCGCCGAGCCGGGCCGCGACGTCCGCCACGAGGCCGGCCCGGATGACGGCGCCGTCAGGCTCGTAGAGGTAGCCCTCCACCGGGCCCACAGGGGCGACGGGGCCGGCGTCGAACTCTTCTGCACTGGTGATTTCCGCGGCGCCCTGCGGGCCGAGGAGAAGCGCCGCCCGCCGGATGCCCGGCCGGCTGACCGCGTTGAACCACAAAGTCACCTCGGTGACGTCGCCGCCCACGGAAACCCACTGCGCCTCGCAGCCCGCCGGGACGGAATCATGCGGAATGCCCGGTCCCATCTTCACGCCCACTGCCCGTCCCGACCCTGCAAGGGATTCCACAAAGGACAGCGGCGGGGAGAATTCCTCCGGATCCCAGATTCGCCGCGTCCCGGAACTGGAGGTGGTGCGGCGGGCCGGATCCAGCCAGACGCCGTCCACGCCGTCGAGGGGAACGGAGGTGGCATCGGAGTGAACCACGCTGGCGTGCGGGAAGGGAATCAGGTTCATGGTGGCGCAGGCGGCAGTGGTCTCGTCCATTTCCACGGCGGTGACCCTGATGTCCATCGAGGCCAAGGCCATGGAATCGGCACCGAGCCCGCAGCCGAGATCGGCCACATGCTCAATTCCGGCGGTCGCGAACCGTTCCGCGTGCCTGGCCGCCACGTTGAGCCGCGTGGCCTGCTCCAGCCCCGCCTGCGTGAAAATCATCTGGCGGGCAAATTCGCCGAACTTGGCTTCAGCCTTGGTCCGCAGCCGGGACTGGGTGAGGACCGCCGACACCAGGGCGGGGGAGTGGCCGGCCTTCCGGAGTGATTCATTGAGCCGGAACGCATCGTCCTCCCGGTACGGCCCCAGCGAGGCCAACAGCTCCCAGCCTTCGCTGGTCAGGAGCGGGGCGATCAGGTCCTGCGGTGCGTCAGCCATGTCATCAAGCCTAATCGAGGCGGCGGACACGCACGGTGCGGATAGTGTGGGAAGCATGGAAGACAGTGCAGGGCCGCAGCCGGAGAGTAATGACCACCACCAACAAAAGGGCCTTGCGAAGTACGCCAGGCCGGCGCTGATCGCCGGTTCCGCCATCGCCGTGCTCTGCCTGGCGCTCCTGGTGATCATCTTCATCCTGGATTCCTTCAACGCGACCGTGTACTCGGTGGGCGGCAAGAACATCCAGGACGCCACCGACGAGGCACGGCAGATCCGCGAGTCGTACACTGCCGTCCGCACGGGCGGACTGGTGTTCCTGATTGCCTCGGTGGTCACGGCGCTCGCCGCCGCCGTCGTGCTTTACCGGAACCGCAACGTTACGGAAGACGACGACACGGACGACGGCGACGACGTCGACTTTGAGGACCTGGCAGGGCGCTAAGCGTTCACCGGGGACGAAATTCTGGCACTCGCCTTGACCGAGTGCTAACCACTTACATAGAGTCATCATTAGCACTCTCCCTAGGAGGGTGCTAACACATGGAGAACTGCCAGCCACGCTGCTGCCGGCACCGCGACGACGGTTTGCATGCCGAGGCGCAACAGTTTTCCAGTCCATGAATTTACTGACGTAGAAGGAGAGGTCCGAGTGTCGGTCTCTATTAAGCCTCTTGAGGATCGTATTGTTGTCCGCCCGCTCGAAGCCGAGCAGACCACGGCTTCCGGCCTGGTTATCCCGGACTCCGCGCAGGAGAAGCCGCAGGAAGGCGAAGTTGTCGCAGTAGGCCCCGGCCGCTTCGAGGACGGCAACCGTGTTCCGGTCGACGTAGCCGTCGGCGACGTTGTTATCTACTCCAAGTACGGCGGAACCGAAGTCAAGACCGGCGGCACCGAGTACCTCGTGCTGTCCGCCCGCGACGTTCTGGCGATCGTCGTAAAGTAACTCTTGGACCCCCGCGCCGCCGATCAGTCTGATGCATGTCTGACAGATCAGCTGCGCGGGGTTTCTGTCTTGAAAGGACAAAACCATGGCAAAGCAGCTTGCGTTTAACGACGCTGCCCGCCGGTCGCTTGAAGCCGGCATCGACAAGCTCGCCAACACGGTCAAGGTGACGCTCGGCCCGCGCGGCCGCAACGTCGTGCTGGACAAGAAGTGGGGCGCTCCCACCATCACGAACGACGGCGTGACCATCGCCCGTGAAGTCGAACTGGATGACCCGTTCGAAAACCTTGGCGCACAGCTGGCCAAGGAAGTAGCCACCAAGACCAACGATGTTGCCGGTGACGGCACCACCACGGCCACCGTCCTGGCACAGGCACTGGTCAAGGAAGGCCTGCGCAACGTTGCGGCTGGCGCCGCTCCGGGCCAGATCAAGCGCGGCATCGAGGTTTCAGTGGAAGCCGTTGCTGCCCGCCTGCTCGAGAACGCCCGCCCGGTCGAAGGCACCCAGGTCGCCAACGTCGCCGCCATTTCGGCACAGAGCGACGAGATCGGCGAGCTCCTGGCCGAGGCTTTCGGCAAGGTCGGCAAGGATGGTGTGATCACCATCGAGGAATCCTCCACCACGCAGACCGAACTGGTCCTCACCGAGGGCATGCAGTTCGACAAGGGCTACCTGTCCCCGTACTTCGTCACCGACGCGGAACGCCAGGAAGCTGTCCTTGAAGACGCCCTCATCCTGATCAACCAGGGCAAGATCTCCTCGGTGCAGGACTTCCTGCCGCTGCTGGAGAAGGCGTTGCAGAGCTCCAAGCCGCTGTTCATCATTGCCGAAGACGTCGACGGCGAGGCACTGTCCACGCTGATCGTCAACCGCATCCGCGGCACCCTGAACGTCGTTGCCGTCAAGGCTCCGGGCTTCGGTGACCGCCGCAAGGCAATGCTGCAGGACATCGCCACCCTCACCGGTGCACAGGTTGTCTCCCCGGAACTGGGCCTCAGCCTGGACTCCGTTGGCCTTGAGGTGCTGGGTACGGCCCGCCGGATCACGGTCACCAAGGACAACACCACCATCGTTGATGGTGCCGGATCGGCAGAGGACGTTGCAGCACGGGTTGCCCAGCTGCGCGCCGAGCTGACCCGCACCGACTCCGACTGGGACAAGGAAAAGCTGCAGGAGCGCCTGGCCAAGCTGGCCGGCGGCATCGGTGTGATCAAGGTCGGCGCAGCCACCGAGGTTGAGCTGAAGGAAAAGAAGCACCGCATCGAGGACGCCGTGTCCTCCACCCGCGCTGCCCTCGAAGAAGGCATCGTTGCCGGTGGCGGTTCCGCCCTCATCCACGCCCTGAAGGCACTGGACGAGGACCCTGCCGTCACGGCGCTCGAAGGTGATGCAGCAGCAGCTGTGGGCATCGTGCGCCGCGCACTGGTCCAGCCCGTGCGCTGGATCGCCCAGAACGCCGGCTTTGACGGCTATGTCGTCGCTGCCAAGGTCGCGGAATCCGCCATCCACCATGGCTTCAACGCCAAGACCGGCGAATACGAAGACCTCATCGCTGCCGGAGTCATCGACCCCGTCAAGGTGACGCGCGCAGCCCTCCGCAACGCCGCCTCCATCGCAGCGCTGGTTCTCACCACCGAGACCCTCGTTGTCGAAAAGCCGGCCGACGAGGACGAGCACGCAGGCCACCAGCACTAGCTTGTAGCCAACTCCGCAAGAACCGGTCCAGCGTTGCTGGGCCGGTTCTTTGCGTCCCGGGTGTGCGGGACGTCGCTACCTTTTGACCGCGTAGCGCACGTGCGTGGCGAACGTCGAGCTGACAGCCTTGACGATTTCGAGGTCGACGTCATGATCGAAGCCGTCGAAAAGACGTTTGCCGGAGCCAAGGATCACCGGTGCCGTCGACAGCACCAGTTCATCCACCCGGCCGGCGGCCAGCGCCTGCCGGATCACATCTGCGCCGCCGCCGATCGACACGTCTTTGCCTCCGGCTACCCCGGTTGCCTGCACCAGGGCTTCGTCGAGCCCGGACACGAAGGTAAAACCGGATGCGCCCTCCGGCTGGTCCTGCAGGCGGTGTGTGAGCACGAACAGCGGGCCGGGGAACGGGTTCGTCCCTCCCCACGCCCCTGCGGCGTCATACATGCCGCGGCCGACGATGCCGGCACCCATGCCCGCTTCGAGCTCGTCGTAGAAATCCTTGTCGGGGCCGTTCATCGCGAAGTGGTGTCCGCCGTCGTAGGTCCATGGACCACCCATCACCCAGTAGTGCAGGCGCTCTCCGCCCTTGCCCAGGCCGTACTCGGGCCCGTCCTCGGGGCCGGTGATGTAGCCGTCAACCGACGTGGTGATGGCTGCGATGACCTTGCCCATTACGTGGCCCCCATTTCCTGCGTTTCCACGTCGCCCGCACGCTCGTAGATCAGCGAAACCGCTCCCTTCGGGAAGGTGCGCGCCGGCTCGGTGAGGCGGAACGTGGCGGGAATTGTGCCGGCGTCGAACAGGCGCTTGCCCTGGCCCAGGGTGACCGGATAGAGCCAGAAGTGGAGGCGGTCGATCACCTCCGCCGCCAGCAGTGAGCGAATGAGGACGCCGCTGCCGAACATGTGCACCTGGCCGTACTCCTCGCGAAGCCGTCCTGCGGAGGCGGCATCCGGCAGCACAGTAGTGCCGGCCCAGCCGGGATCAGTCAGGCTGCTGGAGACCACAAATTTCGGTACCCGGTTGAGCGTGCCGCCGATGTCGTCGGACTGGTGGGGCCAGTATGCAGCGAAGATGTCGTAGGTCTTTCGTCCGAGCAGCAGGGCATCGATGTTGCTGATCTCGGACTCGATGGCCGCCTCAGCCTCGTTGTCGGATACCGGCGCCTGCCAGCCCCCGAAAGCGAAGCCACCCTCAGTGTCCTCTTCGCGGCCGCCGGGCCCCTGGTAGACGCCGTCGAGGGTGATGAACAGGTTCGCGACGATGATTCCCATGCGTTCATTCTCGAACCGTGTTCCGGCACTGTCCAGAGCCGGCGGCCGGATCAGTGTTCGGCGCCGCCAGGCGTGGCAGACTGGTCCCATGCTGCTCGGGGAGCTCGTGAGGACCACGGATGCCGTCGCGTCCACCCGCTCACGGCTCGCGAAGGTCGATGCATTGGCCGGCCTGCTGCGCCGGCTCGAGCCCGCAGACATCGCAACGGCCGTCGGCCTGCTCATCGCCAGGCCGCGGCAGGGCCGGGTGGGGGTCGGTTGGCGCGGTATGGCAGCAGCCATGGGGGAGCCGGCCGCCGAGCCGAGCCTTACGGTCGCGGACCTCGACGCTGCGCTGGATCGGCTGCTCGGCACGGCAGGCGCCGGTTCGGCCGCCGAGCGAGCCGCGGCTCTTAAGTTGCTCACTGCCGCCGCCACTGAGCGCGAACAGGCATTCATCGCCGGCGTGCTGCTCGGCGAACTGCGAACCGGTGCGCTGGAGGGGGTGCTGACGGATGCCATCGCCCGCGCCGCCGATCGGCCCGTCGGGGCCGTGCGCCGCGCCGCGATGCTCTCCGGCGACCTCGGCGGAACCGCCTTGCTGGCCATCACGGGCACGGCCGCAGAGCTGGACGCCGTGGGCCTCGTCGTGGGCCGTCCGGTGCAGCCCATGCTCGCGTCAACCGCGGCAAGCACCAGCGCGGCGCTGGAGATCACGGGGGAGGCGTCCGTGGAATACAAGCTCGACGGCGCCCGCATCCAGGTGCACCGCGCCGGCGACGAAGTACGCATCTTTACCCGCACGCTTGCCGAGGTGACCCACCGGCTGCCCGAGGTGGTGGAAGTAGTGCGCAGCCTTCCAGTGCACGATGTGATCCTCGACGGCGAGACCCTCGCCCTCGATGAGGACGGCGGCCCGCGGCCCTTCCAGGAAACCATGTCCCGGTTCGGGGCGGATGCGGCACGCACCACCGTGCTGCATCCATGGTTCTTCGACGTGCTGCACCTTGACGGCCGGGACCTCCTCGACGAGCCGCTGTCCACGCGCATCGGCGTGCTGGAACGTATCGCCCCGGGGCACCGGATCCCGGGGGAGATCACGGCGGATCCGGACGTGGCTGAAAGAGTGTCGCGCGATGCGCTCGATGCGGGGCACGAGGGAGTGGTGATCAAGGCGGTCGGATCGGCCTACGCGGCCGGCCGGCGCGGTTCCAACTGGGTCAAGGTGAAACCCGTGCTCACCTATGACCTGGTGGTGCTTGCCTGCGAGTGGGGGTCAGGACGGCGCACGGGGCTGTTGTCGAACCTGCACCTCGGAGCCCTGGACCCGGCCGGTGAGTTCGGCGAACCCGGCGGCTATGTGATGGTGGGCAAGACCTTCAAGGGCCTCACCGACGCGCTGCTGCGGTGGCAGACCGGGAGGTTCCAGGAACTTGAGGTGCGGCGCACTCCGGGGACCGTCTGGCTGGAGCCCATCACCGTCGTCGAAATAGCCATTGACGGCGTGCAGAACTCCCCGCGCTATCCGGGGGGCATTGCCCTTCGGTTCGCACGCGTCAAGCGCTACCGCGACGACAAGACGGCGGCAGAGGCAGACACCATCCAGACACTTCGCGCGCTGCTGCGTTCGTAGCGGATGCGTGCCGGAAGGCAGCTACGCTCCGCTTGTGCCGGTTCTCCGGCGGGCGTACCGTGGCGCTTAACCGGCTGGGCGCGGGTGGTATCGGGAGGCCAGCATGTCAGCTGAGACGGACATAGACCGGGGCCGTTCCGCATTTCAGGATCATCGCTGGACCGAAGCCCATGAGCGCTTCCGCGACGCAGACGAGCGTGGCGGGCTGCCGGCTGCCGACCTTGAACGGCTGGCTACCGCCGAGATCCTGACGGGCAGGTCCGCCACGGGGATTGACACCCTGACCCGCGCCCACGAGGAGTACCTGGTGATGGGCGACGTCGAAAGCGCCGCACGTTGCGCGGGTTGGATGGGCATGCAACTGATGTTCTTCGGCGAACAGGCCAGGGCCGGAGGGTGGTTTGCCCGCGGCCGGCGCCTCGTGGATGAAATGGCCGAGCCTGGCGCCGTGCAGGGCCTCCTGCTCCTCCCGGAGGGCTTGGGCAAACTTTACGGCGGTGATCCGGCGGGCGCCCTGCAAGCTTTCTCCCGCGTGGCAGCATTCGGCCAGCGTTTCCACGACAAGGACCTGTCTGCGCTGGGCCTCCTCGGCACGGGCCAGGCCACCCTGATGCTTGGCCATCCTGACAAAGGGCTCAAGATGTTCGACGAGGTGATGGTGGCCGTGACGGCCGGTGAGCTCTCGGCGATTCCGTCAGGGATTATCTATTGCGCAGTCATCGGCAACTGCCACCTGGCCTTCGACCTGGAGAGGGCGCTGGAATGGACGGCGGCCCTGGACCGCTGGTGCAGTGCAGGCCCTGACATGGTGTCCTTCAGCGGCCAGTGCCAGGTACACCGCGCCGAACTCTTTACGCTCCATGGGGCGTGGGACGAGGCGCTGATGGCAGCCGGGGCAGCGCAGGGACTCTCCGTCAAGGGAGACCCGCAAGCACTCTACGGCGCCTACTACCAGCAGGGCGAAGTGGAACGGCTGAGTGGAAAACTGGACGACGCCGAAGCGTCCTACCAGCAGGCATCCCGGACCGGCTACGAGCCGCAGCCGGGCCTGGCACTCCTTTGGCTGGCTAGGGGAAATGCGCAGCAGGCCCAAGCGATGATCCGGCGGGCGGCTGACGCGGCCGACCTCGCTACCCGCCGGAACATGCTGCCGGCACTGGTGGAGATCGAACTGGCTGCCTCCGATCCGGAAGCCGCGCGGCGAGGCGTTCAGGAGCTGGAGGCCCTTGCCCGCGAATGCCCTACCTCCATGGTCCGTGCCTTTGCCGGCCAGGCGGTGGGCGCTCTCCGTCTCGCAACAGGCGATGCCGCGGAAGCGACGCAATCCTTGCGGGAGGCCTGGCGGTTGTGGCGTGAACTCGGCGTTCCCTATGAGGCCGCCCGCTGCCGCGTGCTGATCGGCTCTGCGTGCCGCGCCCTCGGCGATGAAACGTCGGCCCTGATGGACTTTGAAGCGGCGCAGGCGGAATTACTGGAACTGGGCGCAGCGCCCGCTGCCGCCTGGGCAGCCGCCCTGACGCGCGAAGGAGACAGCGGCGCCAAGGGACCGCTGTCCCCGCGGGAAACCGAAGTGCTGCGGCTCGTGGCCTCGGGCCAGGGAAATCGTGCCATCGCCGCAGAGCTGTATCTCAGCGAAAAAACCGTGGCCCGGCACATCAGCAACATCTTCCTGAAGCTGGAGCTGTCCTCACGGGCGGCGGCCACCAGGTACGCCTTCGAGCACGGGCTCGCCGGATGACCCTCCGCAAACCCTCACCCCGAGTTTTTGTCCAGATAACGTGCCCAAAGCGGCGTTTTGCTCGCGGTATCTGGACAAAAACTCGGGGGGACTGCACAAAATTACCCATCGGCCGCTGCTGCATAATTGCATGATTTGGCCGACGCGGGCCGGAGGCCCCCGCCCGTAGCCTCAAAACATGAACCTTCCAGTCCTTGCCGGCACCCTTTCGACGGTGCTGTTCGCCGCGGGAATGCTGCCGATGCTGATCAAGGCAGCCCGCACCCGGGACCTCGCCTCCTACAGCCTGGGCAACCTGGTCCTGAGCAACGTGGCCAACATCGTGCATTCCCTGTATGTCTTCAACCTTCCGGCCGGCCCCATCTGGGCCCTCCACCTCGCCTACGTCTTCGCGTCCGCGCTGATGCTGGCCTGGTGGCTGCGCTACCGGGAAGCCGGACACGACGCAACGGGCAGCATGCAGGGCGGCAAGCCAGAAGGTTCAGCCATGGATATCACCACACGTCATCAAGGAGCGCAATCATGAACACCAAGCATTCAACCGGCACGCTGGACACGCTGGTCATTGGCGGAGGGCAGTCGGGCCTGGCCATCGGCCACTACCTGAAGGAGCAGCAACGGAAATTCCTCATCCTGGACGCGAACCCGCGCACCGGCGACGCCTGGCGCCTGCGGTGGGATTCGCTCCGGGTCTTTACCCCGGCCAAGTACGACGGACTGCCGGGGGTGCCGTTCCCCGGTGATCCGCTGTCCTTCCCCACGAAGGACGAGGTCGCCGGCTACCTTGAGGGGTACGCGGCCCGCTTGGATCTGCCCGTCCTGAACGGTGTCAGGGTTGAGCGGCTGTGGCGGGAAGGGGACCGTTTCGTCGCAGCCGCCGACGGCCAGCGCTGGGAGGCGCGCAACGTCGTCGTCGCCACCGGCTGCAGCCAGGCACCAAAAACGCCCGCGTTCGCCGCGGAGTTGGACCCCGCCGTCGTCCAATTGCACTCCAGCGACTACCTCAACCCGGAACAGCTGCAGCCGGGCCCGGTCCTGGTGGTGGGGCTCGGGAACTCCGGAGCGGAGATCGGCATCGAAGTCAGCCTGACCCATCCCACCACCGTGGCAGGCAAGCCCGGCGGCGAGCTTCCGGTCAGGCACGGCCGGACGGCGGCACGCTACGTCCTGCCCGTGGTGCGCTTCCTGGGCCTGCACATCCTCACCCTCAACACACCGATCGGACGCAAAGTGGCACCCACGTTCAAAACCCACGCCGCACCCTTGATCCGCACCAAGTCCAAGGATCTGGCCGACGCCGGCGTGAAGCTTGTGCCGCGGGTCACCGGGGTGCGGGACGGGATGCCGGTCCTGGCCGATGGAACGCGGCAGGAAGTGTCCAACGTGATCTGGTGCACGGGGTTCAGAGATGACTTCGGCTGGATTGATCCGGCAATGCTCGACGGCGGCGCGCTGCCGCCGCAGCAGCGTGGCGTTGCGGCGGGAACGCCGGGGCTGTTCTTCCTGGGCCAGGAATTCATGTACGCTGCAGCATCGGCCACCCTCCCCGGGGCCTGCCGCGATGCGCGATACCTGGCCGGGAAGATCCCGGCCGCCGGCTAGCCGCGGGCACGCAGGGCCTGGTTCCTTAGCCGTCGGGCCATGTTCTCGGGCAGCCGCCGGGTGATCACGCGATAGAAAATCAGCACGGCCAGAGCCGAAGCCACGATTCCCACCAGGTTCAGCAGCAGCTGAATGGCCGATCCTGCCGCTTTCTGGTATTCGCCCAGGACGAGCGCAACTGCCACGAAGCCTGCAGCCGGAACGGTGGTTACGGAGATGAAGACTCCGACGAGGGCGGCCGAGCGGCGGCTGATCAGAGAGAGCATTCCGGCGGCGCCGGCCAGTACGGCAACGATCAGCGAGTAGGGGCCGGGATGGTAGATGAACTCGACGGCGGACCCGGTGTCGAGGGCATTGGCGGGAAAAAGCCCCAGCGGCACCGAAAGCCAGGCGGACAAGGCCGCCAGGAGCATGGCTACCGGGAAGCCGACACCCAACGCGAGGGCGGCACTCCGTCCCAGTTTCCATTTGCGCTGGGCCAGCGCGACGGCCAGGGCTGCGAGCGGCCCGAACTCCGGCCCGACGGCCATGGCCCCGACAATGGCGATGGTCGAATTTGTGACGATGCCGATGGCGGCCAGCTGGGTAGCCAGGACAAGGAACGCCAGGTAGCTCCACGTGAGGCGCGCATCCTCGCCCGTCTGGCGGGTCACTTCGTCCCAGATCATGGCGTCGGCCCCGTCTCCGGGTGCTGCGGCCTCGGCGTGGTCGGCACGCCGGGAAAGCACCAGCTCCGGCATGGAGATGGAAATGGAACCCAGCTCCTGAACCCTCAGGACATGCAGCTTTTCGAGCAGCTCCTCCACCGATTCCCTGGCGACGTGGACCACCACCACATCGCCGGGCGGCTGGATGGACGCACCTTTGTGGACGGCCATTTCCGCCGTCCCGGTTTGCTGGGTGCAGCTTTCCACCACAAGGTCCGAGAGCTCCGCGGGTATGCAGATGCGCACCTGAACGATCACGTTGGCCACTCCTCAGTGTTTGCCGGCTTCACGGTCCGGCCTCGCACCAGCCTAGTTTCCGGACCGGCCGTCGGCCGGAGCATTGCTCTGGAAACTCCCAGCTTGAAGTGACTTAATGGGAGGCGGGGCTCCTTCGCTGCGCCGGCGATTGGCGATGAACATTACGATTCGGTAACATGGATGCTTTGTCTATCCGCTTGAGGGGTTTTTCTATGTCTGTAGCGAGAGCCCTAGCCTCGCCGCGCCGCAATGGCGCCGGCGTTGAGCCGAACCGAAAATCAAAGTTCCGGCCCGAAATCCAGGGACTGCGTTCCCTGGCCGTACTGATGGTGGTCAGCTACCACGTCTGGTTTGGGCGGGTGTCGGGCGGCGTTGACGTGTTCCTGCTCATCTCTGCCTTCCTCATGACGCTGCAGTTCGTAGGCAAGTACGAGCAGGGCCGGCCGATGGCCTTGCTCAAGCACTGGCTGCACCTTTTCCGGCGCCTTTTGCCGGCGGCCGTCACCGCCATAACCGCCACCTTGGCGGCGAGCTACGTTCTCCTGCCGCGCACCCGCTGGCTGGACATCGTGGACCAGGCCTGGGCGTCCCTCCTCTACTATGAAAACGCGTTGCTCCAGGCGCGTGCCGTCGACTACTACGCGACCGACCACAGCCTTGCCAGCCCATTCCAGCACTTCTGGTCCCTGTCCATCCAGGGCCAGGTCTTCATTCTTTGGCCGCTGGCGTTTGCCGGCGCCGCACTCCTCGCCAAACGGTTCCGGCTGCACTACCGCATCCTGCTCTGCTACATCTTCGCCGGGGTCTTCCTGGTGTCCCTCACCTACTCGATCATCTTCACCATCACCAACCAGGCGCAGGCCTACTTCGACACCGGTGCGCGCCTGTGGGAATTCGCGCTCGGTACCCTAGTGGCGCTGATTCTGCCCGGCCTTCGCATTCCCCGGACGGGACGCATCATCCTGGGCTGGGTGGGCATTCTGGCCATGCTCAGCTGCGGAATCCTGCTCAACGTCCAGGCGGCCTTCCCTGGTGTTGCAGCGCTCTGGCCAACGCTTGCGGCGGCCAGCGTTATCGCCGCAGGACAAACCGGAAGCCGGTTCGGTGTGGACAGGATCCTCAGCACCGGCCCGCTGGTCCGGCTCGGGGACAACTCCTACGCCCTGTACCTGTGGCATTGGCCCGTCCTGGTCATCGCCCTCGCCGCAACGGGACGCGACCACGCCGGACCCCTGTCCGGTGCCGTCATCATCGTTGTGTCGATGGGCCTGGCGTACCTCACCACCCGCTTTGTTGAGAAGCCGTGGCGCGAGTGGAAATGGCCCGAGGTCAACCGCCGTCGCGCAGCTGTCTCGGTGGCCGCGTGCCTGCTCATCGTTGTGGTCCCCCTGACCGGAGTCCAGATGCAGCAGCATTTCGCGGCCGAGGCGGCGCAGGCCGCTGCCCAGCGGAACAACCCGGGCGCCCAGGCGCTGCTCCCCGGATTTGTTGACAAGAGCGACAGCGACGCCGCGATACTGCCGGCCGCGGAGCAGTTGCCCGTGGACTGGGCAACTCTCTCCGGCCCCTGCACGGGTGCGCTGGAGCCTGCCGACGATGCAGTCCGGAACACATGCAGCCAGAGCCGGGAATCCGACGACTCATCGAAATCCGTTCTGGTTCTGGGCGATTCACACGCGCAGCAGTGGCTCGCAGCCATCGCAGCCGTCGGGGAGCAAAAGGATTGGACCGTCTATGCAATGCTCAAGGGCGGATGCCAGGTCCAGCCATCGACAGATGAATTCCGTGCAATTAACCCGGACTGCGCCACCTACAACGATGCGGTGCAGGAGCAGATTGCCAAGAACCCTCCCGACGCCATCATGCTGGTCGGGACCGCAGCGGCGCCTTCGTCCCCCGCCGAAGTACTGACCCCCGGGCTCGAGGAACTGGCCACAACATGGACGGGCCAAGGCATCGACGTTGTTGCCATCCGGGACAATCCACGGTTCGACTTCAACATGGCCGACTGTGTGGTGACGAAAGGCAAAGACAACCCGGATTGCCGGCCGGCCCAGGCCAACTTGCTGGCCACCGAGAGTCCGTTTGCACCACTGGAGGGAAAAGTCCGCGGCATGACCTTTATGGACATGACCGACCTGATCTGTGACGGCACCAATTGCCCGGGAGTCGTCGGAAACACCTTTGTCTATTTGGACAACAACCACCTCAGCCGCACGTACGTCGCCAGCATGTCATCCGCGTTCGGGGATCGGCTGTTGGCGGCAACCGGCTGGAAGGAACAATGACGGCGCAAACACTGACGGAAACTAACAAAGCCAGTGGCGGCAAGGCGGCCAGGAAGGAGTACCGCCCGGAGGTCCAGGGCCTTCGGGCCCTCGCCGTGCTGATGGTGGTCACCTACCACGTCTGGCTGGGCCGGGTATCCGGGGGCGTGGACATCTTCCTGCTCATCTCGGCTTTCCTGCTTACGCTCTCGTTCGTTCGCAAGGTGGAAAGCGGCAGCCCCCTCAAGCTAGTCAGCCACTGGCTGCACCTCTTCAAGCGGCTGCTGCCGGCCGCCGTCGTGGTTATCCTGGGAGTCCTCATCGGGACGTGGGCCATTCTGCCCCAGAGCCGCTGGCCGGACGTCCTGGACGAGGCCTGGGCCTCCCTGCTCTACCAGCAGAACTGGCTGCTGGCCGACTCCGCCGTTGACTATTACGCCCAGGACCACTCGGGCGCGAGCCCGCTCCAGCATTTCTGGTCGCTGTCCATTCAGGGGCAGGTCTTCATTCTGTGGCCGCTCGTGTTTGCGGGAGTGGCCGTGCTGCACCGGCTCCTCCGACGGCCGGCCGTCAGCTACCGCCTGCTCCTGGCCGTTGCCTTCGGGGCGATCTTTGCCGTATCGCTTGCCTACTCCATTGACCAGACGGCCACGAACCAGGCCTACGCCTACTTCGACACCCGGACCAGGCTGTGGGAATTCGCACTGGGCTCACTCCTCGCGTTGGCCCTGCCCTACCTGAAGCCCGGAAAAATCGTCCGGGTCATCCTGGGCTGGACAGGCGTCGCGGCCATGGTCTCCTGCGGCCTGCTGCTGACCGTGGACCGGTCCTTTCCCGGGTTCGTGGCGCTGTGGCCCACCTTGGCTGCCGCCGCGATCATCGTGGCCGGCCAGAGCGGCAGCCGCTTCGGTGCCGACCGCCTGCTGAGCTGGAAACCGCTCGTGTCCCTCGGCGACAATTCCTACGCGCTGTACCTCTGGCATTGGCCGCTGCTGGTGCTTGCCCTCGCCGGCACCGGAATTGTGTCGCCCAACCTCGTCCAGGGCCTCGCCATCGTGGCCGCTTCCGTGGTGATGGCCGTCCTCACCACCCGCTTTGTGGAGAAGCCCCTGCGTGAATGGCACTGGCCGCAGCGGCGGATCTGGCGCAACGCCGTCGTGATTGTGGCCTGCGGCGCGCTGCTCGCCGGGCCGGTGTCCCTGTGGCAGACCAACCTGACTGCCGAGGAAGCCGCCGCCGCCGCGCAGCCCAGGGAGCTGACTCCCGGCGCCGCAGCCCTGGCCCCGGAAAACGCGGGCAAGCCGACGCCGGAAGCGAAGATCATCCCGGCGCCGGCTGCCATGAAGGATGAATGGGCGGATATCGACGGGCTGTGCACGGACGGCAACGTGCCCAGTGATCCGCTGCTGTCCGGCTGCCTGCAGAACAGCAAGCCCGAAGTTGTCACCAAACGGATCGTAGTGCTTGGCGATTCGCACGCGCAGCAGTACATGGCCGCCCTGGGCCCCATCGCCAAGGAGCACGGCTGGGAAGTGGTCACGCTCCTGAAAGGCAGCTGCCGCTTCGGTGCGGAGTCGGCCGAGCGGGACGCGGAGTGCAATGCCTTCAACAAGGCCAGCGCGGATTATGTACTCGAGCACAAGCCGGACGCGGTGTTCACCGTTGCGTCAATGACGCACGTTGAGGCACCTTTCGAAACCGAAGTTCCGGGTTACCTTGATGGCATCAAGCCGTTCACCGACGCCGGCATGGACGTCGTGGGGGTCCGGGACAACCCGCGCTTCGGTTTCAACATGCCGGAGTGCGTGCAAAAGAGGGGCGCCGCCGCGGAGGAGTGCAATCCGCCGCTCAGTGAATCGCTTGCCGGCTCGTCGCCGCTGGACGAATACCGCGGCAAGGTGGACGGCCTCCACCTGATGGACCTGAGCGACTTTATCTGTGCGGACGGCATTTGTCCGGCCGTGGTGGGCAATGTCTACGTCTACAAGGATGACAACCATCTGACCAAGACGTACGTGCAGAGCATGATTCCCATGTTCGAGCAGCGGCTGCTCGCCGCCACCGGCTGGACCTGAGCCGGCGGGCACCGCGCCGGTGCGTGGGACCGGAGCGTGGGCCGGGCCTGGCCGGTGGCAGCCGGCCGGGCCGGGGCCGGCGGGTGCGGTTCCTCACATTACCGCCGCGGAATATGGGGATCGGCGCCGAGGTTCTAGAATTTATTCAATACTTCCGCACGAACGTAGCAACCCCCGCACGAAATTCTGCACAGGCCAGTCCCGTAATGACGGGCTGGTCATCAGCTGCAACCCCTACCCGTGAACCCCAGAAATTAAGGTAAGAGGCGCACTCATGACCCAGCCCGAACACAACCCGTTCGGCTTCATCGGCCTGACCTACGACGACGTCCTGCTCCTGCCCGGACACACCAACGTCATCCCGTCAGAGGCCGACACGTCCTCGCGCATTTCCAAGCGCATCTCCGTCCAGACACCGCTGCTCTCCGCAGCCATGGACACCGTCACGGAGTCCCGGATGGCCATCGCCATGGCCCGCCAGGGCGGCCTCGGCGTGGTCCACCGCAACCTGTCCATCCAGGACCAGGCCGACCAGGTTGACCGCGTCAAGCGCAGCGAGTCCGGGATGATCACCAACCCGCTGACCATCGGGCCGGAAGCGACGCTGGCCGAGCTGGACGAGATCTGCTCGCACTACCGCGTCTCCGGCCTGCCCGTCGTGGACGAGGGCATGCGGCTGCTGGGCATCGTCACCAACCGCGACACCCGCTTCGTGCCGGAAGCGGATTTCCCGATCCGCCTGGTCAGCGACGTCATGACCAAGATGCCCCTGGTCACCGGGCACGTCGGCATCAGCCGCGAGGAAGCCTCGCACAAGCTGGCCACCAACAAGATTGAAAAACTTCCCCTCGTTGACGAGCAGGGCCGGCTCAAGGGCCTCATCACCACCAAGGACTTCACCAAGGCCGAGCAGTACCCGCTGGCCACAAAGGACGACGAAGGCCGGCTGCGCGTCGGCGCCGCCATCGGCTTCTTCGGTGACGGCTGGGAACGTGCCATGGCCCTCATCGACGCCGGTGTGGATGCCCTGTTCGTGGACACCGCCAACGGGCACTCCCAGGGTGTGCTGGACATGATCCGCCGCCTGAAGTCCGACCCCGTGGCGGCGCACGTGGACATCATCGGCGGCCAGGCCGCCACCCGCGAAGGTGCGCAGGCGCTGATCGACGCCGGTGCCGACGGCATCAAGGTGGGCGTGGGCCCGGGCTCCATCTGCACCACCCGCGTTGTGGCCGGTGTGGGCGTCCCGCAGATCACCGCCATTTACGAGTCCGCGAAGGCGGCCATCCCGGCCGGCGTTCCGCTGATTGCCGACGGCGGCCTCCAGTACTCGGGCGACATCGGCAAGGCGCTGGTTGCCGGCGCCGATACCGTGATGCTCGGATCCCTGCTGGCCGGCTGTGACGAATCACCCGGCGAGCTCATCTTCGTCAATGGCAAGCAGTTCAAGAGCTACCGCGGCATGGGATCCCTCGGGGCCATGCAGACGCGCGGCAAGAACACGTCCTACTCCAAGGACCGCTACTTCCAGGCTGACGTGTCCGGCGACGACAAGCTGATCCCGGAAGGCATCGAAGGCCGCGTGGCCTACCGCGGCCCGCTGGCTTCAGTTGCCTACCAGCTGGTCGGCGGCCTCCGCCAGACCATGTTCTACACCGGCGCTCCGACCGTGGCCGAGCTGAAGGCACGCGGCAAGTTCGTCCGCATCACGCCGGCCGGCCTCAAGGAATCGCACCCGCACGACATCCAGATGACGGTGGAAGCTCCGAACTACGGTTCACGCTAAGAACACTGTTCAGGCGGGCCATGGGGAACTGTCCCCATGGCCCGCTTGTGTCTGCGCCTGTATCGTCGGCAGTGACCGCGGGGGATTCCGCGGTGACTGCATGGGGGATGCGTGGCAACTGAGACCCTGCGGGTGGCAGGCTTCAGCGCGTGTTTTGATCTTCCCGGATACGAGTACGGCGAAAGTACTAGCCGCACCACCCTTTCTGCGTGCGGAACTAGGCTGTAGTCATGCCAGAACCACGCCATCCCGCAGAACTGAGCCCCACGCGGGATCCCAAGCGAAAACTCGCTGTGAGGCCCTACGCCCGGGCAGTGGCACAGGTGTTGCGGGTCAGCTTCCGTGCCTCGCCGGCCGCCGTCGTGATGAAGGTGGTCGGCTCGCTGATCTCGGCGCTGCTGCCCCTGGTCACCACCTACTTTGCCGCGCTGACCACCACCGCCCTGGCCGCCGCCTATTCCGGTGATGCCGCAGCGGGCCAGCAGGCCATCATCTACGTCATCATCACGGCCGCCCTGGGCCTGTTCTGGGGTGCCTTCAGCAGCGTGGACCGCTACATCCAGCAGCTCATGAGCTTCAAGGTGGGGGCGATTGTCGGCGACCAGATGTATGAGCGCTTCCTCGCCCTCGAATTCTGGCGCTACGACGACAAGGAGACGGTGGACCTCTACGACCGCGCCAAGAGGTTCTCCGATTCCTATGCCAGGGTCCTGGACAGGATCGCCGCGATCTTCACGCAACTGGTTTCCGTGATCCTGGCGGTCGGGGCGCTCCTGCTGGTGAGCTGGTGGATCGCCGTGATCGTCCTGGTGGCCATCGTCCCCAGCGTGTACCTGCAGTTCAAGCTTTCCCGGGAACAGATTGCCCACTGGAACACGCAGGTCGATTCACGCCGCCAGCGGCGGATGATCGAGACCAACCTGCTGCGTCCGCAGCACATTGCCGAGATGCGCCTGTACGGGATCGTCGGACATCTCATGGAGCTGCGCTCCCGTCTCAGGGACGCCGATGAGAAAAGGCGGCTGGATTTCCAAAAGCGCTATATCCCCAAGCAACTCGCGGCGGACGCCCTGCAGTACGGCGCCGAGGTCGTTTCGCTGATCTGGGTGGTGGGCCAGATCATCGCCCGCGCGCAGCCTGTGGGGCAGTTCCTGTACGTCCAACAGATCGTCAGCAGGGCGCTGTCCACGGCCAACAACCTGGTCTCTTCGCTCAGCTCCATCGACGAGGACCTGGCGAACCTCAAGGACTACGAGCTATTTATGGCAATGCCGGTTCACTCGGAGCATTCGCCGCCGCTGCTGCAGGCTCCGAAGACTGTGGAGCTGCGGGATATCCGTTTTACGTATACCGGCAGCGACATCGAGGTGATCCGCGGGATCACCATGACCATCCGCGAGGGCCAGCACATCGCCATCGTGGGGGAGAACGGCGCCGGGAAGTCCACGCTGATCCGAATTCTCGCGGGGCTCTACCACCCCGATTCCGGGCAGGTGATGCTCGACGGCGTCGACCTCGCCGCCGTCGACGTCAAGTCCTGGCACCGCCAGCTGGCGGTGCTGAGCCAGGAATTCCTCAAATATGAGTTCGCCACGGCCGCGGAAAACATTCTTTTTGGCGATGTCGATTCGCCGCGTGACGATGAGCGGATCCGCCGGTCGGCCTCCGATGCCGAGGCCCTCGAGTTCATCAACAAGCTGCCCAACGGCCTCGACAACCACGTCAGCAACTGGATGGAGGATCCGCGCGGCCGCAAGGGCAGCGGACTCAGCGGCGGCCAGTGGCAGCGGCTCGCGATGGCCCGGAATTTCTACCGGAACGCCACCTTCATGGTGATGGACGAGCCGACGTCTGCCATTGATGCGCTGGCCGAACACAGGATCTTCACCCGGCTTTTCGCGGACCGCAGCAGCACCATCATTGCCATCAGCCACCGGCTCGCAACGATAGAGAAGGCCGACATTGTCTACATGCTCGAAGACGGGCAGATTGTGGAACAGGGGACCCACAAGGAGCTGGTGGCACTGGGCGGCCGCTACTTCCGGATGTTCGAATCCCAGCTGAGCCTCGACGCTTAGAGCGGGCCATAACTCGCGGTGCCGTGAGGGTCGCGCCACGTGGCCAGATCGTCTTCCACCGCCGTGCGGAGAACAGGGTTCGCCTGGACCCTTCGTCGGAAGGACTGACGGGCCCGGCCCAATACCACCGACGGGACGAAGATGCAGGTCCCCAGGAGAATCACTACGAGGAGATAGGCGCCGATCACCACGATGAGCGTAGTGCTTCCCCGGGAAGCGGTCCCCGGCAAGGCCGTGGCCAGGATCCGGCCCAGGACGGCGGCCAGTCCGGACACCATCCCGAGGCCGCCGCGGGCCGAGCCTGGGCCACGGCTGAAGCCGGACCCCGCGATGGGGACAGGTCCCCGCGCCTGCGCCGACGGCGATGGGCCGCCACCCGGCGGGCAGGGAAACGCCGGCCGCGCACCCTGCGCGGCCGGCGTTTCCCGGATTTCGCCCAGCCAGGAACTAGGAAGTGCTCACAGCTGTGTCATCGAGGAAGAAGTACGTCGACAGCGATGAATCCTCGACGCCCAAGAAGCGCACGGTCACGCTCTGGCCCTTGTAAGCGGAAAGGTCCAGCTGCTTCTGGACGTAGCCGGTGGACTCGTTGAGGTTGGAGTACGTTGCCAGCGTGGTGGTGGTGCCACCGCTGATCACCTGGACTTTGAGGGTGTCGTAGGCGGAGCTGGCAGTGGTTTCGTCAGACTGCACCTTCAGGTAGAAGGACAGCGACGCGGCGGACACGGCGGAGGGGACTGCAAAAGCCTGGTCGAGCTTGTAGGACGTAGCCTGGCCCCAGCCGTTGAGGCCGGCGAAACGGGTACCCGTCCGGGCATTGGTGCCGGTCTCAAACGTGTCGGCGTGATCGGACGTCCAGGAAACCGCTCCCTCTTCGAAACCCGGGTTCAGCAGGAGATTGCCTGACGGCGGGGGAGTGGTCCCGCCCAGCAGGCCCATGGTCTTGGTGGCGTCCGAGAGTCCCGTGCCGCAGCCTGTGGTGCAGCCGCCCGGCATGGCCCGTGTGCCCTGCTTGAGTGTGGATTCAACCTGGGCCGGCGTGAGCGAGGACGTCTTGGATTTCATCAGTGCCGCCAGGCCGGCCACGTGCGGGGCCGCCATGGACGTGCCCTGGTAGTTTGCGTAGCCTGCCGAAGCCGGTGTGGTGGTGCCCGTGTTGATGGTGGAGAGGATTCCGCCGCCGGCCACCCTGGTGTCGCCGCCGGGAGCCGTCAGGTCAACGGTGGCGCCGAAGTTGGAGTAGTAGGAGAGGCTGCCGCTGGGATTGCCGGCAGCCACGCTGACCACGCTGCCGCAGTTTGCCGGGCGGAACCCGGAAGCGTCCTGATTGCTGTTGCCGGCCGCGACAACCACTGTGGTGCCGCGGGAAACCGCGGAATCGATGGCTGCCTGATAGGTGCTGCCGCAGGCGCCTGATCCGCCCAGGCTCATGTTGATGACCTTGGCGGGATTGGCGTTGGCCGGGATGCCCGCGACGGTCCCGCCGGCTGACCAGATGATGGCATCGGCGATGTCGGACAGTGAGCCGCCGCACTTGGCGAGGACGCGGACCGGCACCACTTTGGCGTTGGGAGCGACGCCCGCCACTCCGGTGGCGTTCCCGGTGACGGCTGCAATCGTTCCCGCGACGTGTGTGCCGTGCCAGGAACTGTTGCCGGCCGTGGCCTGGCCGCACTCGCCGGCGGCGTACCAGTCGCCCTGGTCCTGCGCATTGGCGTCACGGCCGTTGCCGTCGCGTGCGGCAGTGGCGTCCGAGACGAAGTCATAACCGGGCAGCACGTTCGCGTCGAGGTCGGCGTGGGCCGTGATGCCTGTATCGATGACGGCCACGGTGACGCCGGCACCGGTGGCGACGTCCCACGCGCCGGGGATCCGCATGCCGTTCGTGGCTGTGAAATCCCACTGTTCGCCGAAGCGCGGGTCGTTCGGCGTAAGTGCCACGGTCATGCGGGCGTCAGGTTCGACGGACTCTACCGACCCGGACGCTGCAATTTCAGTCATGAAGTCCTCGGCAGCCTGGCCGGAAAGGGCCCGATCCGCCTCAATCAGCGTTCCCCCGGTGGCCAGGGTGCGGACTTCCTTCACGGCCACACCCTGTTCCTTGGCCGCCTTGCCCCATGCGTTGGCACGGCCGTTCGCTGTGGCGTTGGCCGCGCTCTCCTTGTAGTCCACGATGAACTTGGTATAGGCCTCGCCGGCGGTCACATCCTGCACCGTGGGTGCAGTGGCATTCTGCCCTGCAGCGGCGCGGCCGCCGGCTACCGCGTCCCCGGCTTCGGTGGTGGCGAAGACCGGTGAACTGGCGAAGGCCAGGGTGCCGACTGCTGCGGCGAGAGACATGGCCAATACGCGGCGGCGCCTGATTGATGCACTTCGTGCTCTTCTCAAAAGGATCTTCTTTCTCGGATCGGGCATATGGGTGGCCCTGATGATGGAGTGATGGATGGTCACGTGGTGTATCAGGTGGTAACCGAGAGTAAACGTAAAGGTATTTTCATAACTTGTAAATGGTTGACAAATCATGTCAATAAAGGGTTGACTATCAGTTTTCCGCGTGGGCTCGGGGGAGTCGCCCCGCCGTATCCCGCGTGGTCAAGTAAAGTGGTCACGTGACTTATGAGATTGAGATTGGCCGTGGCAAGCGTGGGCGTCGTGCCTACTCCCTGGATGACATCGCGATCGTCCCCAACCGTCGGACGCGTGATCCCAAGGACGTTTCGGTCTCGTGGCAGATAGATGCCTACAAGTTCGACATGCCTGTAATCGCCGCGCCCATGGACTCGGCGATGTCGCCCGAGACCGCCATTGCCCTGGGCCGCCTCGGCGGACTGGGTGTGCTGGACCTGGAGGGTCTCTGGACGCGGTACGAGGACCCGCAGTCCGTGCTCGACCAGATCGGAGCGCTGGAGGACGAAACCAACAGCCCCGCCGTCACCCGGCGCATGCAGGAGCTCTACCAGGCACCCATCCAGCCGGAACTGATTACGTCCCGCCTGGCCGAAATCCGGGCCGCAGGCGTGACCGTCGCCGGCTCGCTCACCCCGCAGCGCACCCAGGAGCACTACAAGACCGTCGTGGCCGCCGGTGTGGACATCTTCGTCATCAGGGGAACCACCGTCTCGGCCGAGCACGTGTCCAAGGACCACGAGC
This sequence comes from Arthrobacter sp. NPDC093128, assembly GCF_040683875.1. NCBI lineage: Bacteria > Bacillati > Actinomycetota > Actinomycetes > Micrococcales > Micrococcaceae > Arthrobacter > Arthrobacter sp. NPDC093128. The sequence continues at coordinate 236,283 of NZ_JBFBEY010000001.1, forward strand.
CGCTCAACCTGAAGCAGTTCATCTACGAGCTGGACGTCCCCGTGATTGTGGGCGGCGCTGCCGGCTACACCCCCGCCCTGCACCTCATGCGCACCGGCGCTGCCGGTGTTCTGGTGGGCTTCGGCGGCGGCGCCACCACCACAACTCGGCGTGCCCTCGGCATCCACTCGCCCATGGCATCGGCAATTTCCGACGTCGCCGCGGCCCGCCGCGATTACATGGACGAGTCCGGCGGCCGTTACGTTCACGTGATTGCCGACGGCGGCATGGGCTCCTCCGGTGACATCGTCAAGGCCATCGCCATGGGCGCAGACGCCGTGATGCTCGGCAGTGCACTGGCCAGGGCGGAAGAAGCGCCGGGCAAGGGCTGGCACTGGGGCCAGGAGGCCCACCACCTGGAACTCCCGCGCGGCGACAGGGTCAACGTCGGCACGGTGGGCCCGCTCGAGGAAGTCCTCTTCGGCCCCGGCCACCACACCAACGGAACGTCGAACCTGATCGGCGCCCTCCGCCGCTCCATGGCGACTACCGGCTATTCGGACCTGAAGGAATTCCAGCGGGTCGACGTCGTCGTGTCCCCGTACTCCGGAAACTGACGGCTCATGCCGGTCCCGGGCTGCCCGGGACCGGCTGCAAATGAGCCCTGCCCATCCGCATGCCTAGGAAGTAGTCTGTGAACTACGAGGTTTGATGCGGATGGAGGCTTGAAATGTTCAGTTCTTCCAGTGGTTCGTCCTCTCCACAGGGGGCCCTCGGCCCGGCCGCCAGGGAAGCATCGCTTGCGGCGCTCAAGGCGACAATGGAGCCGGGCAAGGAACTCGACATCCTCATCGTCGGTGGTGGCATCGTCGGCACAGGCGCTGCCCTCGATGCCGTCACGCGGGGCCTGAGTGTCGGCATCGTGGAGGCCAGCGACTGGGCCGCAGGCACGTCATCGCGTTCCTCCAAACTCATTCACGGCGGACTGCGCTACCTCGAAATGCTCGACTTCGGGCTCGTCAAGGAAGCGTTGCATGAACGCGGGCTGCTGCTGTCCGAGATCGCTCCACACCTCGCCCGGCCCGTACCGTTCCTCTACCCGCTGACAAAGCCTTTCTTCGAACGGCCCTACATCGGCGCCGGCATTGCCCTGTACGACGTCATGTCCATTTCCGGCGGGCACAAACGGGGCGTGCCGTTCCACAAGCACCTGAGCCGGCGCGGCACCCTGCGCGCCGCGCCGAGCCTGAAGGATGACGCCTTCGTCGGTTCCATCAGGTACTACGACGGGCAGGTGGACGACGCCAAGTATGTGGCCAACCTGGTCCGCACCGCCGCGTACTACGGCGCCCACGCCGTCAACCAGACGGCGGTGGTCGATTTCCTGCGCGAAGGCGAGCGCGTGGTGGGCGCCAAGGTGGTCAACCGCGAGGACGGCTCCACCTTCAGCATCCGCGCCAAGCAGGTCATCAACGCAACGGGCGTGTGGACCGACGAAACCCAGGCCATGGTGACGGACCGAGGGCAGCTGAAGGTGCGTGCTTCCAAGGGCATCCACCTCGTAGTGCCGCGCGACCGCTTCCAGTCAACCGTCGGACTGATCCTCCGGACCGAGAAGTCCGTGCTCTTCGTTATCCCTTGGGGCCGGCACTGGATCATCGGCACCACCGACACTGACTGGCACCTGGACAAAGCCCACCCGGCCGCGTCCAGCAAGGACATCGACTACATCCTTGAGCACGTCAACAAAGTGCTCAAGCGGCCCCTGACCAGGGAAGACGTGGAAGGCGTCTACGCCGGGCTGCGTCCGCTCCTGGCGGGCGAGAACGACTCAACCGCCAAGCTTTCCCGCGAGCATGTGGTGGCCCACCCGGTGCCGGGCCTCGTGGTGGTGGCCGGCGGAAAGTGGACCACCTATCGCGTCATGGCCAAGGATGCCGTCGATGAGGCCACCCGGAGCATGGACGAACGCGTGCCGCCGAGCTGCACCGATTCCATCCCGCTGCTCGGAGCCAACGGCTTCAAGGCGGCCTGGAACCGCCGGAACCGGACTGCCGAGGAGTCGGGCGTGCACGTGGCCCGGATTGAACACCTGCTCAACCGGTACGGTTCCATGGCCACCGAGGTCCTGGCGCTCATCAAGGAAAACCCGGCACTGGCCGAGCCGTTGCCGGGCGCCGACGACTACCTCCAGGCCGAAGCCGTCTATGCGGCCACGCATGAGGGGGCCCGTCACGTGCACGACGTGTTGACGCGCAGAACCCGTATTTCCATAGAGTCGTGGGACCGGGGTGTGTCCGCTGTCCCGGTTGTCGCTAAGCTGATGGGAGAAATTCTTGGCTGGAGCGATGCGCAGCGCGAAAGCGAAATCAAGCATTACCTTGCCCGGGTGGAAGCCGAACGGCTCAGCCAGGAGCAGCCTGACGATGAATCTGCCGACGCCGCGCGCCTGGGCGTCGAGGACATCGTCCCGTTGCGGTGACAAGGTGGATGACTGACGCGCGCCTCCTGCCTCACTGAAGGGACACCTCTTGGCGGAACCACTGGACCGGTACGATGCCGAACTCACCACACCGGACATGGTGATTCTCGAGCTTGATGCCGCTGACAAGGCGGACGCGGCAACCCAGCTCGCGGAACGGCTCTATGCCGCGGGGCGCGTAACGGACCTGGAAGGCTTCCTGAAGCACGTCAATGCCCGTGAGCACCAGCTCGCCACCGGGCTGCCGGGCGGAGTCGGACTGCCGCATGCCCGCAGCGAGTTCGTGTCCCGGACCTCCATCGCCGTTGGGGTCACCAAGTACGGCAGGGCCCTGGACTTCGGTGCGACGGACGGACCGGCAACCGTGATCCTGCTGATCGCGACGCCGGCAAGTTCGTTCTCCGACCACCTTGAGGTTCTCGCGACGCTTGCCCGCTCGCTGTCAAAGGAATCATTCCGGGAATCCCTGCGCCGCGCTTACGATGCCGAAGTCATCGCCGAGCTCATCAACTCAAGCCTGGTGTTCTTCGACCACTAAAAGGGATCCGGCTGCCCGGCATTAGCGTTCGCGCTAACTGCGGTTCGTTGTTCTACACGAGGACGAAGTACGGTTAATGTGTGTTGAAAACTGCCCTCAAACCCCGCTGGATCGCAGGCCTGGTCTTTGCGATCGTCATTTCCGGGGTTTTTGTGCTGCTCAGCCAGTGGCAATTCGGCCGATCAACCCAGCCTGAGGCCCCGGTTTCGACCGGGACCGAAGACACCAAGCCCCTTGTTTCGGTGCTGCAGCCGGGTGATTTCTTTCACGGCTCCGCTGCCGACCAAATGGTTGCGGCCACAGGGTCCTACGATCCCGACAAACAGGTACTGGTGCCGGGCCGGCTCCACGACGGCGCTACCGGATACTGGGTGGTGTCGGCCTTTTCGGTCCAGGATGCCCCTGCGCTGAGCGGTGTTGCTGCGTCACCCGGGACCTGGATCCCGGTGGCCCGCGGGTGGGTGGCCGATCCCGCGGACGCGAGCCGGCCGCCGTCGGGCACTATTGAACTGACCGGACGGCTCCTGCCGTCCGAGGCCCCGATGCCGAACACCGCCCCGGAACCCGGACGCGCCACCGCCGTATCCGTGGCCGAACTCATCAATGTCTGGGACATCAGCAGCTATCCGGGGTTTGTGGCGGCCACGTCAGAGGTCGTCGGTGGCACCGACGTCAGCGCCTCGGCCGTCAGCGGCGAGCTGAAGCCCCTGCGCATCAGCCCGCAGCCGCCGCCACAGCAAGTGAACTGGCTCAACCTGTTCTACTCCGTGGAATGGATCGTGTTTGCCGGCTTCGCCCTGTTCATCTGGTGGCGCATGGTGAAGGATGACTACCGCCGCGACCTCGAGGACGAGCTCGACGACGAACACGACGAACACGACGAACACCACCAGCACACCGAAGAAGCACCGCAGTCAGCACAGCAAGCCAACCCGTCAGAAAAATCCAGCACATCTGAACAAAAGGTACAGCCATGATCGATCCCAAGCCGGCCATCCAGCCCCAGCAGCCCAAGACCAGCGGATCAGGCACCGTGAAAAAGCGTCGGTTCGGCGGGACGGAAGCCCAGATCCGGTCCGCACTGAAGTTCTATAAAGTCATGGCATACCTGACCGGTGCGATGCTCCTCCTGCTCTGCGCCGAACTGGTTGCGCGGTACGCCTTCGGCCAGTACCTGTTCTCAGGAGGAACCAACGCGGTGACCGGACAGCCGTTCGGCTTCGGGTTCGCCGACGCCGAGCCGCAGGGCGTGCTCGGGGGAGCGAACCTCTCGGTGGCCGTTCTGATTGTCCACGGCTGGATGTACGTTGTGTACCTGATGTCCAACTTCCGCCTGTGGTCGCTGATGCGGTGGCCGTTCGCGAAACTGATCCTTTTGGCACTGGGCGGCGTGATTCCGTTTCTGTCGTTCATCGTGGAGAAGAAGTTCCACGCCGAGGTGGAAGCCGAACTCGCTGCGAATCCGCAGGCGTCCAAGCGCTACTGACCGAACCCGGTCCTGCCGGCGTTCAGGCGTTGCCCGCACGATGCCTGCACAGGCGTAGGTGTGAGATCGCTAACGCCCGGGGCCGATTCAGGCCGCGGACGGCCGTCTCAACGTGCGACTCGGCAAGCGCCCAAGTAGTCTAGGACGGTGACTACTCCCACTGCATCCCAGACTTCCCAGAAGCCGGTGCTGGTTGTTGACTACGGTGCCCAGTACGCGCAGCTGATTGCCCGCCGCGTCCGGGAAGCAAATGTGTATTCGGAAGTGGTTCCGCATACCTACAGCACCGAGCAGCTGCTGGCCAAAAATCCCGCCGCCATCATCCTTTCGGGTGGCCCCTCCAGCGTGTACGCGGAAGGTGCACCGAGTGTTGGTGCCGACCTGTTCGAAGCCGGGATCCCTGTCTTCGGCATCTGCTACGGCTTCCAGGCCATGGCCAACGCACTCGGCGGGAAAGTGGACAAGACAGGCCTGCGCGAGTACGGCTCAACGCAGACCACCATCCTCGGCGAGGGCCGCTCCGTCCTTGAGGGGATGCCGCAGCACCAGACAACCTGGATGAGCCACGGCGACTCCGTGCACGAGGCGCCGGAAGGCTTTGAAGTGCTGGCGACGACCGCGGGCGCTGAAGTGGCGGCATTCGCCAACGAAGAGAAGTGCCTGTACGGCGTGCAGTGGCACCCGGAGGTGAAGCACTCGGCCTACGGCCAGCAGGTCCTCGAGAACTTCCTGTTCAAGGGCGCCAAGCTTGAGCCGAACTGGACCACGGGGAACATCCTCGAGGAACAGGTTGACCGTATCCGCAAGCAGATCGGTGATGCCCGGGTCATCTGCGGCCTCTCCGGCGGCGTCGATTCCGCAGTTGCCGCAGCCCTGGTCCAGCGCGCCGTCGGCGACCAGCTGACCTGTGTGTTCGTTGACCACGGCCTGCTGCGCGAAGGCGAAGCCGAACAGGTGGAACGTGACTTCGTAGCCGCCACGGGCGTCAAGCTCTACGTCGCCAACGAGCAGGAACGTTTCCAGGCAGCCCTTGCCGGGGTCAGCGATCCCGAGACCAAGCGCAAGATCATCGGCCGCGAGTTCATCCGTGCGTTCGAGGAAGCCGAACTGGCCATCATTGCCGAGGCTGCTGCGCACGGCGAAAAGATCAAGTTCCTGGTGCAGGGAACGCTGTACCCGGACGTCGTCGAATCCGGCGGCGGCGAAGGTGCAGCCAACATCAAGAGCCACCACAACGTGGGCGGCCTGCCGGAAGACCTGCAGTTCGAGCTCGTCGAGCCCCTTCGTGCGCTGTTCAAGGACGAGGTCCGCGCTGTCGGTGCCCAGCTGGGACTGCCGCAGGAAATCGTCGGCCGCCAGCCGTTCCCGGGTCCGGGTCTCGGCATCCGCATCGTCGGCGAAGTGACCAAGGAACGTCTGGACCTGCTCCGCAAGGCCGATGCGATTGCCCGTGCCGAGCTGACCGCCGCCGGGCTGGACAACGAAGTGTGGCAGATGCCGGTTGTCCTGCTGGCCGACGTCCGCAGCGTTGGCGTTATGGGCGACGGCCGCACCTACGGCCACCCGATCGTGCTTCGTCCCGTGTCGTCCGAGGATGCCATGACCGCCGACTGGTCACGGCTTCCGTACGACCTGCTGGCGAAAATCTCCAACCGCATCACCAACGAAGTGGAAGGCGTCAACCGCGTGGTGCTGGACGTGACCAGCAAGCCGCCGGGAACCATCGAGTGGGAATAGCACTTTGAGTGGCCGGTCTCAGCAATGAGACCGGCCACTTTGCTTTATTCACGCTAAATCCGGCGCAATTTTGCCCTGTCCCAGTGTTGCGGGCTCTCACTGGGCCCCGATTCGGGCTACGCTCGAAAGTATGCCGGTATGGTCCAGGGCGTCACGTGCAAGCGCAGAAAAGAAGGCAGTAGTGTCAGTTGGTCAAGGCCTCACAGAGGGCTCCGAGGAGCTCAAGAAGTGGCTGTCGGGGCTTAAGCCGGTCACCGGAGCAGACACGATGCTGCGCTTCACTAAGACGCCGGAAGGGTCCATCGACCTCACGCATGCCCATCCGTCCGGTTTGGCCCAGCTCATGGCGGGACGGCGTACGCGCCTGTCCACGCTGATCCGGGACCACGATCAGTACGTTGTCGCCGCGAGGGCTTCGCGCAACCTCCGCTCCAAGATTTTCGAGCTCGGGAACGACCGCGGCATCGATGCAGGCTACTTTTCGGCCGGGACGGTGTCCTGGACATCGGCCGTCGGCGGAAAGCCTCAGCGGGTGTCTGCGCCGGTGATGCTCACCGCGATTTCCCTGACCGTCCGCCCGGGCGAGGACGACTACGAGCTCCAGCTGACTGAGCAGGCCCACATCAACCCGGCTCTCATCCGGCACCTGAAGAGCATCCACGGCATCGTGTTCGACGTCAACGCCGTGACCCGTATGGCCTACAGCACGGCCCGGTTCGATCCCCTGCCCGTCTTGGACCGCCTGGGCACCCTCATCAAACCCATTCACGGGGCCGATGTGGAGCACAATCTGCTCGTTTCAACGTTTGCGGACCTTTCCGGGAACCTCGACGACCCGTGGATCAACCAGAACAATGCCGTAGTGGCAGCCCTGGCCCGCGCCGCCGCCGGGGAGGCCGTGGAGGTTGCCGAACTGGCGGAAGACCGCTTCCAGGACATCGACCAGCGGGATCCGGCCGACGAGCTTCTGCTGCTCGACGCCGACGCCGACCAGCAGTATGTGGTGGACGCCGTGCGCGCCGGCGACTCCCTCGTTGTCAGCAGCCCGCCGGGAACGGGCCAGACCCAGACCGCCATCAACACCATCGGCGCGCTGGTGGACGAAGGCAAGACCGTCCTGGTGGTGGGCGACCGCCGTGCCAGCCTCAGCGAGATTGCCGGCCAGCTGGAGACGCTCGGCCTGGAATCCATCCTGTTTGCGCTGTCCGGAACGGCGTCGCCCCTCCAGCTCAAGGGGCAGCTGGTGCGTGCCATTGTGCGGAATGAGAAGTCACTTCAGCCCCAGCTCGAAAACCTGCACACGACACTGGCCGAGCACCGGCACGCGCTCATGGACCACGTGGCATCCTTGCACAACGTCCGCCAGCGGTGGGGGTGCTCGCCTTATCAGGCCATGCAGTCGCTGGCTGAGCTGACGTCCATCCAGCCGGCTCCCGCCACGACCGTGCGGCTGAAGCGGAGCGTCCTGGACAACATCCGCGACCGTGAGGAACTGGCTGGCCGCCTGCACCGGGCCGCCGAACTCGGCAGCTTCAGCCGGGCGTCCACCACCAGCCCCTGGCACGGCGCACGGCTCCTGACCCGCAAGGAAACCGAAGAGGCGCAGGAGGTTGCGCGCTCGGTTGAGAAGAACCTGCCGGTGCTCCGCAACCACATGAACGAGGTGGCAGAGCACGCCCAGATCCGCCTCGGTGCCACCTTCGCGGAGTGGGGCGCGCAGCTGGAGCTGCTGATGGCCGTTCGGGAGAGCCTGGACAAATTCACTCCGGATATCTTTGACAGGCCGGTCCACGACCTCATCTCCGCGACCGCCACGTCCCCGTGGCGTCGTGAGCGGAACATCGAGATGCCGTCCATGCAGCGTTCGCGGCTGCGCCGTGTCGCCAAGGAATACGTCCGTCCCGGCGTGCACATTTCCGACCTCCACAGCTCACTGGTGCTGGTCCAGGAGCAGAGGGCGCTTTGGGCGGGTTACGCGACCACGCAGCGGCACCCTGCAGTGCCGTCCGGCCTGGGCGAAGTGAACGTGATGTACCGCAGCCTTGAGCGTGAACTGGTCCAGCTGGGTGCGGCCGTGAAGTACACGGCCGCCGGCGGCGACCTCCAGCACACACCGTATGAAGAACTGATGGGGCGCCTGGAGCGGCTGGTGGCGGACACCAGGACGCTCAAGACGCTCCCGGAGCGGACGCTGCTCATTGAGAACATGCGTGAGCACGGGCTCGGGGAACTGCTCGCCGACCTGGCTGACCGCGAAGTACCCGCGGAGTCCGTCGCGTCGGAGCTGGAACTCGCCTGGTGGCAGTCCGCCCTGGAAGCGATGATCAGCGGCGATGACTACCTGGCAATGTCCGACGGCGACGCCCTCCGGCAGCTCGAAGCCGAGTACCGTTTGGCGGACAATGCGCACATCGCCAGCGGGGCGGCACGGCTGCGGTGGGCCCTCGCCGAGCGCTGGCGCGCCGGCATCGGCGAAAACCCCCGCCAGGCCGACCTGCTTCGCAGTCTCCTGAAGGACGGCCGGGTCACCCTGGCCGCCCTCACGGCACAGGCCCCCGCGCTGGTTCCCATGCTGGTGCCGGTGTGGTCCGTCAGCCCCTACCTCATGACGGGATTGCTGCCCGCAGAGCAGAAGTTCGACGCCGTGGTTATCCTCGATGCTGAAGCGACGTCCCTGCAGGCCGTCCTTCCGGCGATCGCCCGGGCAAGGCAGGTCATCGCGTTCGGCGACGACAAGATCGCAAGCCCCCGCACTTTCACCGTGGGCGTCGAGCGGCTCGCTGCGGGCGAGACCGCCCACCAGAGCGTTGAGAGTGCGTACACCGCGTTGTCCGCAGTGCTGCCCACTCGGAGGCTGACTTCCGTGTACCGGGCAGTCGACGAAGACCTCGTGCTGCAGCTGAGCAAGAGTTTCTACGACGGCCGCCTGCGCAGGCTTCCCGAGGGACAGACAGCCACCGGACTGGACCGGGCCCTGCTGGTGGAGTACTTGCCGGACGGCACCGGCCTTCCGAGCGCTGACCAGGAAGGTGTGGAATCGGCGGTCGCCGAGGTAAACCGGGTGGTTGGCCTCGTGTTCGAGCATGCCCGGCTGCGGCCCCGGACCTCGCTCGCCGTGGTTACGGCGAGTCTCCGCCACGCCGCCAGGATCGGTGAGGCCATCCGGCTGCAGCTGCCCAACTACCCGCTGCTGGCAAGTTTCTTCACGGCCGGAGCCGAATCCTTCCGTGTGGTGGATTTGGAACGCGCCCAGGGCCTGGTCCGCGACCACGTGATCTTTTCCCCCGGGTATGGCCGCACGCCGCATGGCCGCGCGCTGCACAATTTCGGTCCGTTGTCCGCCGAAGGCGGGAGGGAGAAATTCGCGCTGGCCATGACCCGTGCCCGGCGTTCCCTGCACGTACTCAGCTGCTTCAAACCGGAAGACCTGGACGTCAGCCGCCTCAGCCACGGCGCCGTCGACTTTTATGAACTCCTTGACCGTGAGATTGCCGGCAACACTGATCTCGGGACCCCTGCGTCCCGTGCAGCAGCGAGCGAACAGGCACTGGGTGCCGACCCCCTCGTGGCCGACCTGGGCGACAGGCTGCGTGCCCGCGGCGCCAGGGTCTGGCACCAGTACGACGGTGTTATTGACGTGGCTGCGGCCGCGGACCCGGTAAATTCCATCGGTCAGGATGATGCTGAAATCCCAAGGCCTGTGGCCATTGAGTCCGACGGCACGGAGCAATACCGGCGCATGAGCGTGCGGGAACGGAGCAGGCTGCGTCCGCAGCTGCTGGAACGGCTGGGCTGGCGTTACATGCCTCTCTGGACCATCGAAGTGTTCACTGACCCTTCTGCTTGTGCCGACCGGATCGGCGGCTACTTGGGGCTGGAGAAGCCGGCAGTCACCGGATTTGCACCCGCTTCGCAGGGGTTTTTCGAGGACGATGTGGACAATCTGACGCTCACCAGCGTCGAGCGTGGCAGCGAGGCCTCCCGGGCGGACGCATCCGGGACCGGTCCTCGCGACGAGGACCGCAGCGGGACCGGGAGCGTGGCATCGATGGGCAATCCCTCGGTACCCTTGGAACAGGGCGGCGCCGGCGGGGATGAGCCCATCAGTGCCGGACCCGGTTCAGTGGAGTACAGCAAGGAAGACGGCATGGAGACGAACAGCAGTGAAGCGGGTAACCAGGGCGGCGTCCGCGGCTCGAGTGCCGACGAGGCCAACCGGAGCCGCCAGACCGCGGGTGCCGGCGTGCCGGCCGGAGTGCTGCCGAACAAGGCCGCTGAAGACGATCCGAAGCGCTGGGGCGATCACGCCTCGGATTACGACCACGATGCATGGCTCCAGGAGCAGAAACCGCCGCACTGGGGCTGACGGGCGTGCTCCTGGGGAGCGGTCCGGCCGTTGACCGGCTAACCCGGCGCTCCCACGAGCACGAAGAAGAGTTTGCCCTGCGTTGAGGCGCCGGCAAGTCGGCGGGCCTGGTCAGGATCCGCGGCGACCACCATGAGCCCCTCGGTTTCTGCCGTGCCCAGCCACTGACCGGTCTGTCCGCCCTGTCCGGAGGTCCACAGGACCGGGACAGAGGCCGCCAGCACCTCCGATTCCGCCGCCTGGCCGTAGTCGGTGCCGTTGGTCATGACGATGTTGACCAGCTGGCCGGGTGCCACCAACTGGATGGACGACGGATCCGCCATCCTCAGGGGCACCGCCGCCGAGCCCGGTGCGGTGCCCGTCAGCAGCCCAGGTCCAAGTAACTGGGTGTCGGAGATCAGCTGGCCTTTTCGCAGCGGGGCCGCGAGCTGTTTGCCCTGGATCGCGGCGGCGTCAGTGAAGGCGCCGGCGGGAATCATCCCGGGCGGTACCCTGACGGCCACCACCTCATTGCCGGAGAGGGTTGCTCCGACAGGAAGGTCCCTGGCTGAGGCCATGGCGGTCACTGTGTGGGCGGGCACCGGTGTCAGTTGCTGGACGGCGATGCCGGCGGCGGCGCACAGCAGGAGCGCGACGGCGAGCCTGCGGTTGCGGTTGAGCCAGGCAGCGAGGCGACGCCTGGCAGATGGCCCTGGGCGGCCAGAGCGTCCTGACCGAAAGCCGTGCCGGCGTGAGGAAAATCCGTTGGTGCGGAGGGTGGATCGCATACCGACACGCTAGAAGGGCCCGCGTGGTGCGGACAGCCTGATGAAGTCCTATGTGGACAACCCGTTGTTGCGGTCGGGGCCGCTAGGTTCCGGCAGGGAGTCGGGCGGTTCCGTCAGCTGGCGGCTGCGGCTGCGGCGGCGGCCGGTGCGGGAGCCGCCGCCGGGGCGGGCGAGACGCTGCTGCCCTTGGTGTCGCGGGAGTCGGTCCGGTAAAATCCTGAGCCCTTGAAAACGACGCCGACGCTGTTGAACTTCTTGCGGAGCGTCCCCTCGCACTCGGGGCAGGACGTGAGGGAGCTGTCGGTGAACGACTGCACGATCTCGAAGGCGTGGCTGCAGTCCTTGCAGGCATATGCATACGTGGGCACTGGAAATCCTCCTCTGGGACAAACGAACAGGTCCCGTGCTGCCTGGCGCGGTCCACCGCCGATATTTCCATCGGCGGGTCCCGTCCCTTAGCAGTCGCAGGGCCTGAGTGCCAATTCTATCATCAGCGGGATCGGAGCATTACATCAGCTGTGTGAGGCCTGACGGGGTGACTGCAACAGGGACCCGGCGGTCATAGGACTCTGCAGCGATGCTGCCGGCCTGAAGGACTTCGCTGTCGTAGACCACAGCTGCCGCAGGCACCGGCAGTCCCTCTGCCTCGAGCCCCGCCAGGAACTTGTCGTAGTAGCCGCCGCCCTGGCCGATCCTGTTACCCGACAGGTCCACGGCGGTGGCGGGGACGAAGATCCCGGCGACGTCCCGCATAACCTCAATGCCGTGATGCTCTCCGACGGGTTCCTCGATGGGCGCGTAACTGCTGCGCACAAATTCGGTCGTCGGAGTCCAGTAAACCCAGGTAAGGGTGAGCGACGGCCCGCAGACCGGCAACAGCACCCTGTGCCCGGTCCCGTGAAGCGCGGCGATGAGCGGGAGGGTCGGGGGTTCGAATCCCACTCCCAGGTACGCGGCAAAAATGCTGCGCTCACCTGCCGCAACCATGGTGGCCCACTGGAGTCCGTGGCGGGCGATACCGGCGCCGGCGGCTTCCAGCCCGGCGGCGGAGGCAGCGGCACGTTCGGTTCTGTGGGCGGAGCGGATCTCTTCTTTCGATGGCATCAGCGGCTGTCCTTCCATGCCCGGAGGCCTCAGTGCGGGGCGAAACCGGGCGGTCCGTGCAATTACCCAATGTTTGGTCCCTGACGTTAGATTAGTCCAGTGACTACCACCAATACTTCCGTCCGCAAGGCTGTCATTCCTGCTGCGGGTCTCGGCACCAGGTTCCTCCCGGCCACCAAGGCCATGCCCAAGGAAATGCTGCCCGTAGTGGACAAGCCCGCGATCCAGTATGTCGTGGAGGAAGCGGTCAACGTTGGCCTCAACGACATCCTCATGATCACCGGCCGGAACAAGCGCGCCCTGGAAGACCACTTCGACCGGGTTCCCTCACTGGAGTCGATGCTGGAAGCCAAGGGCGACACCACCAAGCTCGAATCCATCCAGGCCGCCAGCAACCTCGGCGACATCCATTACGTCCGCCAGGGCGACCCCATGGGCCTTGGCCACGCAGTGCTGCGGGCCAAGCAGCACGTAGGCTATGAGCCTTTCGCCGTACTGCTGGGCGATGACCTCATCGACGCCCGGGACGAACTGCTGAGCACCATGATCGAGGTCCAGGCCAAGACCGGCGGCTCCGTGGTTGCGCTCATCGAGGTCGAACCTTCCCAGATCAGCGCCTACGGCTGCGCCGACATCGACGAAACCGACATGAACGGCTTCGTGCGGATCAGGAAGCTCGTGGAAAAGCCCGACGTCGATGAAGCGCCGTCGAACCTGGCCGTGATCGGCCGGTACGTCCTCCACCCCGCCGTCTTCGACGTCCTCGAACGCACCAAACCGGGCAGGGGCGGGGAAATCCAGCTCACCGATGCACTCCAGGAACTTGCTGCGGGAACCGGTGAGGGCTACGGCGTCTACGGCGTTGTGTTCCGCGGCCGCCGCTATGACACCGGTGACAAGCTCAGCTACCTCAAGGCCTGCGTCCAGCTCGCCTGCGACAGCGATGACCTCGGCCCCGGGCTGCGCGAATGGCTGCCCGAATTCACTGCCTCGCTGGTCAAGTAACGGCCCATGCGGGGCAGCATCTGGCCGGTGACGCTGGAGTGCGGCGACCTTGTGCTGCGGCCCATCCGGTACCGCGACCGTAAGGAATGGATGGCGGTCCGGTCCCGCAATTCCGAATGGCTGGCTCCCTGGGAGGCGTCCAACCCGGCTCCCGGCGGGGCGCTTCCCGACTACCGGCAGATGGTCAGGTCCCTCAACGCGCAGGCGGCCCAGGCAACCGCATTGCCGTTTGTGATTACCGAGCGGACGCCGGGCCAGCGCAATCCCGTTATTGTTGGGCAACTGACGGTGTCCTCCATCATCTGGGGATCGGCGATGATGGCAACGCTGGGCTACTGGGTGGACAGGTCGTGTGCCGGCCGGGGGATTGCGCCCACGGCTGTGGCCATGGTGACTGATCACTGCTTCGGCACGCTCGGGCTGCACCGGATGGAAATCAACATCCGGCCCGAAAACGCACCCAGCCTGAGGGTGGTGGAGAAACTTGGTTTCCGCGACGAAGGCTACCGGCCACGGTTTCTGCACATCAACGGGGAATGGGCAGACCACCGGTCCTTCGCCCTCACCGCCGAGGAAATTCCCGAAGGGTTGCTGGCCAGATGGTTGAGAAACCGCCCGTCCTGACCCCTTTTTGCCGCCCGTCCTGACGCGCTCCCGCTGCCCTTCCTGCGGCTGCCCTGACGGTCGGCTGCTGTGTCCTTCGTCATAAATCCATTGATTTGCCACCTGCCCCGCGACACACCGGAGGTAATGCGAGTGCGGGGGGCGAAATGCTCATACGGTTTTGATTGTGGACTTCCCCCTTAGCAGCTCAGTGATCCTTGTGGTCGCTGTCGTGCTCTGGATTGTTTGGGTGGCCCCGTATGTACTCCGGAACCGCCGGCATCAGCTGCAGCCCGCCGTCGAGCTGATGCCCGAACTTAACTTCGCTGAACCCGCAACCCCCCAAGCCGGAAACGTCATGAAAATGGCCGCCCAGCAGGAGAAATCAATGGAAACCAAGCAGGCCACCGGATCCGCCCTGGGATCCCTGACCCCCGCCGCCGGCCCGGGGCCGGCGAAGGCGCGTCCGGGTGTACTTAGGATCCGTTACGGACGATGTGCGATCGCGCTCATGGCGCTCGTGTCCCTGCTGACCGGGATCGTATCGGGTGTCCTCCTCATGTTCGGGATTGGTTGGTCGTGGCTGCCTGTCGTGTCCCTCCTGACGGCTGTCGTGGCGGTGGCGTCGCTTCGGCGGCTGGCGGTGCGGGACCGGCGCGTCAGGATGAATGCGGCCTTCCGTGCGGCAATGACTGCCCCGGAGCGCCAGATGCGCGCTGCTGTCCCGCGTCCCACCCGGGAACCGGCCGTGGACGCCCCGGAAAGCCAGCTTTTCGACGCTGAGGCGGGCAACAAGCCCAAAATAAAGCCGCTGACGGCCCTGGAACTGCGTGAAGCCGCCCTCGCCGAGGCCAAGGCCTCGGGCGATACTGCCCTGCGGACCGCCACCGCACCGGGATCTGCTGTCAGCACTGAATCCAGCTGGGAGCCGGTTGACGTTCCCAAACCCACCTACGTCGAAGCTGCCAAAGCCGAACGTGCAGCCCCTGAGCCGCTTGACCTGCCCGAAGCCCCGAAGGCCGCCGGGAAGCCGTCCCTCAAGCAGGGGCCGGCGGCGGCTCCGGTTGCCGGCGCCGCCTCGGCCAAGCCCCTGACCAAGGCGCAGAGTGCCTTGAGCAACCTGGACGACGTCCTGCAGCGCCGCCGCGCCTGAGCGTGAACTTTAGCCTCGGAGCATGACTCACATCTGTGTTGCCGGCGGCACCGGACAGGTTGGCCGCGCGGTGGTCCGACAAGCGCTGACGCGGGGCCACGAGGTTTCCGTTATCAGCCGTAACCCGCCGGCTTCCGGCAGTCCAGTGGATAACGACGGCGCCACCTACTTCCGGGCAGACGTCACCACCGGGAACGGGCTGTCGGCCGCGCTGGCCGGTGCCGCCGTCGTGATTGATTGCCTGGAAGGGAAGTCGGGCAGGGCCCTCAGGAACTTTGCCGACGGCGGCGCCCGACTCCTCCGGGCGGCGCACGCCGCCGGTGTCCGCAAGGCCGTCCTGCTTTCCATCATCAATTGTGACCAGGTGCCGCTGCGGTTCTACCGGTCCAAGGCGGACAAGGAGGATGTCTACGCGGGGTCCCCCATGGAGACACTCACCGTGCGCACGACCCAGTTTCACAGCCTGCCGGTGCGGCTCTTCGCTGCCGGCGCCAAAGTTGGGCTCATTCCAGTGCTCAACGGCGTACACTTCCAGACCATCGCTCCGGCTGAAGTGGCTACCGCACTGCTCGACGCAGCCCTCGAGGAGCCCGCGCAGGAACTCCACAGGCTCCGGACCGTGGGCGGACCCGAAGTCATCGGTATGGGGGATTTGGCCGAAACCTGGATGCGCCACACCGGCTCCCGGGCCCGGCCCGTGCATCTGCCCCTTCCGGGTGCCGTGGGAAAATTCCTGCTGGAGGGCCGGAACCTGATCCCGGAGCAGCGCTACGGACGCGAGACATTCGGGAGCTGGCTGGCGAAGCAGGCAGATAGTTTGTAGCCTAGGGACACCGGTTTGCCTGTTCCTGGGAAACATCCCAAGGAACGGCGGCGGCCCGGGGCTATAGCTCAGTTGGTAGAGCGCTTCGTTCGCATCGAAGAGGTCAGGGGTTCGAATCCCCTTAGCTCCACAGAATCAGCTCCCTGATCCGGCGCCTGCGCTGGGTGAGGGAGCTTTCTGTTTGCCGGGCCGGCCCTGCCCGCCCACGCACCACCCCCTCGAGAGGACAGCAATGAGCCTTATCCGGCTGCACGACGTCAGCGTGCGATTCGACAATACCCAGATCCTGCGCGAGGCGTACTTCCGCCTGGAACCGGGCGACAGGGTGGGGCTCATCGGCAAGAACGGGTCCGGCAAGACCACCATGCTCCAGCTGATCCTTGACCGGATCACGCCCGAATCCGGAACCGTCACTGTCGAACAGGGAACCACAGTGGGTTACTTTTCGCAGTTCTCCGAACTGAACGGGGAGTCAACCATTACCGACGTCCTGGACGGGCTGTTCGTGGAGATCAAGGCCATCGAATCCGAACTGGCCTCCATCGATGCGGCCATCGCAGGGGATCCCGCCACGGCAGAACTCGACCGGCTGATCTCCCGCCAAGCCGAACTGTTCGAGGATATGGACCGCCTGGACGGCTGGGACTACCCGCGGCGCATAGACAAGGTCCTGACGACCCTGGGGTTCAGCGACGCCCACCGGCTCTGCGCCATCGACGAGCTGTCCGGCGGCTGGCGCAACCGTGCCGCCCTGGCGAAGATCCTCCTGGAGGATCCCGATGTCCTGCTGTTGGACGAGCCCACCAACTTCCTGGACGTGGCCGGCGTCGAATGGCTCGAGGGCTGGTTCCGGGATTTCAAGGGCGCGGCGATCATCGTCTCGCACGACCGGAAGTTCCTCGACGCCGTGGTCACCCGGATTATCGAAGTGGAAAACTTCCACCTGCACGAGTACCCGGGCAACTTCGGCGAATACATCATGCAAAAACAATTCCGCCTCAAGACCCTTGAGCAGCAGTTTGTGCACGAATCAGAGCTGTTGGCGTTCGAGGCCGAGGGCATCGCCGACCGCCGCGAGGCCGCCAAAGCCGCCAGCCGCGGGCTGGGCAACCAGCTGGCGAAAATCAAGAAGTCCCGCACGCGCCGTCCCGTGGACCAGATCGTCACCGAGATCTACGGCGGCCTGCATGTCAAGGACGTCCTCTGCCGCGTGGAGGGGCTGGGCAAGTCCTACGGCGACAAGGCACTCTTCTCCGGCCTGGGCTTCGAGATCAGGCGCGGCAACCGGATCGTGGTCCTGGGCTCCAACGGCAGCGGCAAGTCAACCCTCCTGAAGGTGCTGACCGGCGAGGAACAGGCGGACACCGGCGTCGTCTCCTGGGCCAAGGGCCCCGGCTTCGTGTCCTACAACCGGATGCTCGAGGAACTCGACGACGCCGACACCGTGTCGCATGCCGTCAACGCGCTCCCGGACAGCCTGGCCTTCAGCGCCACCAAGAAATCAGTCAACCGGTTCCTGGCGATGTTCCAGTTCTCCGAGGCGGACCTCAAACAGAAAATCGGAAACCTCTCCGGCGGGCAAAAGGCGCGCGTCGCCATGGCCCAGTGCCTGCTGTCCGGCGCCTCAGTCCTGCTGCTGGATGAGCCCACCAACCACCTGGACCTGTCCAGCACCCAGGTCATGGAGCGGGCGCTCCTGCATTTCCCCGGAGCCGTGGTGGTGGTCAGCCACGACCGGTTCTTCAGCGAGAAGATCGCCAACCGATACCTCGTTTTCGGTGCTGACACGGCGCTGCCCGGCGAGGTCGAGGTGCGCGCCGCGTAGGCGTCCCTGCCTGGCGCCCGCGCCCGGGTCCTCTTACCCTTGACGCCCGCCTGAACGGAGGGGCAGAGTTATGGTGCTGCGACTGGGGGCAGATGTGTGATCTCCGGGAACCTGAGGTTCGAGATGGTTCCTTCACCACATCCGCGATATATCTCCAGGCAATGATGAGGAGCAAACCTCATGCGCAACGGCAACCTCACGCAGATTCCACCCCGCATTAATGACACGATCCCGGCACACCCCGGACACCGGCGCCGGCGCTTCGTGACGCAGCTGCTGTCGGCGATCATCACCGCAGCACTCACGGCCGCAACTGCCACGCCCGCGTTTGCAGTGTTCAATGGCAGCAGGGCGGATTCGGACGACTACGCGTGGGCGGTCCGGGTGCAGCTGGCTTATCCGGAAGGCATTGCATCCTGCACCGGGTCCCTGATCAAGGAGGACACCGTCGTCACGGCGGCACACTGCATCCGCAACAACGGCCGCAGCCCCTCCGCAATCGATGTGACGTTCCACTATGGCCAAAAAGGCGACCAGTACACGGTGGGGGTGGCAACGGCCGTGCCCAGCCCGCACTACGACCCGGCACTGATCAAGGACGACATGGCGCTGCTCTTCCTGCAGTCGGCCGTTTCCGAGCCGACCATCGAATTGGCGTCCACACCGGCGCCGGTCGGGGCCGGTGTGACGGTGGCGGGATACGGATGCACGGGGGATCCATTCAACGCTGCGGAACCCTGCAACGCTGCGCGCCGACTTATCGAAACCGAACTCACCACGGTTCCCGCCGGGGCATGCCCGGACATCTCGGGACCCTGGCAGTTCTGTACATATTCGCCCTACACCTCAGCGAACCGCGGCGACAGCGGCGGACCGGTCATCTGGTCCGATCACGGAGAACAGAAGCTGGTGGGGGTTACGAATGCCCTCGAACTGCCGCCGGCCCCCGCCTACCTGAACCTGTCGGCCTCGGTGCCCTACGAACTGGACTGGATCAAGGCTGCCGCCGGTTTGCGCTGACGGTTTTGAGTACCCCCCGGATGGCCATCCCCACCGCACACACCACCGGGACCAGTCCCGCAAGGACCATAAGCGTGTTGGCCCGGAACACCACCCGGCCCGGCCCGTTGCTGGTGTAAACGCCCAGCGGGAGCACGAAGCCCCCGCCGCCGCCGCCCTCCGCGGCCCCGGCTGTGCCGTTGGACCCGGCGTCACCGCCGCCGCCGAAACCGAAGGAAACCAGCGCCACGGGAACCAGTTCCTCGCCGCCGATCTGTACGGGAGCCCCGTAAGCCCTCGATACACCCACGTTCTTGAACGTCTCCACGAGGGAGGAAAAAGCGTCAGCCATGGGACCCACACTAGGGACTGGGGCCGGGCAGGGGAAGACCCCGGACCAGGACCAACATCGGCATTGCCTGCCATGGCCTGATGGCACCGCTCGTGCCAAGATGTTGTGAATCCGGGGCAACAGGGTAGCCCCGGCCGGACAGGAGGCCGCTCGCTCATGGGCTATGTCAATGATTTCAGCGCGGTTGGCCGCGACGACGTCGCGGTGGTGGGCGGCAAGGGTGCCGGGCTGGGCGAGCTGGTGCGCGCCGGCCTGCCGGTGCCCCGCGGATTCCTGCTGAACACAGCGGCCTACGAGCTGTATGTCCGGGACAATGGGCTGACCGAGCGCATTCAGGCGGAAGCCGCCTTGCCTCCTTCCGCCACCACCCGGGACTATGAGGAGGCCTCCGGGCGCATCCGCGGGCTCTTTACCGGCGGAGTAATGCCCGCGGTGTTGGCGGCCGAGCTCCGCGACGCCTACCACCAGCTGGAGGCCGGCGAGGGCGGCGAAGCCGCTGTGGCCGTCCGGTCCTCCGCCACCGCCGAGGACCTCGCCTCGGCCAGTTTCGCGGGCCAGCAGGATA
Source organism: Arthrobacter sp. NPDC093128 (assembly GCF_040683875.1). Lineage (NCBI taxonomy): Bacteria > Bacillati > Actinomycetota > Actinomycetes > Micrococcales > Micrococcaceae > Arthrobacter > Arthrobacter sp. NPDC093128. Next base: position 256,067 of record NZ_JBFBEY010000001.1, read on the forward strand.
CGTACCTCAACGTGCGCGGCAGTGATGCCCTCACAGTGGCGGTCATCAGCTGCTGGGCGTCCCTCTGGACCGCCCGGGCGATGGCCTACCGCGCCCGGGAGGGCATCCGGCCGGAGGACGTCCGGCTGGCGGTGGTGGTCCAGCAAATGGTGGCTGCAGACGCGGCGGGAGTCCTGTTCACTGCCAACCCTGCCACCGGACGCCGCGACCAGATCGTGATCGGCGCTGCATGGGGCCTGGGCGAATCCGTGGTCAGCGGCGCCGTGTCCACCGATGACGTCGTCATAGACGCCCCGACAGGCCGCGTGGTGTCCCGGCGGACGGCCGATAAGGAAACCATGACGGTCTATGCGGACCGGGGTACGCGCGAGGAACCGGTGCCTGCGTCCCGCCGTCTTCAGCCCGTGCTGGACGACGCCGGCGCGTCCGTACTGGCCGGCTACGGAACACGGATCGCACAGCACCTCGGTTCCCCGCAGGACATTGAGTGGGCACGGTCGGACGGCGAATTCTTCATCCTCCAGTCGCGGCCCATCACGGCGCTGCCCGAGCCCGCGGGTGAAACGCCGACCGACTGGAGCGTGCCCTACCCGAAGGGGCTCTACTTCCGGGCGAGCATCGTGGAACAGCTTCCCGATCCGCTTTCGCCGTTGTTCGCGGACCTGATTGACGGCTCAGTGTCGCGGTCGCTGAATGCCCTGCTGGACGAAGCGTTTGGCAAGAGCAGCCTCCGGGACGGCGATCTGGGCCTGCCCGCCATCAACGGCTACGCCTATTACTACTACCGCACGTCCGGATTGTGGCGGATGATGGGGAAGCTGCCGGCCGCCGTCCGCGCCCTGATCCGGGGGGAAGCCCACATGGGAATCCCGGGCTGGCGGGACTATTCCCATCCGCGCTACGTGCACGTGGTGGAATACTGGTCGGCGAAGCCCGTCACGGAGCTCACCGGGCAGGAGCTGCTGGAGGGCGTGTCAGCGCTGCTTGATGCCGGGACGGTGTACTACACGGCCGTCCAGTCCATCATTCCGATCGCCTCGTCCAGCGAACTCGCCCTCCAGAAGTTCTACGACAGGTTCGTCCGGGGGGACGACGATCCGCCGGCCCAGACGTTCCTGCTGGGCTACGAGAGCGAACCCATCCGGGCTGAAGCGGCCCTCTACGACCTCGCCGAGTGGTCCCGCGGAGTCCCGGGGCTCGCAGTCGCGATTCTGGGAATGCCGACGACATCCCTCGCCACGGCACAACTGTCAGGGGCGCCTCCTGCCGGGATGGATGCAGGTCTCTGGCAGCAGTGGGAACACCGGTTCCAGCTCCACCTGGACCGCTTCGGCCACACGGTCTATAACCTGGATTTCATCAATCCTGTGCCGGCCGATGACCCCTCCCCGCTGCTGGATACGCTGAAGTTCTACCTCCGCGGCCAGGGCAACGATCCGCACCGGAGACGGGAGCTCGCGGCCGCCCGCCGTGAGGACAGCACGAATCGGATACTGGCCCGGCTGCACCCCGCGCGCCGGGCCGCCTTCGCGCGGCTGCTCCGGTGGGCGCAGGGGTCGGCACCGATCCGAGAAGATGCGCTCGCCGACGTCGGACTCGGCTGGCCGCTGATGCGGCGGATGCTGCGTGAACTGGGACGGCGGCTGGTCGCTGCCGGACTCATCGCGGAACCCGATGACGTGTTCTGGCTCCGATACCAGGAAGTCAGCAGCGCCGTCGGATTCGGTCTTGCCGGCCCCAGCGGCCCGGCGGCCATTACCGGCGCCGAGCAGCCGGTGCTGGCGGATGCGGTCGGGGAACGCCGGATGCGCTGGCGGGGCCAGCGCCGGGCCGCAGCCCCGCAGATGCTGCCCGAAATCCGGTGGCTGCAGCGGTCCTTGGCCGGGATGATGCCGGAGGGGTCCCAGGACCAGCAGGGGAACACGATCAAGGGTGTGGGTGCCAGCCAAGGCCGGGTCAGCGCTCCGGCCCGGGTGCTGGCCGGCCCCGAAGACTTCGCCCGGATGCAGCCGGGGGAGGTGCTGGTGGCCCGCATCACCACTCCGGCGTGGACCCCGCTGTTCGCCATGGCCTCGGCCGTGGTCACGGATGTGGGCGGCCCGCTGAGCCACAGCTCCATCGTGGCCAGGGAGTACGGCATCCCCGCGGTGCTCGGCACCGGGGTGGCGACCCGCCGGATCACGAGCGGCCAGCAGATAGAGGTCGACGGCGACGCCGGCACCGTGACATTGGTGCAGCCCGGGACGGCCTAGCTTCCGGACGAATGCCCGGTTTGGAGTTCCTCGTCCGATTCCACGCGGAGAAGCAGGGACAACGGGCTGTCAGCGCTGAACTCCGGGAGCGCCGCGCCGATCAGGAACAGGGTGACGTCCGCAGCAAACAACAGGTCCACAATGTCCAGGAACTTCTGCCACTCCTGCGCACCGCCAACGGGATCGGCCGGTGCCGGGATGCCGTCAACTACCCACTCCCCGTACCGTGGGGCCAGGGCCGCCACGTCCCGGGCAGCCGCCCCGGTGAGCTCGCGGAAGCCGATCCACAGGAGGCTCCCTTCGGCGCTTTTCACGTCGAGGGTCCTGCCAGCCACCTCCACGACGCGGCGCTGGCCCGGTGCCGGGACGAACAGCCCGACCGTGCCCAGCTGCCGGGCGGTGCCGGGGATGATGATCCGCCCCGGCCGGAAGGCGGACTGCGGGCTGCCGGCCAATGGATCGGTCATGCCGGCGGCTCCTAGAGCCAGCCCTTCCGTTTGAAAATGGTGTACATCAGCGCAGCGGTCCCGGCCATCATGGCGATCGCAAGGGGATAGCCGAGCGTCCAGTGGAGTTCGGGCATATGGTCGAAATTCATGCCGTAGACGCCCGCCACGAAGGACGGGGCGAAGAAGATTGCCGCCCACGACGAGATCTTCTTGACCTGCTCGTTCTGCTCGGCGCTCGCCTCGTTCTGCCGGTTGGCGGTCAGCGTGCCGTCCAGGGTGAGCGCATTCTGCAGGATGTCGCGGAAGGAGTCCGCCCGGGAGACCAGCCGCTCCACGTGGTCCTCCACGTCTCGGAGGTGGTGCTGCAGGTCGGTGTCCACCTCGTACTTGTCGAACCCGCGTTTGAGCAGCTGCATCATCGCAGGCAGCGGGTGGATGGCCCGCTGGAACTGGATCACTTCCCGGGCCAGTTCATAGATCCGCCGGGAAACAGCGGAATCGCCGCTGAACAGCTGGTCCTCGATTTCATCGATGTCATTTTCCAGGCCCGCCACAACGGGCACGTAGTCGTCCACCACCTGGTCCATCAGGGCGTAGAGCACCGCTTCCGGCCCGTGCTTCAGGAGTTCCGGGCGCTCCTCCAAGCGTTGCCGTACGCGGGCCACGCCGGCGGTCTCAGCGTGCCGGACGGTGACCACGAAGTTCTTGCCGGTAAAAATGTGGAGTTCGCCGAACTCGACCGTTTCCGTGGCGTCGAGGTACCTGGCAGGGCGGAGAACCGTGAAGAGGACGTCGTCATAGCGTTCCAGCTTGGGGCGCTGGTGAGCCGAGATGGCATCCTCCACCGCGAGCCCGTGCAGACCGAACTCCTTGGCCACGGCGGACATTTCAGCCTCCGTGGGCCGGTAGAGCCCGATCCATGCCATGCCGCCGTGGTCCGCCAGCGTCTCGAAGGTCTGCTCAAGATTGTGCGGCTCGGCGGTGCGGCGGCCGTTCACGTACACGGCGTTGTCGATGATGGTCACGCGCCATTATCCCAGTCACTTGGCGCGCATGGCGGGCGCGGCGCTCTGGGCGAGCCTGCTGATGAGCGGCTCCGTGCGGTAGGGGATGTGCGTGTGCAGCGCGAGGACAGTCTCCGTCCGGATCACGCCCTTGATCCTGAGGATCGAGCGCAGCGCCGTCTGCAGGTTATGGGTATCCGTAGCCACCACCCGGCACCAGACGTCGCCCCGCCCCGAAATCTCGTGGACTTCCAGGACCTGCGGAATCAGGCGCAAGGCGCCCACCACGCCGTCGAGTTCCCGATGGCTGACTTCGATCGTCACGAAGGCGACGACGTCGTACCCCACCGCCTCGAGGTCGATCTCCCGTCCGCCGTCGTGCAGCAGGCCGGAGCGCAGCATCCGGCGGATCCGGGACTGGGCCGTATTGCGGGCGATGCCCAGCGAATCGCTGAGCTCGCCGATCTGGACCCGCGGATCGCGGATCAGTTCCAGCAGGATCTTCAGGTCCGTACTGTCCAGGCTGTTCAAATCATCACTCCGGTTCATCATCGGCAGGCATCATTGACTGTTTTGATCAATCTTGGCATGAATTTTGGTATTCAAGATCAGAGTTGCCCCATTCTTTAGGTATCAATGTTTCGCCCGGACCGCGTCTGTTCCCACAAGGAACGGTCAGGCCGGCACTGCACGCAAAGGCACGCACATGACTGTCTTCAGCGAACTCCGCATGCGTCCGGCCACCGCCGGAGGCTGGGCATGGGACGCTTCCACCACGGCACGGCTCGTCATGGCGGGCGTTGTGATCTTCACGCTGCTCGTCGGCGCGAACCTCGCAACCCCGCTGTACCCGCTGCTTCAGGCGAACCTTGGCATCGGATCATTCGGCATCACGGTGGCGTTCTCGGTGTATGTGCTGGCCCTCGTGTCCACGCTGATGCTTGCCGGGCATTGGTCCGATCACATCGGCCGCCGGGCGGCACTGCTCCTGGCCGTGGTCGTGGGACTGGCGGGCGGCATGGTGTTCGCCAATGCCCACAGCCTCGCGATGCTTTCCGCCGGGCGCGCCCTCCAGGGCATCGCCGTGGCGCTGGCCACCGGCGCCAGTTCCGCCGCCCTGCGCGAGCTGCTGCCCACCCGTCCCGACTGGGCCTCACGATTCACCCTGCTGGCATCCGCCGGGGGAGTGGCCGCCGGGCCGGCCATTGGCGGAATCCTGTCCCTCCTGCCGGGCCCAACCTCCACGCCGTACTACCTTCACTCGCTGGTCCTCATCGCCATGCTCGTCCCGCTCTACCTGCTTAAGGCGCGGCCGGCCATCACGTCCGTCGCGGGCCCGCAGCCGCTCAAAGTGCTGGCACCGCGCCGTCCGTCCGTTTCGAGCGAGGCCCGCGGCGCCTTCTGGCTGGCCTCGGCCGTCGGGTTCCTCAGTTTCACCGTTTTCGGCTTCTGCCTCTCGCTCGCTCCGGGCTACTTTGCCCAGGTCGTCGACGCCGATTCCCGCCCGCTCATCGGCGTCCTCGCCGGATTGACGCTCGGCGCTTCAGCTCTCAGCCAACTGCTGGCAGTCCGCGGGAAGTTCGTGGTGCCCGCGGGCCTGGCCGTACTTGGCGTGTCGGTGCTCCTGATTGCAGCGGCCGCGGCATGGAGCAGCCCCTGGCTGCTCATCGCGGCAAGCCTGGCTGCTGGCGTGGGCCAGGGCGTGTCCTTCCGGACCGTGTTCAACGACGTGGCAGGAAAAGTGGAGGCCTCGAGGCACGCACAAATTATCAGCACCGTCTATGTGATCACCTACCTCGGCAGTGCCCTCCCCGTAATCGGGCTGGGCATGGCAACAGCAGCATACGGCCTGCAGGCGGCGGTAGCGGGCTTTGTGGTGCTGTGCGCACTCCTGGCCTTCGCCCTGGCCGCCGTGACGCTGGCTGCCGCCGTCCGCCGGCCGGCCTGAGCGGAGTAGTCCGTACCAAAGCCGGGACCGGGGACCGCACTTAGCGCGCTCCCGGAGCCCTCCGGGGCTTCGACAGTCGCCGGCGTGCAAAGAAACTGTTGCAAACAAAGTGTTGCAAAGAAATGCTTGCAAAGGTTTCTTTGCAAGAGTATTTTTGAGGCATGAACAGTTCACCGGAAATGGCGTCCCCCACAGCCCACGCCGCCGAAGCAGCCCACTCTGGGGAAGTTGCCGGTGCCGGGGAAACAGGCCTCGCCGCGGCAGCCGGTTCGGCTGACGCCGGCCCCCCGGCGGGGGAGGATCAGCCATTCCCTGTCCGCCGGGTGGACACCGTGTCACTCAAGGCGCTCGCGCACCCGTTGCGCGTTCAGATCCTCGAGATGCTCTCGCGCTACGGGGCGCAGACGGCCTGCAGCCTGGGCGAACTGCTCAACGAATCCAGCGGTTCCACGAGCTACCACCTTCGCCAGCTGGCCAAGCACGACTTCGTCAGGGAAGTGGAAGGCAAGGGCACAGCGCGGGAGCGCTGGTGGGAACGCCCCCGCGGCGCCATCCAGATCACGTCCCCGGAGCTGGCAACGTCGCCGGCAACGGAGGAAGCCTCCCGGCTGGTCACCCGCGAGTTTGAACACAGCAGGCAGGCCGTGCTGGCGGACTTCATGGCGCACGGCAGCGAAAGCCTTGACGCCGAATGGCTCCATGCGGCCCTCATCAGCACCGCGAATGCACGCCTGACTGCGGACCAGCTGGCGAGGTACACACACGCCTTGGAGGCCTACGGCCACCGCCTGCTGGAGGACATCAGGAGCGAAGGCGAGCAGGAAGGCGCCCGCCCGGTGCAGATCCACCTGAACGCCTTCCCCATCCTTGGTGTTCCCGCATCGGCGGGCGGCCGGGGCCGCACATCGCGGACGATCCAACCGCGGAACGCACAACCAGAGAACGCACAACCAGGAAGTCCTGAAAGGAAAGTGCCATGAGCACAGTCTCCGCCGCCGGTTCGGCGGCCTGCAGCCCTTACCGCCGCCCGACCGTCGTCGAGTCGGCCGCGGCCGGACTGGGCTCCGCCCTGGTCCGTTGGGCCGAACACCGGCGTGTCATTCTCTCCGACTGGGCCCAACGTGAACGCGCCGCAACGCTCCGCCGCGAGCAGCTGGACGTGCTGCGGACCGACATTATGGGCGCCGCGCATTCAGGGCTCTATATCTGGCACTAGTGGGCCGGTGGCACCCAGGAAACTTAGTCGGGCAGCGGCCCGTGGTTGCCCTGGATGTGGTCGAACACCAGCGTGGTCTCGGTGTGGCCCACCACGGGATCAGTTGCCAGGTTGTCCAGGACCCAGTCGCGCAGGTCCTCGGTGGTCGCCACGGCGATGTGCAGCAGGTAATCCACCGAGCCGGATGTGTGGAACGTGGAAAGCACGGCCGGAAGCCTGGGCACGCGGGACGTAAACCGGTCGATCTGTTCGCGGTCGTGGGCGCGGAGCCTGACCGCGATGAGTGCCTGGACCGAACGGCCGATGGCGGACAGGCTCAGTTTCGCCTCGAACCCCTGTATGATCCCGCGTTCCGACAGTGCCCGGGTACGCATCAGTGCGGTGGACGGGGCTATGCCCACGAGCTCGGCCAACTGCTTGTTCGAAATCCGGGCGTCTTCCACCAGGGCGGCCAGCAGCCGCTCATCAATGGCGTCCAGCGGTTCGGTTCCCGCTCCGAGCCGAATATTCTTCGCACCGCTGCTCACAGGGCCTCCTCAAAGTGTTATGAGTTCATCATAAACTCCACTTTCCGACAGTTCCATTCGTATGCCCTGTGAAACTCCGAATTATTGCCAGATACTTGCCGGATTCAATGGCGAATAATTCAAAGGAGTCCCGTGCTATCTCTCGATTCACTGGCTGTCCACGCAGGCCGCAGCGGCCTCACCGAGCAGGGTGTCCATGCCGTGCCGATTGACCTGTCCACCACGGCACCGCTTCCGTCAGTGCACCACGGCGGCCAGGCCTACGAACAAATGGCCACCGGCGGGGTGCATCTGGAAGGCCAGAGCACCGTCTACCAGCGCCTGTGGAACCCCACAGTTGCCCGCTTCGAACAAGGTGTGGCCGTCCTGGAGGGCGCGCCCGAGGCCGTCGCGTTCGCCACCGGCATGGCAGCCCTTTCGGCGGTCCTGCTCGCAACGGTGGCGGCCGGCAAGAAGCATGTGGTGGCGGTCCGTCCGCTGTATGGCGGGAGCGACCACGTCCTCGCCTCGGGCGTCCTGGGCACCGAGGTGACCTTTGCGACGCCGGACGGCGTACGCGCCGCGCTGCGTCCGGATACCGGGCTGGTGGTTGTGGAGACACCCGCCAACCCCAGCCTGGAGCTCGTGGACATCGCCCGGCTGGCCGCCGACGCCGACGGCGTCCCGCTCCTGGTCGACAACACGTTCGCCAGCCCCGTGCTCCAGCAGCCGCTCAGCCATGGCGCCACGCTGGTGCTGCACAGTGCCACCAAGTTCCTCGGCGGCCACGGGGACGCAATGGGCGGGGTGGTGGCCACGTCACCGGAGTGGGCCACCAGGCTCCGCCAGGTCCGTGCCGTGACCGGCGGCATCCTGACACCGTGGCCGGCCTACCTGCTCCACCGCGGCCTGGCCACGCTCCCGGTGCGCGTCCGGGCGCAGCAGGCAACCGCGCACAAGGTCGCTGCCGCGCTCGCCGGCCACGGGCTGGTGAAGGCTGTCCACTACCCGGGGCTCCCGGAGTGCGATCCGCTGGGGCTCGTGGGCACCCAGATGTCCGGCCCGGGTTCGCTGATGGCCTTTGAACTCTCCAGTGCGGAGCACGCCGAGAGGATTCCGGCCGAGGTCAGGATGATCACGCACGCCGTTTCCCTCGGCGGCATCGACACCCTCATCCAGCACCCGGCGGGGCTGACCCACCGGCCCGTCGCCGCCGAGGCAAAGCCCCATGCCCGGCTGCTGAGGCTGTCTGTCGGATTGGAAGACGCCGCAGACATCGTGGCGGACCTGGTGCAGGCGATCGAGCGAACCCGCTAACTGGACCGCTCAGGCTGGCTGCTTTAGGCCGGCACGTTTCGTATGCCCGTCACCCGACGCGGGATGTACGACGGCGGTGATTACCGCCGTCGTACATCCCAGCCCGATCACCGCCAGGGCAAGCGCCGTCCAGCCGAACGACTGGAAGACCAGGCCGCCCGCCCACCCGATGACGCTGGAGCCGAGGTAGTAGGCGAGGTTGTACAGGGAGGCGGCCTGCGCCCTGCCCGTGGTGGCGATTCCTCCGGTCCAGCCGGCCCCGATGCTGTGCGCTGCGAAGAACCCCCCGGTGAAGATCAGCAGCCCTGCCAGGATCAGCACCAGCAACTGCGTCAGTGTCAGCGCGAGGCCCAGGACCATCAGCAGAATGCCGGCCAGCAGGATGGTCCGCCGCCCGAACTTCAGCGTGAGTCCGCCTGCCAGCCGGGAGGTCACGGTCCCGGACAGGTAGGCCAAGAAGATGAGGCTGATCAGGGTGGCAGGCAGCCCGAACGGGTCCCCGGAGAGGCGGAAGCCGAGGTAGTTGTAGACGGCCACGAAGCCGCCCATCAGCAGGAACGCCTGTACATAGAGGGCCAGCAGGCGGGGATTGCTGAGATGGCCCGCGAGAGTCCTGGCCCCGCCGCGGAAGCCGCTGGCCCGTGCGGGGGTGAAGCCGCGGGCCTTGGGTACCAGGAGCAGGAAAAGGACGGCGGCAGCGGCGGCCAGCAGCGAAACGGCCAATGTTGCTGCCCGCCATCCCCACAGTTCCCCCACAGGACCGGCAACAAGCCGCCCCGCGAGCCCGCCCAGGGTGGTGCCCGCGACGTAGGTCCCTGCGGCCAGCGCGGCGTGCGCCTTGTGGACCTCCTCGTTCAGGTAGGCAATGGCGATCGCCGGAATCCCGCCCAGCGCCATGCCCTCGAGCAGTCTGACGCCCAGGAGGATGGGAAAAGTGGCGGCCAGCGGCGCCAGAAGGCCCAGGGCGGTCGCAGCCAGGATGCCCAGGGTCATGGCCCTGACCCGGCCGATCCTGTCTGCGAGGAAGGACCACGGGATGACTGTGACGGCGAGTCCCACAGTCGCGAGGGAGATGGTGAGGGCAGCTTCGGCCGCCGTGATCTGAAGGTCGGTTGCCATGATGGGCAGCACGGCCTGGGTGGAGTAGAGCTGCGCGAACGTTGCCACGCCGGCGAACGCCAGCCCCGCGAGAAGCCTTCCGTACGCCGCCGAGCCCTTCGGGTGGCCGTCCCACGGCTCTGGTTTCGGCGGGTTGTGCGTTGACAGCAGGGGCATAAAGCCAGCGTAGATGCTCGAAAGGCATGCTTCCAATGCATGATTTACATAGAATAGATGTCTGTATCGGATCAATCTCGCGGGAGGTGCGATGGACATCGATCACAAACAGCTGGTGCAGCTGCTGCCTTTGCTTCCCGTCCTGTCCGAGCTCGGGCGGACACAGCACGTCACGGAAACAGCGGAATTGCTGGGCATACCCCAGTCCACGGTCAGCCGGGCGCTTGCCCGCGCCAGCGCCGTCGTGGGCACTGACCTGCTGATCCGGGACGGCAGGGGAGTCCGGCTGACTCCGGCGGCCAAGGCGCTGCTGCCGTACATCGACTCGGCGCTCAACGAGTTCCGGACGGGGCTGGATCTGGTGCGGCACGAATCCGAGGTGGTGCGCGGCAGGATCGCCGTGGCGTTCCAGCACACCTTTGGGGAGGCGACGCTGCCCCTGCTGATCAGCGTCTTCCGCAGTCGCCATCCGCAGACCGCTTTCGACCTCAGCCAGGGTGCCCGGGACGCGTGCCTGGCCGAACTCGCGGCGGGAACCGCTGACCTGGCCCTGACCGCGCCCGTCGCGCCGGCGGGCCGGAGCATCGGCTCAGCCGCCCTGTACCGGGAACCCCTGCGGCTGGTGGTGCACCACGAACATCGCCTTGCCGGCCGGAAGAGCGCGCGGATGGCGGACATCAGGCAGGATCCATTTGTGGCGATGGGACCCGGATACGGCCTGCGCTCGCTGACGGACGCGCTGTTCCGCGAGGCTGGCCTCCGCCCGCGGATCGCCTTCGAAAGCCAGGATTCCCACACCGTCCGCGGCCTCGTTTCCGCCGGGCTCGGCGTCAGCATCCTTCCGCCCGGCGGACTGGCTCCCGGCCGGGCGGTGACACCGGACACCGGCCACCTGGGCTGGGTGGAGGTGCCGCTGGAATCGGACCTGGCATTCCGTGAAATCGGCCTCGCATGGCGGGAGCGCCGCGGCGGCCCCGAGGGCGAGCCGCACCAGGTCAGGCTGTTCCGCGAGCTGGTGGTGACCGAGGGGCCGGCGCTGCTGGCCGGACTGGTCCGGTCACGTTCGGAAGGCTGACGCCGCCCTGCGGATCAGGAAAGTTCGGACCCGGCCAGCAGCCCGGCCATGATGGCCGAGACCGGTCCCGCCGCCGCCTGCCGCCACCCGGTTCCCGCCCAGAGATTCAACCGCTCCGCATCGCCGGCCGCCGCGGCCGCTGCGCGTATCGGGGCGGTGAGGTGATGGATTGCCGGATACCCCTCCGGTGCATCCTCATGGTCCCTGGCGAAGGAATTGACCAGGGCCCGCGCCTGCCGGCCGGTGAAGGCACGCGTCAGGCGTGTCTCCGTGAAAACGGGGCTGGCAAGGGCGTCCTTGTGCAGTTGCCTCGCGCCGCTTTCATCGCTGCGGACAAACGCCGTGCCCAGCTGGGCTGCCGCTGCGCCGGCGGCCAGCACGGCGTCGATGCCCGCGGAATCCATGATCCCGCCGGCCGCAACCAGGGGAACGCCGACGGCGGTCCGCACCTCCGCGACCAGGTCCGCCGTCGTGCGGTGGGCGGGGGAGGCGGCTGCGCTGCCGGCCGCCAGGAAAGCACCGCTGTGTCCGCCTGCGCTCCCGTGCTGGACGGCCACGACGTCAACTCCCCGCTCGACGGCCAGCAGGGCTTCGGCCTTGCTGGTGACTGTGGCAATGACCATGGAGCCGGCCCGCTTGAACGCACGCACTTCGTCCTGCTTCGGCAGCCCGAAAGTGAAGCTGACAAATTCCACCGGGTCCGCCAGCAGGGAATCGACCTTGCCCTGCCACTCGTCATCGTCGTCGAGCCGCAGTTCGGGGAGCGACACCCCGTAGCGCCGGGCGTCCGGCTCAAGGCTCCGCCGGTAGTCCTCCAGGGCTGCCCTGACGGGGGCCGGCGGGTTCAGCTGGGCCCGGTCGGGCACGAAGAGGTTCATGCCGAATCGGGCGCCGGCGGAGCGGACCTCGTGTATCTCGGCCTCCATGGCCGCCACGCCCTTATAGCCCGCGGCAAGGAAACCCACGCCGCCGGCGTGGTGCACTGCCTGCACGAACCGGGATGTTGATGTGCCCCCGGCCATGGGAGCCGCGATGATTCTTGTACCGAATATGGCGCCTGTCATTCCATGCTCCCTGTAGCGACTCAGTAGTCTGTTCACGTGACTAATTCTGACAACCCGCCGGCAACGGATTCTGTTCCTTCCACCGTCGGGGCCCACGCCGCGCCGCCCGTTATGCAGGCAGGTGTGCCGGCCGGCGCCGTGATCGGCCTGGACATCGGAGGTACCAAGACACGCGGTGTCCGCTTCGAAAACGGGCAGCCCGTCGCCGATGAGAGCGTCGGCAGTTCAAACGTGCAAAACGTCAGCCGCGAGGAGGCAGCCCGGCACCTGTCCGAGCTCTTTGCCCGGATCGGCGGAGGCACGGTTGCCCGCGTCTACGCCGGAGCCGGCGGAATCGACACGGACGAGGACGCAGCGGCGCTCGCGGCGCTGATCGCTCCCCATGTGCCCGCAGCGAAAATCACGGTGGTCCACGACTCGCGGCTCTTGCTGGCGGCCGGCGGGGCGAGCACGGGCGTGGCCGTTATCGCCGGCACTGGCTCCGCGGCCTGGGGCAAGAACGAGCACGGCGAGGAGGCGCGCGCGGGCGGCTGGGGATACCTGCTCGGGGACGAGGGCAGCGGCTATTGGCTGGGCCGCGAAGCTGTCCGCCACAGCCTGCGCCGGATGAACCAGGGGTTGGAGCCGGACGAACTCACCACTGCGCTGCTTCAGTCCTGCCACGTCGAGGACCCCAACAAGCTCATTGCCCTGTTCCACTCGCCGGAGACCGGGCGCCGCTTCTGGGCGCAGCAGGCCCGGTTTGTGGTCGAGGCCGCGGACGCGGGTCACGAAGCCAGCCGGGCGCTGGTTGAGCAGGCGGGCCGGGACCTGGCGGGCCTGACCGCGCAGGCATTGACGAAGCTGGGGATCAAGGGGCCGGTGATCCTCGGTGGCGGCCTCGGCATGAACGTGCCACGCCTGCAGGAATCCTTCAGGCGCAGCCTTGCCGCCGAAGGCGTGACGGATGTCCGTGTGCTGGAGCAGGACCCCGTCTTCGGCGTCCTGCAGCTGGTGGCCGAGCAGGGCTAAACCGTCAGGAACGCGTGCGCGGGCGGAGCCGGACGCCGGGAAGCGCCGGAGCAGGGATGCGCCCGGCCTCGGCTCCCGCGTCCGGGCCGTGGCCCCGGACCAGGCCAAAGCGCGATGCCTCGGCGTCCGGATCCGGAAGGCCGGCCTGGGCTTCCCAGTCCTGGCGGGCCTCTGCCACCTCATCGTGGGTCCGGCCCACGAAATTCCACCACATCAGGAGCTCTTCCTGGAACGGTTCCCCGCCGAGCAGGATGAAGCGCGTGTCAGGAAGCGCGTCCAGTTCGAGCAGTTGGCGGCCCGTACCGAGGTAGCCCAGCGGACCCGGCGGAACGTCCTGGCCGTCGATGGCAATCCCGCCGTCGAGCACCAGCACCGCATGCTCAAACTCCGGGTCAAGAGGCAGCGCGACGGGGCCGCTGCAGCTGATGTCTGCTCCGACAATCGGCGAGTACATGGTGGCCGGTGAAGTCGTTCCGGCGAAGCTTCCCACCATCACAGTGGCGGTGAAGCCGGCTCCGGCAACTTCCGGCAGGTCGCGGTGCTGCTCGAATGCCGGGGCCCGGTGGCGTTCTCCGTCCGGCAGTGCGACCCACAGCTGAAGGCCGCGCTGCAGCGGAAGCTCCGGTCCGGCGTCGTGCTGATCTTGCTGTTGGTGCTGTTGGTGCGGCAACACGGCGAACTCGGAGTGGGAGACGCCGCGGCCAGCAGTCATGATGTTGAGCTCGCCCGGGCGCACGATCACGTCGCTGCCCACGCTGTCGCGGTGCCTGATGTTGCCGGCGAGCGGCCAGGTCACTGTCTGCAGTCCGGTGTGCGGATGCGGCAGCACGGACATGGCCACCCGGTCCGGACCGAAGCTGTCCAAGAAGCACCAGGCGCCGACGGTGGGGAGGCCACGTTGCGGAAGCGTCCGCAGGACGTTCATGGCCCGGACTCCTCCTAGCGGGACCTCCCGTGCCGGCCACAACTGCAGGCACGGGCCGTTTCCGGCGTACCCTCCGGGTTGTCCGGGCGGGCACAGTTCTTCCCTGGGGCTCACTTCAAGGTTCGTCACAGACCAACTCTAGGCCGAACGCCCGGATACCGGCAGTGGCCCCGCCCATGACCCCTAGCCAAGCCGGGGCCGGACGGCTTACCCTTGAAAAGCCGCCGGCCCCTAGGACCGGTGAAGCGGACGGTCCCACGTCGAAGTCGTGGCCGTGAACCAGGGGAGGTGGAGACGATGACTGCAATATTCCTGCGCGCCAAGCGCCTCAGCAAAGTCATTAATCCTGCCCCGGACCATCGCATGTCGTGACCCGCATCCACCGGAACCACCGGGCCTGAATCGCCACGCAGAAATCGCGCTGGCCGGCTCAAACAGCGGAGTCCATGCAACGGGGCCTCATCAGAGGTTCTCCATTGAATACAACTTCCGGTCATGTGATGACCGCAGATTTTTCAGCAACCAACAGTTCAACTCCACCTCACGGGCATCCTGCGTTGGCCGGACCCGTACAGTTCGGCTTCACCTCCTCAACGGCAGCGCTCTTTGAGGCCCATCCCGTGCCGGGCGGAGAGAGTCCCGGGAGGGTGATCCGTGTCGACCGGAACAGGGTCCTGGTCGCGGGGGCGGCGGAGCACTGGCATCTGCCCTATCCGAGCCATGGCGACGTTCCTGCCACAGGGGACTGGGTCTGGCTCGGTACCAACGCCGTAGGGGAACCCGCTGTCATCAGCGTGTTGCCGCGGCAATCGGCGCTGAGCCGCAAGCGGGCCTTTGAGGCGTCCTCGGAAGCCCAGGTCCTGGGGGCAAACGTGGATGTAGTCGGGGTGGTGGTCCCGGTAGACCGGCCGCTCACCCACAACCGGCTGGAGCGGACGCTCGTGGCGGCATGGGATTCGGGGGCCACTCCGCTGGTGATCATCACCAAGGCCGATCTTGCCGACATCGCTGACGACGTCGTCGGAAAGGTCATCCTGCAGGCCGCCGGCGTTGATGTGGTCACCACTTCGGCGGAATATGTCGATGGCCTTGACGAACTGCTCGGACACGTCCCGGCCGGCGCGACGCTTGTCCTACTGGGGCCCTCCGGCGCCGGGAAGTCCACGCTGATCAACGCCCTGGCCGGGCACCGCCTGCAGGAGGTCGGGCCGGTGCGTGCGGGCGACGGCAAGGGCAGGCACACCACTACGGCCCGTGAGCTCATTCCGCTGCCCGGGGGAGCCGTGCTCATGGACACCCCCGGAGTGCGCGGGTTCGGGCTCTTCGATGCGGACGACGGGATGGGGGAGATGTTCGGTGACCTGGAGGAGCTGTTCGGCCAGTGCCGCTTCGCCGACTGTGCGCACGACCGGGAACCCGGCTGCGCTATCCAGGGCGCGCTCGCCGACGGCACCCTGGAAATGCGCCGGTGGGAGAGCTACCTCAAGCTCCAACGTGAGCTTGCGGCCCTGAACCGCCGGCATGACGTGGCAGCCCGGAGGGCCTACCAGCGGGAATGGCACCAGAAGGTGGTAGTGGCCGGCAAGAGCCAGCGGGCGGCCGAGCGGTACGGGCAGGACGCGGCAGGTGACCGCGCCGGCGGGGACGGAAAACGGGGTAAACGCAAGCGCAGGTGACGTGCCTCCAGGAGGGGCAGCGGTGCCGGACTGCTCAGGATGACACGTCCGGCACCGCCACCCATCCAAAAGGCGCAGGTCACCGAATGCTTACGGTAACCGCGGCACCGCTGACTTTGGCGGGGCCGCTGGTTACGCTGTGTAATACCTGCTTTACAGCCGAAAATCAGTGAGCTTATGATCTTCTGGCTTTTCCGTCCGATGTTGCCGCCAACAGTTAGGTAAGCCGGGAAATGGCTGAAGCCATGATCGAATTCCAGAGCGTCACCAAGCAGTACCAGAGCGGGCAGCCGGCCGTTGACAACCTGACCATGTCCATCGACAAAGGCTCCATTACGGTTTTTGTTGGTCCGTCCGGTTGCGGGAAGACCACTTCCCTGCGGATGATCAACCGCATGGTGGAGCCCACTTCCGGCACCATCACGGTGGGCGGCAAGGACGTGACGTCCGTGCCCGCGGCGCAGCTGCGCCGGTCCATGGGGTATGTCATGCAGTCCTCGGGACTGATGCCGCACCGTTCGGTGCTGGACAACATCGCCACCGTCCCGCGGCTGAACGGGGTCTCCAAAGCGGAGGCACGCCAGCGCGCCCAGGAACTGCTCGACGTCGTCGGGCTCGCTTCGGTGCTCGGCAAGCGCTACCCCTCCCAGCTGTCCGGCGGCCAGCAGCAGCGCGTGGGCGTGGCACGCGCCCTCGCCGCAGATCCGCCCGTACTGCTGATGGACGAACCCTTCAGTGCCGTGGATCCGGTCGTTCGCGACGAACTGCAGCAGGAGCTGCTCAGGCTGCAGCGGGACCTGGCCAAGACCATCGTTTTCGTCACCCATGACATCGACGAAGCCACGGTCCTGGGGGACAAGGTCGCTGTCTTCGCCACCGGCGGCAAGCTGGCGCAGTACGCCACACCGGAGGAAATCCTGCGCGCCCCGGCCAACGACTTCGTGGCGTCCTTCGTGGGCAAGGACCGGGGGTTCCGCCACCTGGCGTTCAGCCCGTCCGACGCCGTCACCCTCCACGAGGTCCCCACCGTCAGCCAAAGTGACCTGGCGGCCGTCGCGGCAGGTTCTGCCGCGGACGACTGGCTGCTCGTGGTGGACGCGGATTCCCGCCCGCTGGGCTGGACCAGCCCGGGCGCGGGACCAGGGCTCATCCCCGGTGGATCGCTCTTCCGGAAAGGAGAGACCCTTCGCCGGGCCCTGGACGCGGCGCTCTCCTCGCCCTCGGGGCTGGGCGTTGCCGTGGACGCAGACGGCCGGCTTGCCGGCGTCCTCAAAGCGGATGAGGTGCTGGCGGTCATTGAATCGGCCCGGCTGGTCCGGCAGGGTGCCCTCTGATGGAATGGTTCCTGGCCAACAGCGGGCGGGTGTTCGAACTCGCCGGCCAGCACCTGGTGCTGGCCATCCTGCCCATGGTCTTTGGTTTGCTGCTCTCGATTCCGCTCGCCCAGTTCGCCCGGCGAAACAGGACCCTGCACTCTGTGGTGGTCACGGCTACGTCCCTGCTCTATACGGTGCCGTCCCTCGCCTTGTTCATCATCCTGCCCTCAATCCTGGGGACCAGGGTCCTGGATCCGGTCAACGTGATTGTGGCACTCACGATCTACGCGGTGGCCCTCCTGGTGCGGGCCGCCCTCGACGCTTTCGACTCGGTGGATGACGACCTTCGCCAGGCGGCCGTTGCCATGGGCTTCAAGCCCGGTGCGCGTTTCGTCCAGATCGATCTTCCGCTGTCCCTGCCGGTGCTGTTCGCCGGGTTGCGTGTGGTGTCGGTCAGCAACATCTCGCTGGTGAGCGTGGCCGCCCTGCTGGGCATCGGGAACCTGGGGATGCTGTTCACCTCCGGCCTCCAACGGGGCTTCATCACCGAGGTGGTGGTCGGAATCATTGCCATTTTGGTTCTGGCACTGGTGATGGATGCGGTGCTCGTGCTTCTGGAACGGCTCCTGACGCCGTGGACCAGGGCCGCAGCAAGAACGGACAAGGCCGGTCTTGCCTCGGCGGCGGAGCGGTTGTCCGATGTCCGGACAGGCGGTGCCTCCGCATGAGCAATGTCTTTACGGACACCTTTGCCTGGCTGGGGGACCCCCTGAACTGGGCCGGTAGCACGGGAATTCCCGTCCGGCTGGCAGAGCACCTGCAGTACACGGGCCTCGTGATGCTGATCGCCACGGCCATCGCCGTCCCAATCGGCCTCTATGTCGGCCACACCGGCCGCGGCCGGGTGGCGGTTGTTGCGTTGGCCGGCGCGCTACGGGCACTGCCCACCCTTGGCCTGCTGACTCTCTTCGTCCTCCTGGCCGGCATCGGACTGATGCCTCCGATCTGGGCCCTCGTGATTCTCACGGTGCCTCCGCTGCTCGCCGGCACCTATGCGGGGATTGCCAGCGTGGACCGGAACGTGGTGGACGCCGCCCGCGCCATGGGCATGACTGAACTGCAGGTGCTGTTCCGGGCGGAAGTCCCCAATGCCCTGACGGTGATGTTCGGAGGATTCCGGACCGGCGTGCTGCAGGTGATCGCCACCGTTTCGGTAGTTGCGTACATCAATCTGGGCGGGCTGGGCCGGTATCTTTTCGATGGCCTGGTGTTGTCCGATTTTCCGCAAATGCTGGGCGGTTCGCTCCTGATAGCCGGCCTGGCCATTGCCGTTGACCTGATTCTCGCCGTTTTCCAGAGGCTGTTCCTGTCCAGGAGAGTTTCTGCCACGCCAGACCGGAGCCAGCAGGCACCGGTTGATCTCACAGACCCCGTGTCCGCGGAGCCTGTTCTTCAAGGAGGTACGTCATGAAGGAAACCCACTCTAGAGTCCTGGGCCTGCGCGCATTCGGCGGTCTGGCCGCCGGCGTCGGGCTTGCCCTGACGCTGTCCGCGTGCGGCGGAGGGTCGGACCCCCTGGGAAGCGCGCCCGCCACGGGCGGCTCGGGATCAGGTTCGGCGCTGGTGATCGGTTCCGCCGACTTCCCGGAAAGCCAGATCATTGCAGAGGTCTACGCGGGTGCCCTGAACGCGGCCGGCGTGACTGCAAGCACCAAGCCCAACATCGGGTCCCGCGAGGTGTACTTCAAGGCTGTCCAGGACGGGTCCGTGGACGTCATCCCCGACTACAGCGGCAACCTTCTGCTGCATGTGGACAAGGAAGCCACCGAGGTGTCGGCGGACGACATCTACAAGGCGCTCCCGGCCAAGCTGCCCGAGGGACTGGCCGTGCTGGAGGCTTCCAAGGCCGAGGACAAGGACGCCATGGTGGTGACCAAGGCGACGGCGGAAAAGTACCAGCTCAAGTCCATCGAAGACCTCGCCAAGGTCTGCAGCGAGCTGGTGGTCGGCGCCCCGGCTACCTTCGCCGAGCGCGCATACGGCCTGCCCGGCCTGAAGAAGAACTACAGCTGCGAGCCCAAGAAGCTGGAACCGTTCAGCGACGGCGGCGGCCCCATCACCGTGAAAGCGCTGCTCGAGGACCAGGTGCAGGTCGCGGACATCTACACCACGACGCCCGCCATCGCCGACAATGACCTGGTGGTCCTGGAGGACCCCAAGAACAACTTCATCGCCCAGCAGGTCCTGCCGCTGTACAACAAGGCCAAGATGACGGACAAGGCCAAGGAAGCGCTCAACTCCGTGTCCAAGATCCTCACCACGGAAGACCTGATCAACCTCAACCGCGCCGTCAGCGGCACGCAGAAGCAGAACCCGAAGGACGCAGCAGCGGCCTGGCTCAAGGACAAGGGCCTGGTTAAGTAGCCAGAGCCCGACGGCGTCTTCCGGACTTCACGGTCCGGCGGGCGCCGTCGTCGTTTTCTTCGGCTGCTGGCCGAAGCGCCACTGCGCCGCTCCCGTGTGAGTCAAGTCTCAGCTGAAGTACATCCGCCATATGGCATATTTGATGGATGGCAGAATTCAAGCAGTCCACCAAGCTTCATAATGTCCTCTACGACATCCGTGGACCGATTCTTCAGGCCGCCCAGCAGATGGAGGCAGAGGGTCACCGCATCCTCAAACTGAATATCGGAAACCCGGCCCCGTTTGGTTTTGAAGCGCCGGACGCCATTTTGGTGGACATGATCCGCCACCTGCCGCATGCCCAGGGCTACAGTGATTCCCGCGGCATATTTTCCGCCCGGACCGCCGTGTCGCAGTACTACCAGACCCGCGGTATCCAGAACATCCACGTGGATGACATCTACCTCGGCAACGGCGTCAGTGAACTCATCACCATGTCGCTCATGGCGCTCCTCGACGACGGCGATGAGGTCCTTATCCCCACGCCGGACTATCCGCTGTGGACCGCCTCCGTGGCCCTCGCAAGCGGGCGGCCTGTGCACTACCTCTGCGATGAGGAGTCCGGCTGGCAGCCGGACCTGGAGGACCTCGAATCCAAGATCACCCCGCGTACCAAGGGAATCGTGGTAATCAACCCGAACAACCCCACCGGTGCGGTGTATCCCGAAGAGACACTGAAGAAGATCGTGGCCCTCGCCGAAAAGCACGGGCTGGTGCTTTTCGCGGACGAAATCTACGAGAAGATCCTCTACGAGGACGCCGTCCACGTAAACCTTGCCGGACTCACCGGCGACGACGTCCTGTGCCTGACCTTCAGCGGGCTGTCCAAGGCCTACCGGGTGTGCGGGTACCGGGCCGGCTGGATGGCGATTTCCGGGCCGAAGAAGGACGCCGCAGACTACCTCGAAGGCATCAGCCTGCTGGCTAACATGCGCCTCTGCGCCAACGTGCCGGCGCAGCATGCCATCCAGACGGCATTGGGTGGATACCAGAGCATCAACGACCTGATCCTGCCCGGCGGACGCCTGCTGGAACAGCGGAACAAGGCCTATGACCTGCTTAACGCCATCCCCGGCGTTAGCACACAGCAGGCCAGGGGAGCGCTCTACCTTTTCCCCAAACTGGACCCCGAGGTCTTCCACATCCGCGACGACGAAAAGTTCGTCCTGGACCTGCTCCGCGATCAGAAGATCCTCGTTTCCCACGGGCGTGCCTTCAACTGGGTCCGGCCGGACCACTTCCGGATGGTCACCCTGCCCAACGTGAAGGACATCGAAGAGGCAATTGGCCGCATGGGGGACTTCCTGAGCCGGTACCAGGGGAACTAGCCTGATGGCAGCAACGCCGCCCGGTGGATCCCGGGCGGCGGCAGCCGGAGGGAACCGCACGAGGCGGCGTTCCGGACTGGCGGCACATCGGCGGAAGGCTACTCATGGCAGGCATCGAAATGTTCAAGAAATCCCCGTCAGGGACCCTCGCCGCGGGTGACGGCTTCAAGCTCGCGGATGTGAACCCTGATTCCACACCGGGATATCCGGGCGGCAAAGCGGACGGGCACGCACTCCTTGCCGAACTCGACGGCAAACTTGCGATGCTGCAGGAGAAGCTGTTCGCCGAAGCCAAGTTCGGCGGCAGCAAGCGCATCCTGCTGATCCTCCAGGCCATGGACACCGCGGGCAAAGGCGGCATCGTGGCCCACGTTGTGGGTGCCATGGACCCGCAGGGTGTGCAGCTCAAGGCGTTCAAGGCGCCCACCGACGAGGAAAAAGCCTACGACTTCCTCTGGCGGATCGAGAAGGAAGTCCCCGCGGCCGGGATGGTGGGTGTCTTCGACCGGTCCCACTACGAGGATGTGCTCATCCACCGGGTCCGCGGCTGGGCTTCCCCGGAAGAGTTGGAGCGGCGCTACACCGCGATCAACGAATTTGAAGCCAGACTGACGGCCTCCGGTACGCGGATCGTCAAAGTGATGCTGAACATCAGCCGGGATGAACAGAAGGCCCGGCTGCTCGCGCGGCTGGATGATCCCTCGAAGCACTGGAAGTACAGCAGCGGCGACTTGAAGGAGCGCGCTTTCTGGGACGACTACATGGCCGCATACCAGGTGGCCTTTGACAAGACGCACACTGAGGTGGCGCCCTGGCACGTGGTCCCCGCTAACAAGAAATGGTACGCGCGCATCGCCGTGCAGCAGCTGCTCCTGCACGCCATGGAAGACCTCCATCTGGATTGGCCCGCCGCCGAGTTCGATGTTGCTTTGGAGCGCAGCATGGTGGAAAGGTCCTGATCCGGCGGCCCGGGACCCGGGCGGCCCGGGACCCGGGCGGCCCGGGACCCGGGCGGCCTAAGGGCCGGGGCGGACTAAGACTCCGGCCCGGCCTGGTTCCTGGCCGCGGCCAGCCGTTTGCGGGCGCCTTCGAGCCATTCCTCGCAGCGCTTGGCCAACGCTTCACCCCTCTCCCACAACGCGAGTGAGTCCTCCAGGCTGGCGCCGCCGGCCTCGAGCTTGCCCACCACCGCCACGAGCTGTTCGCGGGCCTCCTCGTAGCTCAGTCCTTCGATGTCCGCGTTCGGTTTCTGTTCTGCTGCCAATGTGCTGCTCCCTGCTGGTGGTAAATGGACTGGGCGGTTCCGGTGTTTGTCCGGCACCGCGCTGATTCAGTTGTCGGAAATCTGGTGGCCGCCGGTGGACCGGGCCGAAAAACTGCCGCCTGCAACGCGTACGAAAAGCTCGGAGCCCCCCGGTGCCTGCGACGGGTGCCGCACGACGGCCTTCCGGGTATCCGCTGCCTGGTCTGCGCCGGCCACCTGCACCACGGCGTAGCCGCGGTCCAGCGTTTGCTGCGGCGAGAGGGAGCGCACCTGGTTGCGGAGGTGGACGACCTGGTCGGCGGCCCTCAGCACTGCGGTGCTGATGGCGGCGCGTGAGCGGCTGCTGAGTCGTGCAACGTCTTCGGCCCGGGAGCTGACCATGACTTCCGGCGCAGCCAGGACAGGCCGCGAATGCAGGGAGGCCATCCGGTCGGATTCGCGTTCCACCAGCCGCGTCACGCCGCGCCTGAGCTGGTCGCGGGCCTGCCGAACCCTGGTGAGTTCTTCCGCGACGTCGGGAACGATCCTCTTTGCGGCATCCGTGGGCGTGGAGGCCCGGAGGTCGGCGACGTCGTCGAGGATGGGCCGGTCCGCCTCGTGCCCGATCGCGCTGACCACGGGTGTGGACGCGCCGGACACTGCCCTGATCAGGTCCTCGTTGCTGAAGGGGAGCAGGTCCTCCAAAGCGCCGCCGCCGCGGGCGATGACGATGACGTCAACGTGGGGATCCGCATCGAGTTCGCGCAGCGCGCCAATGATCTGGGACACAGCGGTATTTCCCTGCACCGCCACTTCCCGGACGTCGAATTCGACGGCCGGCCACCGGAGCGCGGCGTTGCGAAGCACGTCCTTTTTGGCATCGGAGTCGCGTCCGGTGATGAGTCCGATCCTGTGGGGGAGGAGCGGCAGGCGTTTCTTCCGGGAATCCGCAAAAAGGCCTTCCATGGAAAGCGCGTGGCGGAGCCGTTCGATCCGCGCCAGCAGGTCTCCGAGCCCTACCGGACGGATGTCCTTCACCGACATGTTGATGCGTCCGGTCTTGAGCCAGAACTCTGCCTTCAGGAGTGCCACCACCCTGGAGCCCCGCTCCAGGGGAACCTCCTGGCGGTCCAGGACATTCGACCAGATGGACGCCGGTAGGGAGATTTCGGCGTCAACATCCCGGAGCGTCATGAAGGCACTGCCGCCGCGGCGGTTCAGCTCGATGACCTGGCCTTCGACCCATGCCGAGGGGGTCCGGTCGATGTGGGCTTTGAGTTTTTGGGACAGAAGCTGCAAGGGCCAAGGGTTGTCCGGGCTGGTTTCGGCAGCCGTCGCAGGAACCGTGGTTGCCGCGGGCATGTTGTCAGCCACGGGCGGACCGTGACGGGGTGGGAGCCTTGGGCATGGGAATCCTTTGCGGGTGGCAGTGCATCAAAACGGAACGGCATCAAACCGAATCAACTCTATCCATAGCTCTACCACTGTCCGCCGACATTTTTGCTTCCCCGCCGGCACCCCTAGGATGGCAGTACCGCCAACCAAACCTAGGAATCCCTTGCGCACTTTTGTCTCAGCTGCCGCCGTCATCCTTGGACTGCTGCTGGCCGCCGCCGCCGTTCCCGCCATCTGGGTGGACCGGAACATTGTGCAGGAGGACGGCTTTGTCTCCCTCGCCGCTCCGCTGGGCAAGGACACTGTCTTCCAACAAAGGCTGGCATCCGCCGCGGTTGGCAGCATCGATCCGACCGGCCAGATTCCTGAACCGTTCGCGGAACTGGTGCAGCCGATCCTGGATTCAGCCGCCAAATCCCTGACAACGCTTCCCGGCTACCCCGCGGCGTGGGAGGAAACGCTGAGGAAGAGCCACCGCCTCAACTTCACGGCTTCCGGAACCGCCCCGTCGGAGGCTGAACCGTCCACGACCCTCACCCTGGATGTGGCACCCCTGGTGGGCCTGCTGACCCAGCAGATTTCGGACGCAACCAAAGTGCCGGTGGAGGCGCCGGAACAGACGCTGATCGATATTGGGCAGCCAAGCCAGCGGCAACTCGTGGACCAGGTGTCGGCCTACGCGCCCATGGGTTATGCGTTGGCCGCGGGATCGGCAATCGCCTTGCTGCTTGGCCTGATTGCCGCACGCCGGCGCTGGACCGTGCTGGTGGGGGCGGGGGCCGGAGCGCTGGTGCTGGCGGCGGTCTGGAAACTGGGAGCGGACGCAGCCGGCCTCGCGGCTGCCGGAACAGCCAGCGGGAACGAGGTGGCGGACATCTTCAAAAGCGAATTCGTCGCCGCGTCCTCCGACCGGTTCGGGCAGTGGATCCTGGCGACGCTTATTGCCGGGGCGGTCCTCATCGTGGCCGGTGTCATTTTCCGCGTTGTTGCCGGCGCCGGCCGCGCCCTGCGTTCCCGGTAGCATTGAACAATGACCACCTCAGCTGTTTCCATCCCCATGCCTTCAATTCCGCGGAGGCGCCGTTCGCCTGAGGACGTACTGGCAGCGGCTCCGGTGTCAGGCCCCAAAAAGGTTCTGCTCGCGGCTCCCCGCGGCTACTGCGCCGGAGTGGACCGTGCCGTTATTGCCGTTGAGAAGGCGCTGGAACACTACGGTCCGCCGGTTTACGTCCGCAAGCAGATTGTCCACAACGTTCACGTGGTCAGCTCCCTAGAGGAGCAGGGTGCCATCTTCGTTGACGAGACGGACGAGGTCCCCGAAGGCGCCCTGGTGATTTTTTCGGCCCACGGCGTATCGCCCGCGGTAGTGCAGTCGGCCGAGGACCGTGGCCTTCGCACCATCGACGCCACATGCCCCCTGGTGACCAAGGTGCACCGGGAGGCTGTCCGCTTTGCCAAGGACGACTTCGACATCCTCCTGATCGGCCACGACGGCCACGAGGAAGTTGAGGGAACGGCCGGTGAAGCCCCCGAGCACATCCAGATCATCAACGGCCCGCACGAGGTAGGTAAAGTGACGGTCCGGGACCCGGAAAAGGTCATCTGGCTTTCGCAGACCACACTGAGCGTGGATGAAACGATGGAAACGGTCCGGCTGCTGAAAGAGCGTTTCCCGACGCTGCAGGATCCGCCCAGCGACGACATCTGCTACGCCACCACCAACCGCCAGGTGGCCATCAAGAAGATTTCCCCGCAGGCCGACCTGGTCATCGTGGTGGGCTCCGCCAACTCCTCCAACTCCGTCCGCCTTGTGGAGGTTGCCCTGGAATACGGCGCAAAAGCCTCCTACCGCGTTGACTTCGCCAACGAAGTGGACGAGGCCTGGTTCGAAGGCGTCGCCACTGTTGGGGTCACCTCCGGTGCATCCGTTCCGGAAGTGCTGGTCAAGGACGTGCTTCGGCTCCTCGCGGACTACGGCTACGGAGCCGTGGAGGAAGTGGTCACAGCGGAGGAAGACCTGCTCTTCTCCCTGCCCAAGGAGCTCCGGGCGACGCTGAAGAAATCCGGAGACGTGACCCGCGCCCTGGGCGGAAACAAGGCGCGGGCCTGAGCCCTGCGGGGTCCTTTTCCCTGGCGCGACTACGCGGCTGATTCCTCCGACTGGAGTTCGGGGGCGGCCACTGAGCGCGGGGTCACTTCGATGGCGGGCGGAGTGGTCAGCCCCTCGGCTTCAAGGGCGTTGAGCTTTCGGGCCGTGGGCAGGACGCGTGCTTCGAGCGTCCCGACCATCGAGTTGTAGCGGTCAACGGAAGTCTTGAGGGAAGACCCCAGCTTGGTCACGTTGTCGCCGAGCGTTCCCATGCGCTCGTAGAGCTGCCGGGCCAGCTCAAACAGCTCCCGGGCACTGTCCGTCAGCACGTCCTGGCGCCAGGTGAACGCCACCGACTTCAGTACGGCCAGCAGGGTGCCGGGGGAAGCGAGCACCACGTTCTTGTTCAGGGCATAGTCCAGGAGGCCGGGATCGGCGGCCAGGGCGGCGGCCAGGATGGATTCCGCCGGCAGGAAGCAGATCACGAGTTCGGGTGAATTGCCCGGGATATCCCAGTACTTCTTGTTGCTCAGGGCGTCCACATGGGATTTCAATGCCTTTGCGTGTGCTGCCAGCAGCGCACTTTGTCCGTTGAGCGCGTTCCCGTGCTGTTGCTGTCCCGAGGAAGGCCCCAGGTCCTGGGCTTCAAGGTAGGAGGCCAGCGGCACCTTGGCGTCGACCACAAGCTGCTTCTCGCCCGGGAGCTGGACCACGAGGTCGGGCCGCAGGGCGTTCCCCGCCGCGGCGCTGTGGTGCTGCTCATGGAAATCCACGTGGCGGAGCATGCCGGCTGCTTCCACCACACGCCGCAGCTGGACCTCACCCCACTGGCCGCGGGCGCTGTTGGACCGCAGGGCGGACTCGAGGGCATGGGTTGAGCGAAGGAGCTGTTCGTCGGAGAGGCGGGCTTCCTGCAGTTGCTGTGCGAGCTGTCCGTACTGCTCCAGCCGGTCACGTTCGAGCAGGGAGACCTGCTGCTGGACCGCCGTAAGCTTCTCCGCCACGGGAGCCAGGGCCCGGAGGACGCTGCCGTCCTGGTTGCGTGACTCGCCGAGCTCCCTGTTCTGTGCCGACAAAAGGCGACGCTCGGCGTCGGCTGCCGCGAACTGGGCGCTGACCTCCGAAAGACGGGCCGAGACGCCGTCGAAATCCTGCTCCAGGGCAACGTTCCGCCGCCGGAACACCACGTAGGTGAAGGCGGCGCCGATCAAGGCTCCGAGAATCAGCATCAGTAGGGCAAGTATCAGTGCAAAAGCGTCCATGGGTTCACTTTGGCACGCGCCCCTGACATTTTTGGCGCAGGCGCACGCACGGCAGGGGGCGGCCGCAGGGTTCCGGACCGATTACCGGTAGAATCAATGCTCGTGGCTCTTACTATTGGCATCGTCGGACTGCCCAACGTCGGCAAATCAACTCTTTTCAACGCACTGACCCGCAATCAGGTGCTGGCCGCGAACTATCCGTTCGCCACCATCGAGCCGAATGTCGGCGTCGTGAACCTGCCGGATCCCCGCCTGGCGAAGCTGGCGGCCATCTTTGGATCCCAGCGGCTGCTGCCCGCCCCGGTGTCCTTCGTGGACATCGCCGGGATCGTGAAAGGTGCGTCGGAGGGCGAAGGCCTGGGCAACAAGTTCCTTGCCAACATCCGCGAGGCCGAGGCCATCGCCCAGGTTGTCCGTGTGTTCGACGACCCCGACGTGATCCACGTCGACGGCAAGGTGGATCCCAGCTCGGATATGGAGACCATCAACACCGAGCTGATCCTGGCCGACCTTCAGACCATCGAAAATGCGATTCCCCGGATCGAAAAAGAAGTCAAGATCAAGAAGCGGGAAGCTGCCGAGCTGGCTGCCATCAAGGCGGCCCAGGCTGTGCTGGAACGTGGCGACACCATTTTCGCCTCGATCAAGAGCGACAAACTGGAGATGGAGCACCTCAAGGAGCTCAGCCTCCTGACCGCCAAGCCCTTCATCTACGTCTTCAACGCGGACGAAGGCATTCTGGGCAGTCCGGAGAAGCAGGACGAACTGCGGGCCATGGTTGCCCCGGCGGACGCCATCTTCCTCGACGCCAAGCTCGAGTCCGACCTCGTCGAGCTGGATGAGGAAGAGGCCCGCGAGATGCTGGAGATGAACGGCCAGGACGAATCCGGCCTCGACCAGCTGGCCCGCGTCGGCTTCCACACCCTGGGACTGCAGACCTACCTGACGGCAGGGCCCAAGGAAACGCGCGCCTGGACCATCCACCAGGGCGACACCGCACCGCAGGCCGCCGGCGTGATCCACTCCGACTTCCAGCGCGGCTTCATCAAGGCCGAAGTTGTCTCCTTCGACGACCTCATCGAGGCCGGCTCCATGGCCGAGGCGAAGGCCCGCGGCAAGGTCCGCATCGAAGGCAAGGAATACGTGATGTCCGACGGCGACGTCGTGGAGTTCCGCTTCAACGTCTAGCGGCGCACACCAGGAACACTGGCACAGTCAGTGATTGAGCATTAACAGCAAAAGCCCCGATTCCCTTGGATCGGGGCTTTTGCTGTGATTGGACCCGCTTCCGCCC
The DNA here is from genome assembly GCF_040683875.1 of Arthrobacter sp. NPDC093128. Classification (NCBI taxonomy): domain Bacteria; kingdom Bacillati; phylum Actinomycetota; class Actinomycetes; order Micrococcales; family Micrococcaceae; genus Arthrobacter; species Arthrobacter sp. NPDC093128. The sequence continues at coordinate 284,175 of NZ_JBFBEY010000001.1, forward strand.
TGCCTTTTGCGCATCAAGGTTCTCCAACGATTTAAAGTGGCACTGCTTGCCCATTGTTGCAGCTCGGTAACAACCTTTACTCATGGGCAACTTTGGTCCCACCGGCGCACCTTTCGGGTTTAGGCTACTGCTCATGTGAGGCCAGCCACATTCTCACTGGGGGAATGGGCGGTCTGGCCGACGCCTACAGCGGCGGTCTTTTCAAACCACAGAAACATAGGAGGCGGAATGCGCTTCGGTCGTATTTCCAAAGCGGTAGGCGTCGCGGCAGCTGCCGCGCTTGCTCTCAGCGCCTGCGCCGGCAACAGCGGCGGGACAACCCCGTCTAGCGCTACTGCCGGCAAACAGGGTGGCTCAGCCACGGTGGTCGAGGTGAACGCTTTCAACACGTTCAACCCGAACACTGCCGACGGCAACACTGACATCAACTCGAAGATCAGCTATGCCACCCACTCGGGTTTCTACTACATCGACAATCAGCTGAACGTTGTCCGCAACGAGAAGTTCGGCAAGATGGAAAAGACTTCCGATGACCCGCTGACGGTCAAGTACACCGTCAACGAGGGCGTGAAGTGGTCCGACGGAACCCCCGTCACGGCAGCCGACCTCCTGCTGCAGTGGGCAGCGTTCTCCGGTTACTACGACGACGCCGACTCAGAGGCGAAGACGGGCACGCAGTACTTCTCCTACGCTGGTGACCCCACCGGCCTCAAGCTCACCGATTTCCCCGAACTCGGCGACGACAACCGCACGATGACGATCAAGTACACCAAGCCGTTTGCTGACTGGGAAACCGTCCTGGGCGGTCCGGGCATTGACGTCGCGGCCCACGTGATGGCCAAGAAGGCAGGCCTCACCGACGCCAAGGCACTGGTGGACTACCTCAAGGAAAAGCCCAAGGGCGACGCCAAGGCCCCGAAGCCGGCCGATGCGAAGCTGAAGGCCATGGCTGACTTCTGGAACACCGGGTTCGACACCAAGACCCTGCCGTCGGACCCCAGCCTCTACCTCTCCAACGGCCCGTACATTGTCAAGAGCGTCACGCAGGACCAGTCGCTGACCATGGTCCGCAACAAGGATTACAACTGGGGCCCGGAAGCGAGCCTGGACGAAATCACGGTCCGCTACATCGGCTCCGCTCCGGCGCAGGTGCAGGCATTGAAGAACGGCGAAGCGGACATCATCGCCCCGCAGGCCTCCGCCGACACCATCGAGCAGCTCAAGGCACTCGAAAGCCAGGGCGTGACCGTGGAACAGGGCAACCAGCTCTCCTACGACCACATCGATCTGAACTTCTCGGGTCCGCTGGCTGAAAAGAGCGTCCGCGAGGCGTTCATGAAGACCGTCCCGCGCAAGGACATCGTGGACAAGATCGTGAAGAAGCTCGATCCGGAAGCCAAGCCGCTCGACTCCCAGCTGTTCGTTCCGGCCCAGGCTGCCTACGAGGAGTCTGCCAAGAACAACGGCTCTTCGGCCTACCAGGACGTGGACATTGACGGCGCCAAGGCTCTTCTCGCCGGCAAGACCCCCGAGATCCGCATCATGTACAACAAGGACAACCCCAACCGTGTTGATGCCTTCTCCCTGATCCGCGAGTCGGCCACCCAGGCCGGGTTCAAGATCGTTGACGGCGGCCTGGGCGCTTCTGACTGGGGCAAGGCCCTGGGCGACGGCAGCTACGACGCCACGATCTTCGGCTGGATAAACCCGGGCGTCGGCGTATCCGGCGTGCCGCAGATCTTCCGCAGCGGCAACGGTTCCAACTTCAACGTGTTCAGCGATCCTGAAGCCGACAAGCTGATGGACGAGCTGATCGTCACCACCGACCGCAGCAAGCAGGATGAGCTGATTACGCAGATCGACAAGAAGATCTGGGATTCCGCTTATGGTCTTCCGCTCTTCCAGTCCGTAGGCGTGGACGCGTACAGCGACCGCATCACCGGTGTGAAGTTCATGCCGAACCAGACGGGTGTCTGGTGGAACTTCTGGGAGTGGGCTGAGAAGTAAAGCCCCCGCTCAGCAACCGAACAGCAGGTGAAGGCGCCGGGACAGCAGTAGTGTCCCGGCGCCTTCGCTGGCACCACCGGCATTCGCCGGCTTTCCGCCCACCTCACTCGGCAAGCCGGACTGTTTCTGCGATGGGCCCGGTCAGATCCCGGCCCGGATATCGAGGCTTACCACCATGGTGACGTACATCGTCCGGCGGCTTATTACTGCCGCACTCATACTTCTCGGGGCATCATTCCTCGTGTACCTCCTGACAGCGTCGTCCGGAGATCCACTGGAGGAATTCCGTGCCAGCAGTGCCGCCAACAAACAACAGCTCATGGACTCGCGCAGCCAGCTGCTTGACCTGGACACTCCGGCCCCCCTCCGGTACTTCAAATGGCTTGGCGGAGCGGCTAAATGCCTGGTTCCCTTCGGCGGCTCGTGCGACCTCGGCAAGAACATCGCCGGGCAGCCAATAACGGAGGCCCTCGGCTTCGCGCTGGTCCAGACCCTGACGCTCGTCACCGGCGCCACCGTCCTGGCCATCCTGATCGGCATTGCCCTCGGCATCATCACGGCCCTTCGGCAGTACAGCGCCCTCGACTATGGCGTGACGTTCATGGCGTTCCTGTTCTTCTCGCTCCCCATCTTCTGGGTTGCCGTGCTGCTGAAGGAATACGGTGCCATCGGCTTCAACGATTTCCTCCGCAATCCCGAAATACCGCTGCCTGCGGCCCTGGGGATAGGTGCCATAGCGGGCGTGATCGTTGCAGTTGCCGTCGGTGGAGCGGCCCGCCGCCGGCTCGTTTCAGGCGGCATCGTTTTCCTCGCGGCCAGCCTTATCCTGATCTACTTCTCCGTTGTGCAGTGGTTCCGGAACCCCGGACTTGGCCCGGTGGTCATTGCGATTGCAGGGGTGGGCCTCGCCTTCGCCGTGACAGTCCTCGTGGCCGGGCTCAAGAACAAGCGTGCCCTGCAGTCCGCGCTGATCGTGGTGGCACTTGGAGTGGTTGCCTACTTCGCGGTCCAGCCGCTCCTGAACGAGGCGACGGCGCTCATGATAGTCCTGCTGGGCATCGCCACAATCGGTGTGGGCGTGGCAACGGGCTACCTCATGGGCGGATACGATCGCGGCCAGTCGATGCGCGCCGCCGGGATAACATCCTTCCTCGTGGGCGGACTCATCCTGATGGACCGCTTCATGCAGGCCTGGCCCAACTACTTCAACAACAGCAGGGTCCGGGGGAGGCCGATCGCCACGATCGGTGCCGGCACCCCGAACATCCAGGGCGACTTCTGGGTCCTGAGCCTGGACACCTTCACGCACCTGATTCTTCCGACCATGGCCCTCATCCTTGTTTCGTTGGCAAGCTACACGCGGTTCACCAGGTCGTCCATGCTGGAAATCATGAACATGGACTACATCAGGACAGCCCGCGCCAAGGGACTCTCCGAGCGGTCCGTGGTGATGGGCCACGCGTTCCGCAACGCGCTGATTCCCATCGCCACCATCGTGGCCTTCGATATCGGGGCGCTCATCGGCGGTGCCGTCATTACGGAGACGGTGTTCTCGGTGCGGGGAATGGGGTTCCTCTTCCTGGACGGCATCGTGCACACTGACCCGAACCCCGTGATGGGCGTCTTCGTCTGTGTGGCAGTGACCGCGATGGTGTTCAACCTGATAGCAGACCTTGCGTACTCCGCACTCGATCCCCGCGTAAGGATTAAGGCATGAGCCAGCCAACCCAGCAGGAAGAATTCCTCGCCGAGCACTCACACCCCCGGCCGCCGGGAGTGTCCTTCGAACCGGAAGCGAAGGGGCTGAGCCAGGGGCAGATTGTCCGCAAACGGTTCCTGGGCCACAGCGGGGCCATTGCCGGCCTTTTCATCTTTGTCTTCATCTTCCTGCTGGCCTTCACCTCGGTCGGCTGGGCAGGCATTCCGGGGTGGTGGAAATACGACCACCTGGATGTGTCGCCGCTGGTCAACGACGGGGTTCCGACGGCATCCCTGTGGCTGCCGGCCTGGGGCGAACACCCCTTCGGGCAGGACCGGATCGGCCGGGACCTCTTCGCCATGACCATGCGCGGAGCCCAGCAGTCCATCACCATCATGATCCTGATCGGGGCCATCGCCGGCCTGCTGGGCACTGTCATCGGCGGCCTGTCCGGGTACTTCCGGGGCTGGGTGGAAGCAGTCCTGATGCGGATCACGGACGTCATCATCATCATCCCGGTGCTGCTGCTTGCCGCCGTGGTGGCCCAGTCCGTCAACCGCAGGGACCAGGGCGGCTGGTTTTCGGGCTTCGCGGCCAGCAACGGCATCCTGATCCTGGGCATCTTCCTGGGCCTGGTCAGCTGGGTCGGCCTGGCGCGGCTGATGCGCGGGGAGTTCCTCACCCTTCGTGAACGGGAGTTTGTCGACGCAGCACGTATCTCCGGGGCCAGCAATGCACGGATCATTTTCAAGCACATCCTGCCCAATGCCATCGGCGTCCTGATCGTCAACGTGACCCTGACCATGTCCGCTGCCATCCTCCTGGAAACTGCACTGAGCTACCTCGGCGTCGGCGTGAAGTCCCCGGACACCTCGTTGGGCCTGCTTATCTCGCAGAACCAGGAAGCGTTCTCCACCCGGCCATGGCTGTTCTGGTTCCCGGGCCTCTTCATTGTGCTGATCTGCCTCAGTATCAACTTCATCGGCGACGGACTTCGGGACGCGTTCGATCCGAGGCAGAAGAAGTTCAACGCCAAAAAGGCCAAAGACGCCAAGCCTGCCGGAGCGCCGGAGAAGGCAAGGGCTGCTGCAGCCGACGGGTCTGCGGGCGACTGAATGCGGGCTGTCCGGGCATCCGCCCTACGGAACTGTGACGCCCCAGTAGCTGGCGGCAAGGAGCACCACGGTGGTGGCGATCGCGGTCCAGCGAAATGTCACGCTGACGGCCGTGGTCTCGGCATTTCCGGCGTCCAGGGTGCCGGCTTCGACCAGCTCTTCCCACCGGCCGCGAACCAGCCGGGCTGCCTGGCCGGAGTCAGTGGTTTTCAGGTCACCCGGGCGCACGGACTGTCCGGGTCCGTAGGTCGCGGAAGGCAGGCCCTTGAGATCCTCGGGGCGGGCGTTCCGGCCGCCCCAGATGCCCGGCGCCGGGGCGGCCCAGGAGGCGTAGCTCCTGGCCGGTGTGACCAGCGTCAGGGCAAACCGGGTATCGACGTTCACCAGGGCTGCCCAGGGGACGTCAATGGAGCGGAACGGATTCTCCAGGGTGATGCCGCCGTCGTGCACCACCACGGAGGGCATCCAGAACAGCAGCCAGCCGAGAAAACCGATCAGCAGCAGCGGACCCGTACCCAGCAGCGCTGCCGGCCCGCCGGCCGCAGCAGTGACAACAAGGCCGACGGCGGCGACCAGCCAGGACAGCCAGGCGAACCATTTGTTCGTGCGGGCTTTGAAGACTTCAACATTTCCGGCGTGCGGCACACTGCTCATGCCCCCAATAATTCAGGATTCCAGGCCACAGCACTAATCTCCGGTGCTGTCGTGGCTTGGGCGGAAGGGAACCCGTCATGACTGACAACATCACCCCGAACCAGGGCACCTCCCCGGCGCAGGAGCCCGCCAAGGGAGAAATAGTCCTCGAGGTCCGCGATCTCAGCGTCGACTTCGGCGTGGACAAAAAATGGGTGCCCGCCGCTATCGGCCTGAATTATGAGGTGCGGGCGGGGGAAGTCCTTGCCATCGTGGGGGAGTCCGGCTCCGGCAAGAGCGCCAGTTCCATGGCCCTGCTGGGCCTCCTGCCCAGCAACAGCCGGGTATCGGGCAGCGTCCGCCTCTCCGGCAAGGAGCTCCTCGGCGCCAATGCCGCCAACATCCGGGAGGTGCGCGGCAAGGATGTGGCCGTGATCTTCCAGGAGCCCATGACCGCCCTCAATCCCGTGTACACGGTCGGGGCACAGATCGTTGAGACGGTCCGGCTGCACAATGAGGTTTCACCGGACCAGGCCAGGGAACGTGCCCTGCGCATGCTGGAACTGGTGGAACTGCCGGACCCGGAGAAGGCGTTCAAGTCCTACCCCCACCAGCTTTCGGGCGGCCAGCGGCAACGGGCCATGATCGCGCAGTCGCTGTCCTGTGATCCCAAACTGCTGATTGCCGATGAGCCCACGACGGCCCTGGACGTCACCGTCCAGGCCGAGATCCTGGATCTCATGCGCAACCTGCGGAACAAGCTGGACAGCGCCATTGTGCTCATCACCCATGACATGGGCGTGGTGGCGGACCTGGCAGACCGGATCGCCGTCATGCGGCGGGGGCTGATTGTTGAAACTGGAACGGCCGAGCAGGTCTTCCGCAACCCCCGGCATGAATACACCCAGGCACTGCTGGCCGCAGTGCCGCACCTCGGCCAGGGCGGTGCGGACCAGGGCGCCGAGGTGGATGTCACCGCCGCGCTGGCTGCCGCCACACACGCTGAACTGGAGTCAGTGGACCGCGATGACCTGGTCCGCCGCGAGCGTGAGAACGCCGCGGCGCTGGCTGCTGCGGCCGCGGAACGGCCCCAGGGCGAGCCGGTCCTGGAACTTACGGATGTGGCCATCGAATACCCCAAACAGGGCCGCGTACCGGCCTTCAGGGCCGTGGAGGGTGCAAACCTCGTGATCTACCCCGGCCAAGTGGTGGGTCTCGTGGGCGAATCAGGCTCGGGCAAGACCACCATCGGCAGGGCCGCCGTGGGGCTGCTTCCTGTCGCAGCCGGCACCATGCGGGTGGTGGGCCAGGACATTTCCGCCGCCAAAAAGAACGGGAAGCAACTGCACCAGGTCCGGCGCCACATCGGCATGGTGTTCCAGGACCCGTCGTCGTCGTTGAATCCCCGCCTTCCGATCGGCGAGAGCATCGGCGAACCCATGTTCCTTGCCGGTGAGGCCAAGGGAAGCGGGCTGCAGAAACGGATCGAAGCCCTCCTCGACCAGGTTGAGCTGCCGAGGAGTTACCGCAACCGCTACCCGCATGAGCTGTCCGGCGGGCAGAAGCAGCGCGTGGGCATCGCGCGGGCACTGTCGCTCAAACCGAAGCTGATGGTGGCGGACGAACCGACGTCGGCACTGGACGTGTCCGTGCAGGCAAAAGTGCTTGAACTGTTCCAGAACCTCCAGAGGGACCTCGGCTTTGCCTGCCTGTTCGTGACACACGACCTGGCAGTGGTCGACGTGCTGGCCGACCGGATTTGCGTGATGCAGCGGGGCAGGATCGTGGAGCAGGGCTCCCGGGACCAGATCCTGCGCAACCCGCAGGAGCCCTACACGCAGCGCCTCCTTGCTGCGGTGCCCCTGCCGGACCCCGAAAAACAGCGTGAGCGCAGGGAGTTGCGGGCACAGTTGCTGGCGAGTGGAGTGGAGTAGCGTCCGTCACATCACGGAGAGCATACCAGTGAGTAACATGTGACTTGAAATACGCCTGAGTTGACTCGAATGGTCAAATTGTGACCCGGTTACAGTTTGGCAACAGAGTTCCATTATTTGGACAGGGTGCGGTTAGGCTACTCACTTATGTATGCCACGTCACAGGACACCTCTGTGCCTGGGCCTGCAGGGAAAACACGAATTTCCCTACTCAACTCCCACAACTCATAGGAGGCGGAATGCGTTTTTCGCGCACTTCCAAAGCACTGGGCATGGTTGCCATCGCAGCCCTCGCCCTGACCGGATGCGGCGCCGGCGCCGGCGCCACTGACGGTGGCAGCCAGCCTGCCGGCGACCCCAACAAGGTCATCACCGCGTACAGCAATGAACCGCAGCACCCCCTGATGCCCGCCGACACCAGCGAAGTCTATGGTGGCCGCGTGGTTGAGCTCCTGTTCGAGGGCCTGCGCAGCTACGACCCCAGCGGCAAGTCGGTCAACGCGCTGGCCGAGTCCATCGAATCCGCGGACGGCCAGAACTACACCATCAAGGTGAAGTCAGGCAGCAAGTTCACCAACGGCGAGGCCGTCACGGCCAAGAGCTTCGTTGATGCCTGGAATTTCGCCGCGCTGAGCACCAACGCCCAGAACAACAGCAGCTTCTTCGAATCCATCGAGGGCTACGACGCCGTCAGTGCCACCAAGACCGAGAAGGGTGCGGACGGCAAGGACATTGACGTCCCGGCCCCCACCGCGCAGACTCTCTCGGGCCTGGTTCTCAAGGACGATTCCACCATCACCGTCAAGCTGACCCAGCCCGAGGCTGACTGGCCGCTGCGCCTGGGCTACTCGGCCTTCATGCCGTTGCCCGCGGACGCCATCAAGGACAAGAAGAAGTTCGGCGAGAACCCGATCGGCAACGGTCCGTACAAGATGGCCAAGGAAGGCGCCTGGCAGCACGACAGCCAGATCGAACTGGTCAAGAACGCCGACTACGCCGGTCCGCGTGCCGCGAAGAACGGCGGCGTGACCTTCAAGTTCTACACCGATCCGGCTCCGGCCTACACGGACATCCAGGCCAACAACCTCGACGTCACGGACGTTCTACCGACGGACGCCCTCAAGACCTACACCACTGACTTCCCTGAGAACCACCTCAACAAGCCGTATGCAGGCAACGCCACCCTGAACATCCCGGGCTACCTGCCCGAGTTCCAGGGCGAAGCGGGCAAGTTCCGCCGCCAGGCCCTCTCCATGGCCATCAACCGCGAAGAGATCACCAAGGTCATCTTCTCCGGCACCCGCATCCCGGCGAAGGACTTCACGTCCCCGGCCGTTGACGGCTACAACGACAATATTGCAGGCTCAGATGTCCTCAAGTTTGACGCCACCAAGGCCAAGGAGCTTTGGACGAAGGCGGATGCCATCAGCCCGTGGCCGGCTGACAAGACCCTGCAGCTTGCCTACAACACCGACGGCGGCAACAAGGAATGGATCGACGCCGTTGCCAACAACTTCAAGAACAACCTGGGCATCAAGGCCGAAGGCCAGCCCTTCGCCAAGTTCGCCGAGATCCTGAAGCTGCGCACCGCCAAGAACCTGCCGGGTCTGACCCGAGCGGGCTGGCAAGCAGACTACCCGTCGCTGTTCAACTTCCTGGGGCCCGTCCTGAAGACTGGGGCCAGCGCCAACTACGAGGCCTACACGAACCCTGAGTTCGACAAGCTGCTCACCGCAGGCCTGGCCGCGAAGTCCACGGATGACGCCAACAAGAAGTTCACCCAGGCCCAGGAGATCCTCTTCCAGGATCTCCCCAACCTGCCCTTGTGGTATCAGGCACGCCAGGCCGTCTGGAGCCAGAACGTCAGCAACGTCGACTCAGGCTGGAACGGCGTCCTGCAGTACTGGGCCATCACCGCCAAGTAGTCCTCGGAACAAATCCACGCCAAAAAGCTAGTGGGGGTTCGGCCATAAGCCGGGCCCCCATAGCCTTGGAACCGGCACGAAAGCTGTCCTACATGAACCCCCTTAGCCCCACAAACGCTCAGGAGACGTTGCTGTGATCCAGTACATTCTCCGGCGCCTTTTGCAGATCATTCCGGTCTTCATCGGAACCACGCTGCTCGTCTACTTCATGGTCTTCGCCCTTCCGGGTGACCCCATCCGCGCGCTGTTCGGCGACCGTCCCCCCAGCGAAGCCGTCATCGCGCAGCTCCGCCAGCAGTACAACCTCGACCAGCCGTTCTGGGTGCAGTACGGGCTCTTCCTCAAGAACCTGTTCACCTTCAACCTCGGCGTCGATTTCACCGGCCAGCCCATCGCGGCGTCCCTGGGCCGGATCTTCCCCGTCACCGTCATGCTGGCCGTCGAAGCCCTCATTATCCAGACTGTCTTCGGCGTGACCTTCGGCCTCGTCGCCGGACTCCGCAAGGGCAAGGTGTTCGATGCGACGGTGCTTATCGCGTCCCTGGTGGTCATCGCCATCCCTACCTTTGTGCTCGGCTTCGTCCTGCAGTTGCTGGTGGGTGTTCAGCTCGGCTGGGCCAAGCCGACTGTCGGCGCCACCGCGGACTGGGGCAACCTGATCCTTCCTGCCACGGTGCTGGGACTGGTTTCCTTCGCCTACGTCCTGCGGCTCACGCGTGCCTCGGTTATCGAAAACATGAACGCCGACTACGTGCGCACGGCCACCGCGAAGGGCCTGTCACGGCCGCGCGTTGTGGTCACGCACATCCTGCGCAACTCAATGATTCCGGTCATCACCTACCTGGGCGCCAGCCTCGGCGGCCTGATGGGCGGCGCCATTGTCACGGAGAGCATCTTCAACGTCCCGGGCGTCGGCCAAAAGCTGTTCCAGGCCGTCATCCGCAGCGAGGGCCCCACCGTGGTCGCGATTGTCAGCGTCCTGGTGCTCGTCTTCGTCATTGCCAACCTGTTGGTCGATTTGCTGTACGCCTGGCTTGATCCAAGGATCCGTTATGAAAACTAATCGCGATATCGAGCACTTCGTTGCCCCCGTGGAGGAGACCCCTCTGCTCGCAACGGACTCGCTCAAAGTAGACCAGGCACCGCTGAGCCTCTGGGCGGACGCCTGGCGCAAGCTCCGCCGTCGTCCGCTGTTCATCATTTCCGCTGTGATGATCGCGCTGATCATCCTGGTGGCGCTCTTCCCGGGCCTGTTCACCCAAGTGGAGCCCAACAACAACTGCCAGTTGGCGAACTCCGACGGAGCTCCCGGAGCGGGGCACCCGCTCGGCTTCACCTTCCAGGGCTGCGATGTTTACTCCCGTATCATCCACGGCACCCAGGCGTCGCTGATGGTGGGCGTCTTCTCCGTGCTTTTCGTCGTTATCATCGGGGTCACCCTCGGCGCCCTCGCGGGCTTCTACGGCGGCTGGCTCGATGCCGTGATTGCCCGTCTCGGCGACATCTTCTTCGCCCTCCCGCTTGTCCTGGGCGCACTGGTGGTCTCGCAGCTTCCGTTCATGCGTGACAACCGCGGCGTCTGGACGGTGGTCCTGATCCTCGTGGCACTGGGCTGGCCGCAGATGGCGCGCATCACCCGCGGCGCCGTGATTGAAGTGCGCAACGCCGACTTCGTCACCGCTGCCCGCTCGCTGGGCGTCTCGCGCATCGGCTCACTGGTCCGGCACGTGCTGCCGAATGCCCTCGCGCCGATCATCGTCCTGGCCACCATGGAACTCGGCGTCTTCATCGTGGCGGAAGCCACGCTGTCCTTCATCGGCATCGGGCTGCCCGGCAGCATCATGTCCTGGGGCAACGACATCGCCGCCGCCAGGTCGTCCGTCCGCACGAACCCGGCCATCCTGCTGTACCCGGCCATGGCGCTGTCCGTCACCGTCCTGAGCTTTATCATGCTCGGCGACGCACTGCGTGACGCCCTCGACCCGAAGAGCCGTCAACGATGAACGAGGCAATCATGACAACTTCCGATGTCAGAATCAGGGAGGCCGCGCTGGCCGACAAGCCGCTCCTGGAAATCCGCGACCTCGCCATTTCCTTCAAAACCGGTTCCGGTGAGGTCCAGGCCGTCCGGAACGCCCACCTGACCATCATGCCCGGTGAAACCGTCGCGATTGTGGGGGAGTCGGGCTCCGGAAAGTCGACGACGGCGCTGGCCGCCATCGGACTGCTGCCCGGCAACGGCCGGGTTTCCGGCGGGCAGATCCTGCTCGACGGCGAGGACATTTCCCATGCCTCGGAAAAGCGCATGATCGAGCTGCGCGGAAACACCATCGGCATGGTCCCGCAGGACCCGATGTCAAACCTCAACCCGGTCTGGAAGATCGGCTACCAGGTCAAGGAAACGCTGCGCGCCAACGGCCGTCCCAGCGGACCGGCCGACGTAGCGAAGGTTCTCTCCCAGGCGGGCCTTCCCGACGCCGAACGCCGGGCAAAGCAGTACCCGCACGAGTTTTCCGGCGGCATGCGCCAGCGCGCGCTGATCGCCATCGGACTGTCCTGCCAGCCGAGGCTGCTCATCGCCGACGAGCCCACTTCCGCGCTGGACGTCACCGTCCAGCGCCAGATCCTCGACCACCTCGAAACGATGACCTCGGAACTGGGCACGTCAGTGCTCCTCATCACCCACGACCTGGGCCTCGCAGCAGAACGCGCGGACAAGGTTGTGGTGATGTACCGCGGCAACGTGGTGGAGGCCGGGCCGTCGCTGGAGCTGCTGCAGAACCCGCAGCACCCATACACGCAGCGCCTCGTCGCCTCGGCACCATCACTGGCGTCTCGGCGCATCCAGGTGGCCAAGGAGCTCGGTGTCGAATCGGACGAGCTGCTCGCTCAGGGCGAGCCGGTCGTCGTCGAGCCGACCATGACCGAAGACGTGCTGCAGATCCAGAACCTCCGCAAGGTGTTCAAGTTGCGCTCCGGCTTCGGCAAGTCGACCGACTTCACCGCCGTCGACGACGTTTCCTTCAGCGTCAAGCGCGGCACCACGACGGCGATCGTGGGGGAGTCGGGTTCCGGCAAGTCCACCGTGGCCCAGATGGTGCTGAACCTGCAGAAGCCCACCTCCGGCAAGATCGTGTTCGACGGAGTGGATACCTCCACCCTGAACAACAAGGAGATCTTCGCCTTCCGCCGCCGCGTGCAGCCGATCTTCCAGGATCCCTACGGCTCCCTGGACCCGATGTACAACATCTTCCGGACCATCGAGGAACCGCTGCGGACCCACAAAATCGGGGACAAGGCCAGCCGCGAGAAGAAGGTCCGCGAGCTCCTGGACCAGGTGGCGCTGCCGCAGTCCACCATGCAGCGGTACCCGAATGAACTCTCCGGCGGCCAGCGGCAGCGCGTGGCCATCGCGCGTGCACTGGCACTCGATCCGGAAGTGATCATCTGCGACGAGGCGGTCTCCGCCCTCGACGTGCTGGTCCAGGCGCAGGTGCTGAACCTGCTCGCAGACCTGCAGTCGCGGCTGGGCCTGACCTACCTGTTCATTACCCACGACCTTGCCGTGGTCCGCCAGATCGCGGACCACGTGTGCGTCATGGAAAAGGGCAAGCTGGTTGAGACCGGTTCAACGGATGACGTCTTCGATGATCCGCAGCGGGACTACACGAAGGCACTGCTCCACGCCATTCCGGGCGCGCGGCTGATGCTGCCGCCCGAAGTCGCCTAAGGCAGCTGCTTAACCAAGGGAGCCGGTGCCCACCCCTGCAGGGGGCGGGCACCGGCTCCTTTTAATACGTGGACAGTCGCTAAAGTCGGGAGGCCCTGCTCAACCGAGCGGCAACGCCGACGTGGCCAGCTCAGGCGGAGCGTGTAGCCCCAGTTCCTGCAGCCTGGTGGCCAGCAGGCCACCCAGTGCCTTGTGGCCGACGTTGTTCATGTGCACGCCGTCCGCCAGTTCCTTGGCCAGGTTGTACTTCGTCAGCCAGTCACCCACGCTGACAAAGGGAATCGAGTGCTTGGCCGCCACCGTGCCGAGCAAGGCATCCACCTGCGACCGGCGGCCGCCACCGTAATTGATGCCGCGGGCCAGGGTGCCGATCATGGCGAACTTGGCCCCCGGATAGCGCTGCTTCAGCGACGAGATCAGGCGTTCGGCGTTGGCCACGATCTGGGCGTCAGTGGCTCCGCGTGCGGCATCGTTCCCGCCGCCCTGGATGACCACGAGCGCCGGTGAACCGTAGGGGAGCTGCCAGTCGCCGCGCTGCAGGGCATCGATGTAGTTGCCGGTCTTGCCGTTCGAGGCAACAAACCCGGTGCCGCCGCGGCCGCAGAAGAAGACGTTGTAGCCGATGGCGGCCAGTCCCTGGCGGGGCCAGCCGGCTTCCGGTTCGGACTGGGAATCGCCTATCAGGACGGCGGTCCGCCTGATGTTGGCCACAATGACTTCGTTCCGGCCGTTTGCGGGGTTCCTGTAAACGGACCCGGGCGCCATGGTGGACGGATCCGGCTCCGTGGCCAGCTGTGCCTTACCCGCTGAACCGGCAGCAACCGGTTCGCCCGGCGCCGCGGCCACGGGGGCGGCCTCTGATTTCCGGGGGGCGGCCGCTGCCTTGGGGGAAACTGCCTCGGCGGACGGCTGTGATGCCTGGGCGCTTGCGGCGGGAACTGTGGATCCCGTGGCAGCGTCTGGTGTTTGTGGTGCCTGCCCGCAGCCGGCCATCAGAACGCCGACGGCGATCATAGGTGCGACGAAGCGGGTCAGAGCCGAGGCATTGCGCATCTGTGGTCTCCGGGCTTTTCTTTGCTGTTATCACCGTAATAATGGGGCATCCCACCAGGAATATCCAGTAACTTTAGGCACGATTCGTCCCATTCCGGTGACGATCCTGTAACGGGGCCGGAACCGGGCCAGTTTCTGGTTTTTAGGCCAATAAATGACCTAGCGCTTAGACTGGTAGAAGGCGCCCTGTGCCAAAGGGTCTCGTCCGTCGTGCGTTCCGGTTGGAAATGTCGCGATACCACAGCTGACTTCACCACTGAATCGAGCAATAACGCATGTCTGAAACCACCACCAACACCGCGGTAGCCACTGCATCGCGCAGTGACCTGCGCAACGTCGCGATCGTGGCCCACGTTGACCACGGCAAGACCACCCTGGTCGACGCCATGCTCAAGCAGACCAACTCCTTTGCCGAGCACAACCACCTCGAAGACCGCGTCATGGACTCCGGTGACCTGGAACGCGAAAAAGGTATCACCATCCTGGCCAAGAACACCACGGTGGCCTACAACGGACCGTCCTCCAACGGCGAGACCATCACGATCAATGTGATCGACACCCCGGGCCACGCCGACTTCGGTGGCGAGGTGGAGCGCGGCCTGTCCATGGTTGACGGCGTGGTGCTCCTCGTCGATGCCTCCGAGGGTCCGCTGCCGCAGACCCGTTTCGTGCTTCGCAAGGCCCTTGCCGCGCACCTGCCGGTGATCCTGCTGGTCAACAAGACCGACCGCCCCGATGCGCGGATCGACGAAGTTGTCCACGAGTCTATGGACCTGCTCCTGGGCCTGGCCTCCGACCTCGCCGACGAAGTTCCGGACCTCGACCTGGACAAGATCCTCGAAGTTCCGGTCGTCTACGCAGCAGCCAAGGTTGGCCGCGCCTCCCTCGAGCAGCCGGCTGACGGCACCGCTCCGGAGAACGAGGACCTTGAGCCGCTGTTCAAGACCATCATCGAGCACATCCCGGCACCGACGTACAACCCGAACGGTGTCCTGCAGGCGCACGTCACCAACCTGGACGCCTCACCGTTCCTGGGCCGCCTGGCTCTGCTCCGCATCTACAATGGCACCCTGCGCAAGGGCCAGACCGTCGCTTGGGCACGTGCCAACGGCGAGCTGAAGAACGTCAAGATCACCGAACTGCTGGCCACGAAGGCACTTGACCGCGTCCCCACCGAGTCCGCAGGCCCGGGCGAGATTGTCGCCGTCGCCGGCATCGAGGAGATCACCATCGGTGAGACCCTGACCGACGCCGAGAACCCGCAGCCGCTGCCGCTGATCACCGTGGACGATCCCGCGATCTCCATGACCATCGGTATCAACACCTCGCCGCTGGCTGGCAAGGTCAAGGGCGCCAAGGTTACCGCCCGCCAGGTGAAGGACCGCCTGGACAAGGAACTGATCGGTAACGTCTCCATCAAGGTTCTTCCCACCGAGCGTCCCGACGCCTGGGAAGTCCAGGGCCGTGGCGAGCTCGCGCTGGCCATCCTGGTTGAGCAGATGCGCCGCGAAGGCTTCGAGCTGACCGTCGGCAAGCCGCAGGTTGTCACCAAGACCGTCGACGGCAAGATCCACGAGCCGATGGAACACATGACCATCGACGTGCCGGAAGAGTACCTCGGCGCCGTCACCCAGCTCATGGCTGCCCGCAAGGGCCGCATGACCAACATGGCCAACCACGGCACCGGCTGGTGCCGCATGGAGTTCATCGTTCCGGCCCGTGGCCTGATCGGTTTCCGCACCAAGTTCCTCACGGACACCCGCGGCGCCGGTATCGCGGCCTCGATCTCCGAGGGCTACGAGCCCTGGGCCGGCCCGATCGAATACCGCACCAACGGTTCGATGATCGCCGACCGCGCCGGTGTTGTGACGCCGTTTGCCATGATCAACCTGCAGGAACGCGGCTCCTTCTTCGTGAAGCCGACCTCCGAGGTCTACGAGGGCATGATCGTTGGCGAGAACTCCCGCGCCGACGACATGGACGTCAACATCACCAAGGAAAAGAAGCTCACCAACATGCGTGCCGCTTCCTCCGACACCTTCGAGAACCTGACGCCGCCGCGCGACCTGACCCTCGAAGAATCCCTCGAATTCGCCCGCGAAGACGAGTGCGTCGAGGTTACCCCGGAGTCCATCCGCATCCGTAAGCTCATCCTGGACACCAACGAGCGGGCCAAGGCCAACCGCGCCCGCGCTAAGGTCTGATCCGGGCACGTTCCGGTCATCACCCTCGTGAACAATAGAGCTGCCGGCATGGCAGGCGGCATTGCCGCCGCTGTGCCGGCAGCTCTTTTTGTCGCCACCGCAGGGACGGCGCTGCACCGCCAGGAGTGGATGCTGACCGGTGTCATACTTCCCTGGGGTGCAGTGGCAGCCCTGGTCCTGCTCGGCTCCGTCCAGCTGCTGCTCGGGGCGGCCTTCAGGTCCCTGATCCCGACGGCGGCGTGCGGGATGCTGTGCTATATGCTGGCGGGCTGGTGGTCGATGCTGGAGCCCGGCAAGCGGCTCATCGCCGCCGACATTTCCGGGAATATCTGGATCTACGGCATCGCCGGCACATCGGTGCTCATGCTCGCCTGGTGCCGGCGCTACCGGCAGCCGCACACGCAGCCGCAGGCCTGACGGCGTGTCAGCCCGCCGTGGGGTCCCGGTGGTGGGCGATCATCAGCGAGGTGGCCTCGCCGTCGTCGTCCGCCGGGAGCTGGACATATTCCTCAATGACCGCCCGCAGCTTGCCGAGCATTTCCTCGCGCCGGGCGGCATTGAATTTCACGCCGAGCCGCCAGACTTCGATGTCCTCCGGCGGGAGGTCCCTGGTCTCCTGCAGGAACGTCTCGATCAGGACCGGCGCCACGTTGTCCACGGGCGTCTGCCAGGACTTGCGGCTTGCTATGTACGGCACCTCGACTGCGCCCCGGTTACCTTTTCGGCGCTCTTCCGCGACGAGGAATCCGGTCCGCACGAGTGTCCGGACGTGATGCAGGCTCGACGCCGGATTGAGGTCCAGGAGTTCGGCGATTTCCTTGTTGGTCCGTGACTGGTGCAGGCACAGCCGCAGGATCCGCAGCCGCAACGGGGAACTCAGGGCGCGGCCCTTGGCTACAGCGTCCGCATCAGAGTCCTGCCCCGGCCGATTCATAAGGAAAGTGTAGCCAACAAGTGATTGACACATACCAATCACTCCTGCCAGACTGGGCGCCGTGACCGCCCAACCCGCCGAACATGCTGGCGATCCCGCTGCCGGAACGGCTGCGGGCAACGAGCCGCCGGCATCACTGTGGCGGGACCGGAACTTTGCCGGCTTCTGGACCGCGCAGGCCCTGAGCCAGCTCGGCGCCCAACTGGGCCAGCTGGCCTTTCCCGTGCTGGCGGTGACGCTGTTGGGGGCCACTGAATTCGAGGTGGGCATCCTCAACGCGGCCGGACTCGCCGCCTTCCTGATGGTGGGGCTGCCCGCCGGCGCCTGGGTGGACCGCTGGCTGAAACGCCGGACCATGATCGCCGCGGACCTGGTCCGGATGACCGCCATGGCGGCGGTCCCGCTCCTGTGGTGGGCCGGTTCCCTGCAGATCTGGCACCTCTACGTGATTTCAGCGGTGGTGGGAGTGGCCACCGTCTTCTTTGATGTTTCCTACCAGAGCTTCGTTCCGTTGCTGGTTGCTCCCGGCAAAGTGGGGGAGGCGAACTCCAAGCTGGAGGCAACGGCCCAGCTCGCCCGGATCGGCGGACCTGCCGCCGGCGGAGCGCTCCTGACGGTGCTGACGGCGCCGCTGCTGTTCATTGGCGAATCCCTGGGCTACCTGCTGTCGGCCGTCTTCCTGGGACGCACGCGGGACGGTGAAAAGCGGCTCACTGCGGCGGGCAGGAACTCCCTGGGAGCCGAGATCAGGGATGGCCTGGCGTTCGTGGCAGCGCATCCCCTCATGAGGCGCATCGTGCTGTGCACCGGCGGCGGGAATTTCGCCGGCACACTGGTCTTCACCCTGCTGCCCGTCCTGGTGCTCCGGGACCTGGGCCTGGGTCCGCAGGGCATGGGGATCATCATGTCGGTCGGGGCGGCCGGCGGGCTCCTGGGCGCGGTGGCAGCACCGTGGATCGCCCGGCGGATCGGCGAGGGGACGGTCATTCCGGCGGGCGCCCTGGTCAGCTCGCTCTTCCTGGGCCTGGTTCCCGTTGCTGCGCTTCAGGCGGACCGTGCCGTGTCGCTGGTGCTCCTGACTGTTTCCGAATTCGGCTTCGCCTTCGGTGTGCTCCTGTACAACATCATGCAGCTCACCATGCGCCAGCGCCTGTGCCCGCCGCGGCTGCTCGGCAGGATGAACGCCTCAATCAGGTTCGTCGTCTGGGGAGTGATGCCGCTCGCGGCGCTGGCCGCAGGCTACCTTGGGGGAGAACTGGGCCTTGTGCCAGCCATGTGGCTTGGCGTGGCGTTGAGCCTGCTCTCCGTGGCGCCCGTGCTGTTCTCTGCCTTCCCCGGAATGCGCAAGCTCCCGGACAGCGTGGGGACGGGCAGTTCCTAGGGAACCGTCCGCGTGGCGCGCCTCGCCGGCGCCGGTGGCACCGGCTTCGCTGCCACCACCAGTGCCAACGGAATAACGACGGCGGCCCGCCGCGTGCGGACCGTGCAGTCGGTATCGCTGATCGCCACCAGATCGCCCAGCGCATCCGTCAGGCCATCCGATATCCTGTACCGCACCACCACCCGCGTGCCGAGGGAGGCGCCTTCAAGGAACTGCCGGGGAGTAGGGATCTGCGAATTCACCACTTCATACTAGGACTCGGGGCTTGTATGACGCGCCGCTAGGTTCGCGGGAACAGGCTGTTAGATAATAGGCTCAGAAGTCAGCAGTCCGGCGCTCAGGCCGGGAGTGATAACCGGCAGGTGCCGGAACCAACGTGGAGAGGCAAGGGACGTGACGTACGTAATCGCGCAGCCGTGTGTAGATGTCAAGGACAAGGCATGTATTGAAGAATGCCCCGTCGATTGCATCTACGAGGGTGAGCGGTCCCTCTACATCCACCCGGACGAGTGCGTCGACTGCGGTGCCTGCGAGCCCGTCTGCCCTGTTGAGGCCATTTACTACGAGGACGACACCCCGGATGAGTGGGCCGACTACTACAAGGCGAACGTCGAATTCTTTGACGACCTTGGATCGCCGGGCGGTGCCGCGAAGGTCGGCAACACCCACACCGACCACCCGATGATTGCTGCCTTGCCGCCCCAGAACCAGGACCACTGAGGCGCCTGGCGTGACTTCGGCGGTACGCAGCTTCGGCCTCAGCCTGCCCGACTACCCGTGGGAGGCCATGGCGCCCTATCTTGCCAGGGCGGCAGAGCACCCCGGCGGGGCGGTTAACCTCTCCATCGGCACACCGGTGGATCACACACCCCCTCTGGTCCAGGAGGCGCTCCAGAAGGCAGCAGACGCCCCCGGATACCCCACAGTGCACGGTACGCCGGCACTCCGCGCGGCCATCGCCGAGTGGTTCGGCCGCCGCCGCGGCGTTCCCGGGGTGGACCCGCAGCATGTGATGCCCACGGTCGGTTCCAAGGAACTTGTGGCGTGGCTGCCGTTCCTTTTGGGGCTCAAACCGGGCGACGTCGTCGTCCGTCCCACAGTTGCCTACCCCACCTACGACATCGGGGCGACGTTCGCGGGAGCCGAACAGATCGCCGCTGACGACCTGAACGAACTGGACGACGCAACACGGCAGCGTGTCCGGCTGGTGTGGGTCAACTCGCCGGCCAACCCCACCGGAAGCGTCCGCGACGCCGCATCCCTGAAGCGGATAGTGGACCAGGCCCGCGCCCTCGGCGCCGTGGTGGCATCCGACGAATGCTACGCGGAGCTTGGCTGGGGGGAATGGGACGTCCAGCGGGGCGGCCAGCCCGTGCCCAGCATCCTGGACCCGCGCGTTTCCGAGGGTTCCCACGAGGGGCTGCTGGCTGTGTACTCACTCAGCAAGCAGTCGAACCTTGCAGGGTACCGTGCGGCCTTTGTGGCGGGTGACCCGGAGCTCATGGCCAACCTGGTGAACAGCCGCAAGCATGCGGGCATGATTGTTCCCTACCCGGTCCAGGAAGCCATGCGGGTGGCGCTTGGCGACGACGCCCACGTCCAGGCGCAGAAGGACCTGTACCGCGGCCGGCGGGAACGGATCGTGCCGGCACTCGAGGCATTCGGGCTGACCATTCACGAATCGCAGGCCGGGCTTTACCTGTGGTGCACTGCCGGTGAAGCCACCTGGGACACCGTGGGCAGGCTCGCCGAGATCGGCATCGTGGTGGGCCCCGGCGTTTTCTACGGTGATGCAGGCAACGGGTTCATTCGCGTTGCGCTGACGGCCGCGGACGAACGGATCGATTCGGCAGTGGAGCGGCTGACTATCGGCGCGTAGCCGCACGAAGCAGGCGCAGGTCCGTAACAATGGTGTGACACGCGACACAAGTGGGGCGTTTTTGGGGCATTTTGGCACTAGAGGATTAGTGCCACCTTGCCAAGGAGCGGTACTTTTTAACTGACTATCAATGGTGGCTTTCTACAAGAAGGTAGCCCGGCCGTTGGAATCCCTGTCGATACAGGCTCCTCGGGCGGCTTCACCAGATGTTGGATCAAGCTTTCTACAGAGAGGCCCTGACGCCTCATGAGGAGACTCCATGACTGAGACCACCAGCGCAACCCTGCGCCATGCCGGCGGCGAGCTCGAACTCCCGCGCATCCAGGTTGTAGAAGGAAACGAAGGCTACGACGTTTCCAAGCTGCTGAAGCAGACCGGTGCCGTTGCTTTTGACCCCGGTTTCATGAACACCGCGGCCACGACGTCCGCAATCACCTACATCGACGGCGATGCCGGGATCCTGCGCTACCGCGGCTACCCGATCGAGCAGCTCGCCCAGCACTCGAGCTTCCTGGAAGTCTCTTACCTGCTCATCTACGGCAACCTGCCGAGCCCCACCGAGCTGGAAGCCTTTGACCAGCGGATCCGCCACCACACCCTGCTGCACGAAGAGCTCAAGGGCTTCTTCAGCGGCTTCCCGCGGGACGCGCACCCCATGCCGGTGCTGTCCTCGGCAGTGTCCGCTCTCTCCACGTTCTACCAGGACTCGCTGGACCCGTTCAACGCCGAGCAGGTGGAGGTCTCCACCTACAGGCTGCTGGCCAAGATGCCGGTCATCGCCGCCTACGCCCTGAAGAAGAGCATTGGCCAGCCGATGCTTTACCCGGACAACTCCCACAACCTCGTGGAGAACTTCCTGCGCCTGAGCTTCGGCCTTCCTGCCGAGCAGTACGAGGTAGATCCGATCGTCGCCAAGGCGCTGGACCTGCTCCTCATCCTGCACGCCGACCACGAGCAGAACTGCTCGACCTCCACGGTCCGGCTGGTCGGCTCGTCGAACGCCAACCTCTTCGCCTCCGTGTCCGCCGGCATCAACGCCCTCTTCGGCCCCGCCCACGGCGGCGCCAACGAGGCCGTGCTCAAGATGCTGCGCCAGATCCAGGCCGACGGCACCAAGCCCGAGGACTACATGGAGAAGGTCAAGAACAAGGAGGACGGCGTCCGCCTCATGGGCTTCGGACACCGCGTCTACAAGAACTACGATCCACGGGCCAGGATCGTCAAGGACACGGCGCACGAGATCCTTACCAAGCTCGGCGGCAACGACGAGCTCCTGGACATCGCGCTGCGCCTTGAAGAGAAGGCCCTGAATGATGACTACTTCATCCAGCGCAAGCTCTACCCGAACGTCGACTTCTACACCGGCCTGATCTACAAGGCCATGGGTTTCCCGGAGAAGATGTTCACCGTGCTCTTCGCGATCGGCCGCCTGCCGGGCTGGATTGCCCAGTGGCGCGAAATGATCAGCGACCCCAACACCAAGATCGGCCGCCCGCGCCAGCTGTACACCGGAGAGCCGGAGCGCAACTACCCGGTCAGCTAGGAACAACGACGGCGGCCGCCCACCTCGCGAGAGGCGGGCGGCCGCTTTTTCGATGCTAGGAAGAGGTGTAGCCCAGGGGGTTGTTCTTCTGCCAGCGCCAGTGGTCCTCGCACATCTGGTCCACGGTCTTGGTGGTCGACCAGCTAAGGTCGGCCAGGGCGGAGGTGGCATCGGCCCAGAACGCCGGGAGGTCGCCTGCACGGCGGCCGGTGATCTCGTAGGGGAGTTTGTGTCCCACGGCCTTTTCAAAGGAACGCAGCACCTCCAGCACGGAGGACCCTTTGCCGGAGCCCAGATTCCAGCGGAAGACACCGGTACGGTCAGCTACGTGGTTAAGGGCTGCCACGTGGCCTTCAGCAAGGTCCACGACGTGGATGTAGTCGCGGAGGCAGGTGCCGTCCGGGGTGTCATAGTCGCCGCCGAACACCATGAGCTTGTCCCGGCGGCCTACGGCTACCTGGGCAATGAACGGGACGAGGTTGTTGGGGATGCCCTGGGGGTCTTCGCCGATCCGGCCGGACGGGTGTGCGCCCACCGGGTTGAAGTAGCGCAGGAGGGCGATGTGCCACCGGCTGTCCGCGGCGCCGAGGTCTGAAAGGATGTCCTCGATCTGTTCCTTGGTCCGGCCGTAGGGGTTGTTGGCGCCGATCTCCATCTTTTCCACATACGGGATGGGGTTATGCTCGCCGTACACGGTTGCCGAGGAGCTGAACACGAGGGAGCGGACGTCATGTTTGTCCATGACGCGGATCAGGTTCAGCGTGCCGACGAGGTTGTTGTAGTAGTACTTCAGCGGCTCCCGGACCGATTCACCCACAGCTTTCAGGCCTGCGAAGTGGATCACTGCGTCGATCCGGTCCTGGGCAAAGACGGCGTCGACGGCCGGCTCGTCCACGAGGTCAACGTTGTGGAACGCCGCCTCCTTGCCGCTGAGCTCGGCCACGCGGCGCAGCGACTCCTCGCTCGAGTTGACCAGATTGTCGATGACCACCACGTCATGGCCGGCTTCCTGCAGGGACAATACTGTGTGCGACCCGATATACCCGGTGCCGCCCGTGACGAGAATTCTCATGGGCCCAACGCTATCCCAATTGGCCAGCCTGCTGCCCGTGTTGCCCACGCCTTGGCGGCACAACTGTGCTAAATAATAGGGGTGCCTAAAATCGTTGATGCCGCAGTCCGGCGACAGGAAGTTGTTGAAGCAGTCTTCAGGATCATCGCCGCGGACGGGCTGGAACGGGCCTCCCTGCGTGAGGTCGCTGATGAGGCCGGACTTGCGGTGGGTTCCGTCCGCCACTATTTCGCCAGCAGCGACGAACTCCTTGCCCACTCCTTCGGTGTTGTGGTGGACCGGATCACCGCCCGGCTGGACGCAGCCCGGGAGGACCTCATGCACCTGGCCCCGGGTACGGCGGAGCACAGTGAAGGAGTGTTAACACTGCTGGGCCAGTTCCTGCCGCTCGACGAGGAACGTGCCGTGGACGCTTGTGTCTGGATGGCGTTCAAGAACGCGGCAAGGATCAGGCCCTTTCTGGCCGCCGAGGCTGACCGCAGCCACCGGGCCGTAGCCGCCGTTGTGGGGTGGCTCATCATGGAACTTCGGGCGCCCGGGGAACTGGACGACGACGGTCACCAGTTCCTGGTCACGGAAGCGGAGCGGCTGCTCGCCACACTGGACGGCCTGACGATGCACGCCCTGCTGCAGCCGGAATGGATGACCGCGGAAATGTGCCGGGACGTGCTGGCATCCCACCTGCAGAGCCTTGTCGAGTCTCCAGCCGCCCATTAACGTCGGTAGTCATCAGGAATACACTGAGACAGTAAACAAGCCAAGGGAGGCCATTCGGATGCACCACACAGGCGGTCCTGGCTGGCGAATCACTATGGACACCTCGGGTCCGATGCTCATTGCACTGTACGTTCGCGACGCCGCCGGACTCGACAGTGCGGGGCGTCCGGCGCTTTGCCACATGGCGCCGAAGATCCGTCCGGTGGACCACGCCAATCTCACGTCCGAAGTAGGCGGGATCAGCGCCCTGAAGACCGAGTGGGAGGCCTGGTGGGAGCAGCTGCTCAAGGCGCATCCCCAAATGGCCCCCGAAGTGGCCCCTCCCGGGTTTGACGCATTTGGCAACTCGCCGGCCCTGCGCCGTGTACTGCAGGCGCACTTCGGTTCTGCCCTGACCTGGGCAAGGGAGCGCCGCTCCGAATACGCAGCCATGGAAGCCGAACGCGAGGCCAGCGGCGCCCCGCAGCTTCTCGGCGACATGGTGGAGGACAGACTGCTTGAAGTGGGCCGGAGCTCGCGGGATTTCACGCTCACGATTATCGAACTCCCGCTGACGGAACCGCGGGCCTGGTACCTGGAGCCGGACAAGATCATCATGAGCAATGAACTCCTGACCCAGCCGGAGGTGTTCCGGAGCTACGTCCAGCCGGTGGTGGAACTGCTCGTCTGAGCACCGACTGCAGCAGGGACAGCCCCGTCAGTCAGCCCGGTCAGGGAGTCCCGGCTGCGACCGTCACCGTGACCTGGCCCGGTTGCCCGTCGGAAGCCTGCCAGCCGTTCCGTGACTTCCGGTCCCAGCTGAGTTCTCCGACGTCGACCTCCGTCACGGACAGGGATTTCGCGTTCGCCACCGCCCACTGCCCAACGGCCCAGGCCTGGCTGCCGCTCACGTCCAGCACGATCGTGCTGCCGTCCGCGGTCGCCGGGACATTCCCGAAGGCTGCTGTCAGTTCGCCAACGACAGACTGGGCGTCGCCGGGCCCTTCCGGTGACTTGAGCGTGCAGTCCAACGCTTCCGTGGACTGCCCGGTCAGGGCGGAGGCAAACGCCCGGCCCATGTCCTCGTGCTGTGCATAGGCCTGCGGGTAGGCCGAGCGCTGGACCTGCTGGGCGGCGGCCGTGATTTCCAGGGACTCGTACCCGGGGATCTTCACCAGGGCGTCGTAGAACGCGCCGGTCGCATAGTAGGGGTCCATCACCTGTTCCTCGGTGCCCCAGCCCTGTGATGGCCGCTGCTGGAACAGTCCCCGGGAATCCGGCCCGGCGTGGTCGCCGTGTTCGATGTTGCGCAGCTTCGACTCCTGCATGGCGGTGGCCAGGGCGATGCTCGCCGCGCGCGGCGGCAGCCCCCGGCGCACCGCGACGGCGGTGATCAGGGCGGCGTTTGCCGCCTGGTCGGTTGCCAGTTCGGCCTTTGCGGAACCTACAGCGGCAGTGCACATTTCGGCAACGAGCGTTTCCGATCGCTGGATAAAAGCCACTGCCGTGTAGATCCCGCCGACAACCAGGGCCAGGGCCAACCCCAGCACTAGCAGGCGGCGCAGGCCACGTTTCCGTGACACGGGGCTACTCCCTCAGGCCCTCGACGGGCCGGTTGAACATCTGCGGGCAGGCGTAATCAGTTGGCGTGGAGTGCCTCATTGAGTTCAACGGTCTGGCCCTTGCGGGGGAGCACCTCGACGGCTCCGCTCGTGGAATTGCGGCGGAACAGGAGGTTGGGAACCCCGGAGAGCTCCACGGCCTTGACCACCTTGGTGGTGTCCTCGCCGTCGGCATCCTTCGGGCCGACCAAGCGGACACGGGTTCCGGCCGTGACGTACAGTCCGGCCTCCACCACCGAGTCATCACCGATGCTGATTCCGACGCCGGAGTTGGCGCCCAGCAGCACGCGTTCGCCCAGGGAGACCTTTTCCTTGCCGCCGCCGGACAGGGTGCCCATGATCGACGCGCCGCCGCCGACGTCCGTGCCGTCGCCGGCCACAACGCCGGCCGAGATGCGGCCTTCGACCATGGATGTTCCCAGGGTTCCGGCGTTGAAGTTGACGAAGCCCTCGTGCATCACCGTGGTGCCTTCGGCCAGGTGCGCACCGAGCCGGACGCGGTCGGCGTCGGCGATGCGGACGCCCGCGGGCACCACGTAGTCCACCATGCGCGGGAACTTGTCCACGCCGTAGACAGTCACGGCACCGCGCCGGCGCAGCTTGGCCCGGGTCAGTTCGAAGCCCTCGACAGCAGCCGGGCCGAAGTTCGTCCAGACGACGTTGGGGAGCTTTCCGAAGATGCCGTCCAGGTTGATGGTGTTGGGCTGGACCAGGCGGTGCGAGAGCAGGTGCAGGCGGAGGTAGGCATCGGCGGTGTCGGCGGGAGCCTCGTCCAGGTGCACCTGGACGAAAACGACCTGCTGTTCGGTGCCGCGGTCCGCGTCGGTGCCGGCTGCGGCGATCTCGGCCAGCACCGGATCCGCGTTCCCGACGTCCCGGAGGCTGTCCGCCGCGGTTCCAAGGGACGGCGCGGGGAACCAGACATCCAGCACCGTGGCCTCGCCATTGCGGGTGGATATGGTGGCCACACCGTAGCCATAGGCGGAGCGGGCGTCGGCGGATGCGGAATTGTCAGCGGGCACGGCGGAAGCAGCAGCGGTTTCAGTCATGGCTCCAGTCTATCGAGAGGCGGGAGCAGGACTCGAACTAGACTGTGATCGTGACTGCTCAAACCGCCTCCGCCCACCTGGACCTCCGCCAGGACGTTGCCCTCCTCACCGCTGCGCTCATCGACATCAACAGTGTCTCGGGCAATGAGACGGAGCTGGCCGACGCCGTCGAACATGCGCTGCGGAGGATTCCGCAGCTTGACGTCGTCCGCGACGGCGATTCAATCATTGCCCGTACCGCCCTGGGGCGGCAGGAGCGGGTCATCCTGGCCGGACACCTGGATACGGTGCCCCTGCCGACCACCGAAGGGTCCCTCGGCACCGTCCCCTCCTTCTGGCCGTCCGGCGCACCGGGGGAAGGGCTGCTGTATGGCCGCGGCACCACGGACATGAAAGGCGGCGTCGCGGTGCAGTTGGCGCTGGCGGCGTCGATGTTCGACGGCGGCGCGGAACCCAGCAAGGACGTCACCTTTGTGTTCTACGACCACGAGGAAGTGGAAGCGGTCAAGAGCGGGCTTGGACGGCTGGTACGAAACCACGGCGGATTGCTCCACGGCGACTTCGCAATTCTGCTGGAGCCGACCCATGGCACCGTCGAGGGTGGCTGCAATGGCACCAGCCGTTTTGAGGCCACCACGGTGGGCGAGGCCGCGCACTCCGCGCGTGCGTGGATGGGCAGCAACGCCATCCACGCGGCGGCACCCATCCTTGCCCGGCTGGCAGCCTACGAACCGCAGACCATCAACGTGGACGGCCTGGACTACCGCGAAAGCCTCAACGCTGTGAAGATCAACGGCGGCACGGCGGGTAACGTCATTCCGGACCGGTGCGTGGTGGAGATCAACTACCGCTTCGCCCCGGACAAGACGCCTGACCAGGCGGAAGCACACGTCCGTGCACTCCTGGAAGGCTTCGACGTCGTCCGCACGGACGCCGCCGCTGGCGCGCGGCCGGGGCTCAACCACCCTGCCGCCGCGTCCTTCGTGGCCGCGGTCGGAGCTGAGCCCAAGCCCAAATACGGCTGGACCGACGTCGCGCGTTTCAGTGAACTGGGAATTCCCGCCGTGAATTTCGGCCCCGGTGACCCGCTGCTGGCGCACAAGGACAACGAACATGTGGACGCGGAAGCCGTCCGCGAATGCCTCCGGGCGCTGCGGACCTGGCTTTCGGCCTAGCCCCCAAACAAGAGGGTCCGCAGCCTGCAGGCTGCGGACCCTCTTGCTTGTCTGGTGGATGCTGCTATTTGGGTTCCCGTACTTCCGGCAGTTCCGGTGCAACGACGGCGGTTGGCGCCTTGGCCACGCCACCGGCGGTTTTGTTGGAGCCGCGCCGTTCGATCCAGATTGCGAGCCGGGAAACGCAGATGTTGATCACAATGTAGATGGCGGCAGCCACAAAGAAGATGGGGAACAGGAACGCGTTACCCAGGAAGTCCGCCATCACCTGCACCGCGCGCAGAAGTTCGCCGTACGCCACGATGTAGCCCAGCGAGGTGTCCTTCAGGAGCACCACCAGTTGGGCAACCAGCGACGGCATCATGCGGCGGACAGCCTGCGGCAGTTCGACGAGCATCCGGGACTGGAAACTGGTCAGGCCGATGGTCAGGCCGGCCTCCCGCTGTCCCTTCGGCAGTGATTGGATGCCGGCCCGGATGATCTCCGCGAAGATAGCGGTGTTGTAGAGGACAAGCCCCGTCACCACCGCGACGAAGGAACTCGTCCCGAATACCAGCAGAACGAAAAGCATCATCAGGACAACCGGCATGCCGCGGAGGAATTCCAGGACCACGCGGGCCGGAACCCGGATCCAGGCGATCAGCGAGATGCGCAGCAGGCAGAACATCAGGCCGAGGGGGAACGCGATCACTGCGGCTAGGGCGGCGGCGGTTAGCGTGGCGCCGAGGCCATTTCCAAGCAGCATCCAGACGTCGCCCCGGGTGAAGATGGCCCAGCGGCGGCCTTCAAAAATGCCCTGCTGGGCGAGAGTCATGACGATCCATGCCAGGAGGCCCAGGATCAGCACGGTTCCAACCACGGAACCGATCAGTGAGACCCGGCGCGCTTTGGGGCCGGGAACGTCGTAGAGGACTGAAGTCATCGGGCAATCGCCACCTTTCGTTCCACCGTGCTGGCAACGATGCCCAGCGGAATGGTGAGGAGCAGATAGAAGAACGCAACGCCCAGCAGTACTGCCATGACCTGGTCACCGTTGGCGTTGGCCATTTGGCGGCCGTAGCCGAACAGTTCCAGTACAAAGAACGCGCCGGCGACGGAGGAGTTCTTGACGAGGGCGATCAGGATGTTGATCAATGGCGGGATAACGGTCCGCAGCGCCTGCGGAAGGATGATGAGGTTCAGGACCTGGCCGAAATTCATGCCGATACTGCGGGCGGCCTCCGCCTGGCCAAGAGGGACGCTGTTAACGCCTGAGCGGACTGCTTCGGCGATGAAGGCCGCTGTGTAGGCGCTGAGGGCGATGATCGCTGCAACCTCGAACTGCTGGAATGTCACGCCGAGGCGGGGCAGGACGATAGCCGCAAAAAAGAAGGCAATCGTCAGTGGGGTATTCCGGAGGATTTCCACGTAGACGGTGCTGAATCCCCGAAGGGCCGCAACGGGGGAGACACGGGCTGCTGCCAGCAGTGTTCCGAGGATGAGGGCGATGATCCCGGAGACGACGGACAGGAAAAGGGTGCGGAGAAGGCCTTCCCAATAAAGAGGGAGGTTTTCAATGATGACTTCCATGGGATCCTTCGGCTCTAGGCATAGGGGGTCAAAAAGCAGGGTGGCGGCTTCCGCGGAAATGCGTGCAACGAATTCCCCCGGAAGCCGCCGTTGCTACCTAGTAACGGTTGATGGCCGGAAGTTCCGGGGCAGTCTTGATGACGGAGCCGGCGGTTGCTTCCCAGGCCTTCTTGTAGGACCCGTCCTTGCCGAACTCCTCCAGCTGGTCGTTGATCCAGTTGCGGAACACGGTGTCGTCCTTCTTCAGGCCGATGCCGTAGGGCTCCTTGGTGAAGGTTTCGTCCGAGGCCAGCTTGAAGGCGTCAGGTTCCTTGTCCACGAAACCGGCGAGGATCACGTTGTCCGTGGTCACGGCTTCGACCTGCTTGTTGCGCAGCGGCTCGAGGCAGGCGGAGTACGTAGCGGCGGGAACGAGTTCTGCTCCGTACTTTTCCACGATGGTGGCTGCGGGGGTGGAACCGGTCACGGAGCAGACCTTCTTGCCCTTGACGTCTTCGGGCTTCTTGATGGAGTCGTTGTCCTTGTTGACCATCAAAGCCTGGCCGGCCTCGTAATAGGGCCCGGCGAAGCTGACGACCTGCTTGCGTTTGTCGTTAATGGTGTACGTGGCGATAACCAGATCCACCTTGCCCTGTTCGATGAACGGTTCGCGGTTGGCCGAGACGGTCTCCGACCACTCGATCTTGTCCGCTGCGATCCCCAGCTTGGCGGCAATCAGCTTGCCTATTTCGACGTCAAAGCCGATCGGTTTGCCGTCCAGGCCAACCTGGCCGAACAGCGGCTGGTCGTACTTCGTGCCGATTTTGATGGATCCCGCGGAGGCGAGCTTTTCCATGGTGCTGCCGGCTGCGAAGGTGGGCTTCTGGGCGACGGTGGGGTCGCTGGTGGTGCCGGTGCCGCTGCCGCCGCAAGCGCTAAGTGTCAGGGCGAGGGCTGCTGAGGCTGCAACCACAAAGGACTTCCGTCGTGTCAAAAATGCCTTCATGACATTACCTTTCATTGGGCGGCCACTGTGGTGGCCTGGGTGCGAACTGAGTGGGAGCGATCCCGGGGAATCAGTGAGTGAGGAGCTTGGAGAGGAAGTCCTTGGCACGGTTGCTCTGCGGGTTCGTGAAGAATTCCTCAGGCGTCGCGTCCTCGACGATCTGGCCGTCGGCCATGAACACCACGCGGTCGGCGGCTTTGCGGGCGAAGCCCATCTCATGGGTGACCACGATCATGGTCATCCCTTCCTTGGCCAACTGGATCATGACGTCAAGGACTTCGTTGATCATTTCCGGGTCAAGGGCCGAGGTGGGCTCGTCAAAGAGCATGACCTTCGGCTTCATGGCCAGCGCCCGGGCGATCGCCACACGCTGCTGCTGGCCGCCGGAGAGCTGCGCCGGAAGCTTGGGGGCCTGGTGTCCGACGCCGACGCGTTCCAGGAGGGCCATGGCATCCTTATCGGCCTGCGCCTTGGGCACACCCTTGACCTTGATCGGGCCCAGGGTGACGTTCTCCAGGATGGTCTTGTGCGCGAAGAGGTTGAAGGACTGGAAGACCATTCCGACGTCGGCGCGCAGCTTGGCGAGTTCCTTGCCTTCCTCCGGGAGTTCCTTGCCGTCGATGGCGATCTTGCCGTCATCGATGGTTTCCAGGCGGTTGATGGCCCGGCAGAGTGTGGACTTACCGGAACCTGACGGTCCGATGACCACAACAACTTCGCCCTTGCGGACGTTCAGGTTGATGTCCTTGAGTACGTGCAGCTGGCCGTAGTGCTTATTCACGGCTTTCAGGGAGACGAGAGCATCGCCGGGCACTTGAGTAGTCATAAGAGAGAATCTAGCGAACATTAGCGAGATATGACGGTAATCACTCCAAGTTCCTACAGATCGTAATTCAAGAGATACCTGCTGGTCAGCGGCTTGACGGCTGGCTGCCATGGGTTCGGACCTGCCGGACAGACGGGCTTGGAGAAGCGCGCTAGCCTTGGTGGATGAGTACCGATCCGCAGTCTTCTCCCACTCCAGTACCTCCCATTGCCGCCCGTCACAAGGGTCCGCTGGAGCTTCGCCGTAAACAGGCGGCCGTGGAGATGTCGGACCAGCACCTGCTGGATACCAAGGGGCCAGGTCAGTTTGTCCACACTGATCCGTGGCGGGTGCTCAGGATCCAGAGCGAGTTCGTGGAAGGTTTCGGGGCCCTCGCCGACCTCGGGCCGGCCGTCAGCGTTTTCGGCTCCGCCCGCACCAAGCCCGGCTCCGCCTACTACGAGCTGGGCGTCGAGGTGGGCCGCAAACTCGCTGAGGCCGGGGTTGCCGTTATTACCGGCGGCGGGCCGGGCTCGATGGAGGCCGCGAACAAGGGTGCCGTCCAGGGCAACGGAGTGTCTGTGGGGCTCGGCATCGAGCTGCCGTTCGAGCAGGGCCTCAACCAGTGGGTGGACCTAGGCATCAACTTCCGCTACTTCTTTGCGCGCAAGACCATGTTCGTGAAATATGCGCAGGGGTTCATTGTGCTGCCGGGCGGGCTGGGAACCCTGGACGAACTCTTCGAGGCCATGGTGCTGGTGCAGACCCGCAAGGTCACCTCTTTCCCCATCGTGCTGCTGGGCACCGCCTTCTGGGGACCGATGCTCGAGTGGATCAGGGGCACGCTGGTGGAAGACGGCATGATTTCCGAGAAGGACCTTGGGCTCATTCAGGTCGTTGACGAGCCTGCGCATGCGGTGGACCTCGTCATCCATGGCGCAATCCGTCCGGCGCCGGGAACCAGCAGCAGCAACGGCGGGCCGAACGGCAACCAGCGCCCTGAATAGCGGCTGCGCCGACGTCTGGCACGATGGATCCTGTGAGTTTCTTCCTGATTTTCCTTGCCATCGCGCTGATCGGTGCCGCACTTTTCTTCGGAGCCGATTTCGCGTCGGGTCTTTTTCGGCGTCGGCGGCGCGGCAGCTCCGCGCTTTTGGACGGATTCGACGAACCTGTCGCCTCGCTGCCTCCGGTGCTTCTTCCCGCTGAAGCCCTGCCCGCCGACGTCGACCGGGTCCGTTTTGCCCTTGGGCTCCGGGGTTACCGCATGGACCAGGTTGACCAGGTGCTGGACGAACTCCGTGATCAGATTGCTGCCAAGGACCGCGAAATTGAACGGCTGCGCGCGGAGCTCCATGCACCGGCGCAGCCTGGGGAGAGCGGGCCTTGAGCCGACCGGACACTTCCGCCGGGCAGGAGGCGCCCGGGAGCTACCCGGCGCTGAACGGCCTTGTGCGGAGAAGTGTCGCGTCCATTGCCGCCCGTTCGGGTACGTGGCCTTGGTGGGCGCAGGCGGCCTGCGTCTACGCCGCTGCGCGGATTGTCAGCGCCTGCATATTCATGGCGGCTGCCCTTCACCAGGGGGTCAATCCCTGGTTTCCCGCCAAGCCGGATTACTGGAACTTCATCAACATCTGGGATGCCCGCTGGTACGGCGAAGTACTCCGGAACGGGTACCCCAGCCAACTGCCGGTGGACGAAAGCGGCAACGTCCAGGAGAACGCCTGGGCGTTCTACGCGCTGTTCCCGATGTTGGGCAGGGCGCTGTCGGCCATGACGGGGCTGGACCCCGCACTGGCCCTCACCTTCATCGCGATGGCGGCGGGGCTGGGCGCAGCCCTGGTGGTGTACTGCCTCTTCCGGCAGAAGGCCGGCCACCGCACGGCGATGTGGGCGGTGGCCTTCTTTTCCGCCTTCCCCGTGGCGGCGGTGCTCCAGGTGCCTTATGCCGAATCCCTCAACCT
The DNA here is from genome assembly GCF_040683875.1 of Arthrobacter sp. NPDC093128. Lineage (NCBI taxonomy): Bacteria > Bacillati > Actinomycetota > Actinomycetes > Micrococcales > Micrococcaceae > Arthrobacter > Arthrobacter sp. NPDC093128. The sequence continues at coordinate 317,149 of NZ_JBFBEY010000001.1, forward strand.
CCTGCTGCTGGCGTCGGCCCTGCTGCTCGTGATGCAGCGGCGGTATCTGTGGGCCATGCCTGTCGTTGTGCTGATGTGTCTCTCCAGGCCAACGGGGGTGCCGTTCGCCGCCATGGCCGGAGGGCTGCTCGCCTACCGCATGTGGCAGCGGACCCGATCCGGCCCGGACAACACCGGCCCGCTGCCCCACAACGGACGTGAGCTTCTTTCCCTGGCAGCATTGGCAGCAGTCAGCGGACTCAGCGCCCTGATGTGGCCTGCCATCGCATGGGCGGTGACCGGGGACCCCGCAGCCTATACCAAGACCGAAACCGTCTGGCGCGGCCACGACCTGGTGCCTTTCAAACCGTGGTTCGATACCGGGATCCAGCTTTTTGGCCCAATGCTGGGAATCCTTGCGCCGTTTGTGTTTGTGGCCCTCTTCGGGCTTCTGATGACGTCCCCGCCGGTGGTGGCGCTCGGGGCCGAACTGCGGCTCTGGTGCGTCTGCTACATGGGGTACCTGCTGGTGTTCCTGCACCCCCAGACCAGCACGTTCCGGATGCTGTTGCCGCTGTTTCCGCTGGCGCTGAGTGCGGCCCTGCTGTCCCGTTCGCGGGCCTACCGCGGGGCGGTGGTCACCATGTTCGTGCTGCTCCAGATCGTCTGGATCGTGTGGCTGTGGGCCTGGGCGCAGCTGCCCGGCGGGGGAGACTATCCGCCGTGAGCCGAACGGCCGCTATGACGGCGGCCACAATTTTCCAAGCGATGAAGAAAGTCCATCAATTAGCTACAGGTGGGTAATTACAGGATAATAGGGGTTAAGCATGAACAAATTGCATTGACCATTGCATTCAGAACTGTTCAGCCATGGCGGCCGCTGCTAGGCCGCCAAGGCGGCTTGTTTGACGACGCGGCCACAGCCCGCCCGGGCTGGTAGGTCCTGGGACTATTGGAGGGGATTTTCCTCATGGCGGCTATGAAACCACGCACCGGCGACGGCCCTATGGAAGTAACCAAAGAGGGCCGCAGCTTGATCATGCGTGTGCCGCTCGAAGGCGGGGGGCGGCTTGTGGTCGAACTTAACGCAGCAGAGGCGGCAAACCTAAAGGAATGCCTCGTCGGCGTTACCGAATAGTTTTGGTGGGGAAGGGCCCGCAGCCGGAAGTTCAAAGGCTGCGGGCCCTTCCTTATTTCTTGACCGCTACTAGGAGTCCGTCGCCGGTGGGGAGCATGGCCGAGGCCAGGCGATCGTCGTCGCGGATTGACTTGCCCACCTGGCGAAGAACCGCGGTGGTGGAATCCCGGGCTGCCGGGTTGGCCACCCGGTCCTTGTCCAGTGCGTCGTTGATGATCAGGAGACCGCCGGACTTCAGCAGCCGGATAGCCTGCTCCACGTACCCCGGAATGTTCGGCTTGTCCGCGTCGATGAACACCAGGTCATAGGCGCTGTCCGTCAGGCGCGGCAGGACGTCTCCGGCCCGGCCGGAAATGGTGCGGGTACGGTTGGCGGGGCTTCCCGCTTCCTGGAAGGCCTCCCTCGCAGCCCGCAGATGTTCCACGTCGACGTCGATGGTGGTCAGCACCGCCTGGGGGCCGAGCCCGCGAAGCAGGCAGACGCCGGACACGCCCGCCCCGGTGCCGATTTCCACGGCCGTCTGCGCCTTGGAGGCCGCCGCCAGTACCGTCAGGACCGCTCCAACCCCCGGTCCCACCGGAGTCACACCGAGCTCAAAGGAGCGTTCGCGAGCATGCAACAGGACTTCATCCTCGGCAGGCAGATCTTCTGCATAGGACCAGCTCGTGGACTTATCGGCGCTCATGAGGATTCGCTTTCTGGGCGGCAGGGGGGATTGTTTCTAACAGCGTACTGTGTCCGGCGGTGCCCGCACCGGAGGTGACGGCGCGGCAGGCTGTGGCTAGCCGCGGATGTGATCGGGACCACGATTCACATCCCGGGGCGCGTTTGTTTCCGCCCAAGGCTGAAGCCCGGCGAAAGTCAGGAAATTCCCAGCCAACTTTGAAATGATGGTTATCCGCTCATCCAGGAGGTGATCGGCGCCGAAGCACTGGTGTCAGTCCGACTGGTGCCAGAACCGCCCAGGCGTTTGTACCATCCACGAGGGGAGTGGACGATGTCAGCATCAGTTGTGGCACCTGTCCCGGCAATTGAAGATCCAGTCGCACAGCCGGAAGCCGAGTGGGTCAGGCCAACATGGGAAGAAGTGGTTACAAACCACTCCGCCAAGGTCTACCGGCTTGCCTACCGCCTGACCGGCAACAAGTACGACGCCGAGGACCTCACCCAAGAGGTGTTCGTCCGCGTCTTCCGGTCACTGGAGAACTTCAAGCCCGGCACGCTGGACGGCTGGCTCCACAGGATCACCACCAACCTCTTCCTGGACCAGGCCCGGCGCAAGAGCCGCATCCGTTTTGATGCCCTCGCTGACGACGCCGAATCCCGGTTGCCCGGCCGCGAACCCGGCCCGGAACAGAGCTTCGAATTCAACAACCTGGACCTTGACGTGCAGGCCGCCCTGGAGGAACTGCCGCCGGACTTCCGCGCCGCCGTCGTCCTCTGTGATCTGGAGGGCCTGTCCTACGACGAGGTCGCCGAGGCCCTGGGTGTCAAACTCGGAACCGTGAGGTCCCGCATCCACCGCGGCCGCACGATGCTCCGGGAGAAGCTGGCCCACCGTGATCCCCGGACCAGGCAGTCCCTCAAGCCGCGGCTCAAGATGCCGCGCATCGCCGGCATCCTCTGATCGGCTCCATGGGTCAGCTGAGAAACCTGCTGCGTGGCCTTGGAGGCAACTGTTCGCGCGGATTCCTGCCATGGGGCAAGCGCGGACGCAGCGCGAAACACATGGAATCGTGCCCCGAATGCGCGTCCCTTCTGTGGCGTGAACGCCAATACCTTGAGCGCATGCGGCGCGCGGCGATCCCTGCCGCCAGCGACGACCTGACGGCCAGGCTGCTGGCCCGGACGCAGCACCTCGCCATGGCGTCTGCTTCCCCGGCTGCGCGGCCGCCCGTTCCTGCCTCGCCGGCCGTAAAGGTGCTGGGCCTCGCAGCAGGCGGAGCCGTGGCGGCGGCAGGCGTGGTCGCCGGGGCCGCCTACTTCCTGGCCGGCGACCCCAGGCCCGTGGCAGCAGGTGTTTCCGCAGAGTCGTTCCAGCAGCAGGCGGCCACTTTCGGGCTTCAGTCGTCGGATGGCGTCATCCCGCCCGGTGGTGCCGCTTCTCCCGGCTCTGTTTCCCCGGACGACGTTTCCCCCGACACCGGCTCAGGTAGTGCCGGTTCGGGAAGTGTCGCGCCGCTGGGGACGGCAGGCATGCTGACGTCCGCGGAACTCCAAAGCCTCCGGGCGCGGGGATGGTCCTGCCCGGAGCTCCAGGCAATGGGGTTCCACGTGCTCTGGGCGCGGCGTGAAGCCGTCTCAGGGCAGGGCGTCCTGGAGCTGAGGCTAACGGACGGCAAGCACTTCGCCACCGTGTTGGAACAGCACCCGCAGGTCCGCCCGGCGGATGGTTTGCCGTCTGCGGCAGCGGCCTCCTCTCCCACGAACATCCTGACGGGCCGTCCTGCCGCCGAAGACGGGTTCGTGCCCGCGCCGGAAAGCGGCGTGCCTGCCGGCGGGCTGTTGTGGATCAACGCATCCGCCCCGTGGAAGGCCATCTATCAGGCCTCCGATGTGACGTTCACCTATATCTCGGATCTCCCCGCGGAGGCGGCCGACGACGGGGTTGCGGAGCTGATCGGCTCGGTCTCCGCGACGGCCGCGCCCAGCCTTGACCGCGGACCGGCCGGTCCCGGAACGGACCAGGTTGCCGCGGCCGCGCCCGAGGCACTGCCTGCGCGGCTGCAGCGCGGACTGGGGCGCATCATGGAGCTTTTTACACCGTGAGCCGTCCGTCCTTCGTAGCGTGCGCCCTGCGGTCCGCGTCCGAATCGTCACCAGACTGCCGGAGAGGGTAATCTTCCTAAAGTGTTTGGAATCAACGGCCCGGAGTTTCTCCTTCTGCTGATCATCGGCGTCCTGGTGATCGGCCCCAGCCGGCTGCCCGAATACACCCAGAAACTGGCGAACCTGGTGAAGGAAGTCCGCCGGATGGCATCCGGCGCGCGGGAACAGATCAAGGACGAAGTCGGCATCGACATCGACGATGTTGACTGGAAGAAATACGACCCGCGCCAGTACGATCCCCGCCGGATCATCAAGGAAGCGCTGCTCGACGACGACACCAAGCCCGTCAGCGCCGGTGCCCCCGCAGCGGTTGCGGCAGTAGCCGCAGCCTCCGCCGCGTCCTACGCCGAAGAACGTCCGGCACGCGTCATCGAGCGGCTGGCCGACGGCGAGCGGGCTCCCTTCGACTCCGAGGCCACCTAAGCCGGGATTTGGACTGCCCCAGTCACGCGCGCAACAATCACCGCGGTTGGAGGCCCAGTTTCATCCCCGTCAAACCGCGGGGCCTTGCCGCCAGCATCCCCGCAATCCCCGTCAGTGCCTTCGCCGCCGGAGTCTCCGGCCGGCCGAGCACAATCGGTTCGCCCGCGTCGCCGCCCTCGCGCAGCAGGATGTCCAGGGGAATCTGGCCCAGCAGCGGGACCTCCGCGCCCACGGTCGCGCTCAGCCGCTCGGCGAGGACAGTCCCGCCGCCGCTGCCGAACAGTTCCATCCTGCCGCCGTCGGGCATTTCAAGGTAGGACATGTTCTCCACGATGCCCGCAACGGACTGCCCCGTCTGGGTGGCAATGGCGCCGGCACGTTCGGCGACGTCAGCGGCCGCCGTCTGCGGGGTGGTCACCACCAGGATCTCGGCCTTCGGAAGCAGCTGTGCCACGGAGATGGCGATGTCCCCGGTTCCCGGAGGCAGGTCCAGGAACAGGGCGTCCAGGTCGCCGAAGTAGACGTCGGTGAGGAACTGCTCCAGGGCACGGTGCAGCATGGGCCCGCGCCAGGCCACCGGCTGATTGCCCTTGACGAACATTCCGATGGAAATGACCTTCACCCCGTAAGCGACCGGCGGCAGGATCATGTCGTCCACGCGGGTGGGGGACTGGTCGATGCCCATCAGTGCCGGCACGGAGAATCCGTACACGTCAGCGTCGATAATGCCGACGCGCAGGCCCTGGGCGGCCATGGCGCAGGCGAGGTTCACCGTGACCGAGGACTTGCCCACCCCGCCTTTGCCGCTGGCCACCGCGAACACCTTCGTGAGGGAGCCGGGCTGGTTGAACGGGATTCCCCGCTGTCCTCCAGGTCCGCGAAGCTGCTCCTTCAGTGCATCGCGCTGCTCCTGCGTCATGACCTTCAGCTCGACGTCGACGCCCGTTACGCCCGGCACGGCCGACAGCGCCGCCTCGGAGTCCGCGGTGATGGTGCCGCGCAGCGGACAGCCGGCGATGGTGAGCAGCACCACGAGCCGGACCAGGCCGTCGTCGGCGATTTCCACGGACTCCACCATGCCTAGTTCGGTGATGGGGCGCCGCAGTTCGGGGTCGATGACAGTGGCCAGTGCAGCGTCCACTGCCTGGGCCAGGGGGGTGCTCATGCAGTCAGTGCTCAGCTTTCGGGGGAATTGAGGTGCGCGGGATAACCGGGCTTGTCCGGCTTGACCTTGGGGATCTGCTGGGTGCGCGGATTGCGCTGCTTGTCGCGGCGTTCCTTCAGCTTCTCTTTGACTTTGTCCTTGGGCGACTCGTGGCTGCCGGCGCCGGACGGATCATGGGTGCGGAGTTCCTCCTGCGCCTCCAGCATGTCCTCGAGGAGGCTGCGGAGCTCCGCGCGGACGTAGTCGCGGGTGGCGACCTCGCGGAGCGCGATGCGGAGGGAGGCCAGCTCCCTGGTGAGGTACTCGGTGTCGGAGAGGTTGCGTTCGGCGCGCTGCCGGTCCTGCTGGAGGGACACACGGTCGCGGTCGTCCTGGCGGTTCTGTGCGAGCAGCAGCAGCGGGGCCGCATAGGAAGCCTGGAGGGACAGCATCAGGGTCAGCAGCGTGTAGCCCAGGGCCTGCGAGTCGAACTGCCATTCCTCGGGCGCGAAGGTGTTCCAGACCAGCCAGAAGACGCAGAAGATCGTCATGTAGACCAGGAAGGTCGGCGTGCCCATAAAACGGGCAAAGCCTTCCGTGGCATGGCCGAACGCATCGGGATTGGGCGAGAACTTGGGAAGAATGCGCTGGCGTCCGCTCAGGGGCGTGTCGAGGCTGCCTTTGCCCGCGGCCTTGCTGCCCGGCCTGGTGTTGGAGCTTCGTGCGGAGGTGTTCTCAGCCAATGCGGCCTCCAAGCTTCCTTATCGGGGCGTCGTCCTCGTGGGCGCGCCAGTCATCGGGCAACAGGTGATCCAGCACGTCATCAACGGTCACCGCCCCCACAAGGCGTCCGTCGGCGTTGACCACAGGAAGTGAGTTCAGGTTGTAGGTGGCCAGGGTCCGTGCCACCTCGCTGATGTGTGCCTGGTCGGAGACAGGTTCGAGGGTCTTGTCCACGAGGTTGCCCAGTGGTTCGGGCGGAGGAAAGCGCAGGAGCTGCTGGATGTGGACCACACCCAGGAACCGTCCGGTGGGCGTCTCCAGCGGGGGCCGGGCAATGAAGATCGACGACGCCAGGGCCGGCGAGAGTTCCTCGCGGCGGACGTGGGCCAGGGCCTCGGCCACGGTGGCCTCGGGCGGGAGGATCACCGGAACAGGCGTCATGAGGCCGCCGGCGGTGTCCTCGTCGTACTCGAGGAGGCGCCGGACATCCTCGGCACCTTCGGGCTCCATCAGCTGCAACAGTTCCTCCGCCTGGGCCGAGGGAAGTTCGGCAAGGAGGTCAGCGGCGTCGTCCGGGTCCATCTCTTCAAGGACGTCGGCGGCGCGGTTAACGTCGAGGGCGGAGAGGATCTCCACCTGGTCGCCTTCGGGCATCTCCTGAAGGACGTCGGCGAGCCGTTCGTCCTGGAGTTCGCTGGCCACCTCGAAGCGGCGCTTGTCGCTCATCTCCTGGAGGGCTTCGGCGAAGTCGGCCGGTTTCAGGCCCTCGTGTGTCGCGACGAACTGGGTGGCGGCCTGGGGCTCCGTCCTGGCACCCTGCTGCGCGTCGGCCCAGTCGATGATCATGGTCTCGTTGCGGCGGAGCCGGCTCAGCGGCGAGAGGGAGTGTCCGCGGCGCACGAACAGCTTGCTGACGAACCAGTCGCCGGAACGGTGCCGGTCCATGGCGATGTCCTCGATGGTGGCGTCGCCGCTGCCGTCGGCGAGGGTCACGCGGCGGTCGAACATCTCAGCCACCACGAGGGTTTCCGCGCCGCGCTGTTCGAAACGGCGCAGATTGACCAGGCCCGTGCAGATGATCTGGGTCTGGTCGATCGAGGTGATTCGGGTCATCGGCACGAAGACGCGCTTCTTGCCGGGTACTTCCACCACGATGCCCACCACGTGTGGGGCGCCACGGGTTCCGCGGGAGAGCACGACAACATCGCGCAGCCTGCCGAGCCGGTCGCCCAGGGGGTCGAAGACATCCAGTCCGAGAAGGCGCGCAACAAACACCCGCGAAAGATTTGTGCTCACGTGTACAGGCTACCGAGTCTGCTCTCTTTTAGCTGAATTTCAGCCTGCGTACAGCCGGATGGGCAAGAATGGATGTATGTCAAACATTTTTGGTGCTCCCAAGGCCGGTGTCCCAAACGGGCCGGACGAATTCCGCACGGTTCCGTCCGGGGACACCGTCGGTTCGTATACCTCCTACCTGGATGCCCAAAAGGCGGTGGATTACCTTGCGGACCAGCAGTTTCCAGTCCAGCTGGTGTCCATCGTGGGTAACGACCTGAAGATGGTGGAGCGCGTCACCGGCCGCCTGAGCTACCCCCGGGTGGCGTTGTCGGGCGCACTAAGCGGTATGTGGTTTGGCTTGTTCGTGGGCGTCATGCTGTCATTCTTCTCGCCCACCGGCGGCTACTTCTCGATTGTGACCTCGGTGCTCATGGGTGCGGCGTTCTTTATGCTCTTTGGCATCGTGACCTACGCAATGCAGCGCGGGAAGCGCGACTTCACCTCAACCAGCCAGGTGGTGGCCACCAACTACGACGTCGTGGTGGCCTTTGAGGCTTCCCATGAGGCGCGGCGCATGCTGCAGCAGCTGCCCATGACCACTTCGGATGCGTCCACCGGGGCCGCAGCGTACGGCCAGCGGGACAACCAGAACCAGCCGTTCCAGCAGCCCGGACAACAGCATGGGCCGCAGCAGGGAACAGGGCCCCAGCGGCCCGCCGGCTGGAACGATCCCTACGGCCAGAGGACGCCGGAAACCGGGAACCAGCCGTCCACCGGCGCCCACGCAGCCGGAGCCCCGGGTGCCGGACCGCAGGCTGCTGCCGAGGAACACCCCCAACACCGCGCGGCTCCCACGCCCCCCGTCCGTTACCCGGACCTGCCCGACGGCAGGCCGCAGTACGGTGTCCGCGTAACCGATGCGCCCAAACAGGAGGAAAGCCCCAAGCAGGGGCCGTCCGAGGGCGACACGCAGAAGTAGCCCGGGGACACATATGGCCTCCGTCCGGACAAGATCCGGGCGGAGGCCATTTGCGTAGGCCTTAGGGCTGCTGCTGGTCGGTTTCCTGGTAGATGCCCGCCATCCAGGACTCGACGTCGTCGGCCTTGCGGGGGAGGGCCGCACTGAGGTTGACCGGACCGTCTGCAGTCATCAGGATGTCGTCCTCGATCCGCACGCCGATGCCGCGGTACTCCGCGGGAATCGCGAGGTCTTCGTTCTTGAAGTACAGACCGGGCTCGATCGTGAACACCATGCCAGGCGTGAGGACACCGTCCAGGTAGAGCTCGCGCTTGGCCTGGGCGCAGTCGTGCACGTCGAGGCCCAGGTGGTGGCTGGTGCCGTGGGGCATCCAGCGTCGGTGCTGCTGGCCCTCGGGGCTGATGGCCTCCTCGACGGACACCGGCAGCAGGCCCCATTCGGCCAGGCGCTCAGCCAGGACGGTGGTGGCGGCCGTGTGGATGTCCCGGAACTTGGTGCCCGGCAGGGCCGCGGCGAAGCCGGCGTCCGCAGCGTCCAGGACAGCTTCGTAGACCTTCCGCTGGACGTCGGTGAAGGTCCCGTTGGCCGGCAGCGTACGGGTGACGTCGGCGGTGTACAGGGAATCAGCTTCAACGCCCGCGTCCAGCAGCAGCAGTTCACCGGCGTTGACCTTACCCGTGTTCCGGGTCCAGTGCAGCACCGTGGCGTTGTTGCCGGAGGCCGCGATGGTGTCATACCCCAGCTCGTTGCCTTCTTCCCGGGCACGGGCGAAGAACGCGCCTTCGACCACGCGTTCGCCGCGCTGGTGCGTCAGGGCGCGCGGAAGGGCCTTGACCACTTCGGTGAACCCTTCCACCGTGGCAGCCACGGCGATCTGCATCTGCTCGACCTCCCACTGGTCCTTAAGCAGGCGGAGCTCGGAGAGGGCTTCCGTGAGTTTCTCGTCGAGGGCGTCGAGCACGCCCAGGTCCAGGTTGTCCGGGTCCTTGGCCGTGTTGTACCGGGCAGTGTCCACGAGGGCGTCGATGTTTTCGTCCACCTTGCGCACCAGCCGGACGGAGATGCCGCCGATTTCGGGGGCGCCCACATTCTTGGTGATGGCGAGTTCAAGTTCGTCGATGTGCGCCGTGGCGAGCCCCAGCCTCCGTTCGAATTCCGCGAGCCTGGGCCGCGGACCGATCCAGAATTCGCCGGAGCGGGAGTCGGCGTAGAACTGCTCGGTGTCCCGGCCGGCCAGGGGACGGAAGTAGAGCGTGGCGCGGTGGTTCCCGCCGTCGTCGCCCTTTCCTTCTTCCACTGGTTCCAGGATGAGCACGGCGTCCGGCTCGTGGTCCAGGCCCAGGCCGGTCAGGTGCGCGAATCCGGAGTGGGGGCGGAAGCGGTAGTCGCAGTCGTTGGAGCGGACCTTCAGCGGCCCCGCGGGGACCACCAGGCGTTCGCCTTTGAACAGGCCTGAAATGGTGCGACGTCGTTTGGCGGCGTGGTCGGCGACGGCGTCCCGATCGGGGAGCTCTTCTGCCGACGGCGCCCAATTGCTGGCCATAAAGGCCTTGAAGGCGTCGGAACTGGGCCGCTGCGAGCGGTTGTTGACGCGCTCTTCGAGGGGCTGGTTTGAGGTAATTTCGCCGTTGTAGGCGTTATCTGCATCGTTCACCGTCCCATAGTCTCACCAGCGGAGCGGCTTAGGCCAACGGTGGGAACGGTCACTCCAGACCGTGGGTACGGGCCTTAACGGGTGGTCTCCCGTGTGGCCGTGTTTGGGTCTACGATGTGCACCCACGGGGAATTGTCCGCTAATGGGACGGGCGCCCGTGAACAACCGGAAAGACGGCCATGGAAACGGACGACAATAAGGCGCTTATCAGACGCTTCTACGAAGAAATCGACGCCGGAAACATCGACGCGATGGACGAGTTGGTTGCGGAGGATTATCTTGACCACAACCCCCCGTTTCCAGGCATGCCGGGTGGGCGGGAGGGCTTGAAGGCGGCCTTCCGGATTTTCTGGACAGCGACTCCCGGACGGCACGAAATCGAGGACCAAATCGCCGAGGGCGACAAGGTGGTAACCCGGCTGACGGCGTACGGAACCCACGAGGCCGAGCTCCCGGGGCCCCTGCCCGCCACAGGTGCCAAGTTGCGCGAGGCCGCCGTGGCCGTGCACCGGATAGAGCAGGGGCGGATCGTAGAGCACTGGTCCAGCAGGGACGATCTGGCCCTCATGCAGCAGCTCGGCGTAATTCAGTTACCCGGAGGATGACTGAGGCACCCATCTATTAGGCTGGGCAAGTGAGGATTGATCTGCATGCCCACTCGAATGTTTCCGACGGCACGGAGGCGCCCGCAACGGTGATGGCAGCCGCGGCGGCGGCAGGCCTTGACGTGGTGGCACTGACCGACCACGATTCCACCGACGGCTGGGCCGAGGCCTCCCTGGCGGCCCGCGCGGAAGGCGTCGCCCTCGTGCCGGGCATGGAGATTTCCTGCCGGACCGATGAGGGCATCAGCGTCCACCTCCTCAGCTACCTCCACGACCCCGCACACCCGGGCCTGCTGGAGGAGATCACCAAGGCCAAGGACGCGCGGCTCACCCGGGCTGAACGCATGGTCACGCTCCTTGCCGAGGACTACCCGCTGAGCTGGGACGATGTCATCCACCACGTGGCACCGGGCGCAACGCTGGGCCGGCCGCATATTGCCGACGCCCTGGTGGCGGCAGGCGTGGTGGCGGACCGGACCGAGGCCTTCGCGTCCATCCTGACGTCCCATTCCCGGTACTTCGTTCAGCACTATGCTCCGGATCCGGCCGTGGCCGTGGCACTTGTCCGGGCGGCGGGCGGCGTGCCGGTGTTCGCCCACCCGGTGGCGTCCGCGCGCGGCCGTGTGGTGGGCAGGCGGACCTACCTGGAAATGATCGACGCCGGCCTGGCAGGCCTGGAGGTCGAACACCGCGACAACCCTGAAGACGGACGGGCTTACCTGCGTGCGCTGGCCGAGGAGCACGGCCTGCTGGTGACGGGATCCTCGGACTACCACGGGACGGGCAAGCCGAACCTGCTGGGCGAGAACCTGACCACCCCGGATGTCCTGGCGAGGATCGAAGAGCAGGCGACCGGCACCGCCGTCGTGCGTCCGTGAACTCTTCGGGTCCTTACCCTAAGCACGTAGCAGCAGGTGTCGTTTTGGGCGGCCAAAACGACACCTGCTGCTACCTAGTTGGGCGGGAACGACGTGAATGTCGCGTGCGTGGCGAGGCGGCCCGCCATGACGTCGATGGCCGGCTGGTTCTGGTCCACGCACACGAATTTCCGGCCAAGCTTGGCGGCGACGGCTCCGAGCGTGCCGGATCCGGCGAAGAAGTCCAGGCACCAGTCACCCGGGCGGCTTGAGGCGGCCACCACGCGGCGGATCAGGCCCTCGGGCTTCTGCGTCGGGTAGCCGGTCTTCTCCTTGCCGGTGGGGGAGACGATGGTGTGCCACCAGACGTCCGTGGGCAGCTTGCCCAGTTCCCTCTTTTCGGGAGTCACCAGGCCGGGGGCCATGTACGGCTCGCGGTCCACTTCGGCGCTGTCGAAGTGGTACTTGGCCGGGTTCTTGACGTACACGAGGATATTGTCGTGCTTGGTGGGCCAGCGGAACTTGGCGCGGGCGCCGTAATCGTAGGCCCAGATGATTTCGTTCAGGAAGCACTCGCGGCCAAAGATGGCATCCAGCATCACCTTGGCGTAGTGCACTTCCCGGTAGTCCAAGTGGAGGTACAGGGTGCCGTCGTCGGCGAGCAGCCGCCAGGCTTCCACGAGCCTTGGTTCCAGGAAGGACCAGTAGTCGCTGAACGCGTCGTCGTAGCTGTGCAGGGCGCCCTTGATCGTGTCGTAGGAGCGGCCCTTGAAGCCCACGCGGTCGCCGTCGCCGTCCGCGTTGCGCACCATGGTTGTCTGCTGGCGGCGCTGGGAGCGGCCCGTGTTAAAGGGCGGGTCGACGTAAATGAGTGTGAAGGCGCCGTCCGGCAGCGTTGGCAGGTACTCCGCGTTGTCCGCGTGTACCACCAGGTTGCTGCCGTCCGGCGCCCAGACGGTGTCAGTCATTGAGGGGTTTAGGCCTCGGTGTTGCCACGTTGCGCGCCGTCCTGCGCTGCGTTTCCGCCGGCCACCACTTCGCCGTTGCGGCGGCGGGTGCGCGTGCGGCGGCGGGCGCGGGTGGCGCGGTCCACCTCGGCCGGCGCGGAAGCCGACGCGACCGCGGGTGCTGCCTCGGCTGCCGGAGCGGCTGCGGTGCTGCTGTCGGAAGTACGACGACGGCGGTCCCCTGAGCGTCCGCCGGCCTCGCTGCCGCTGCGGCGGGTATCGCGTCCGCCTGTGCGTCCGCTGTCCCGTCCGGCTCCGCGGGCGCCGTCCTTTGCGTTGTCGCGGCCGCTGTCCCTAGCGCCGCCGCGCCCGGGCTTCTTGCCGGTCTCGCCCAGATCCTCCAGGACCTCGGCATCGACACCGGCCAGCACCCGCTTGTCGCGGGGCAGCCGGCCCTTGGTGCCTTCGGGGATGTCCAGCTCTTCGAACAGGTGCGGCGAGGAGGAGTAGGTTTCCACGGGCTCGGGCACGCTCAGGCCGAGGGCCTTGTTGATCAGGCCCCAGCGCGGCATGTCGTCCCAGTCAACGAACGTGACGGCTGTGCCCTTGTTGCCGGCGCGTCCGGTGCGCCCAACGCGGTGCAGGTAGATCTTCTCGTCTTCGACGCACTGGTAGTTGATCACGTGCGTCACGTCGTCCACGTCGATGCCGCGGGCCGCGACGTCCGTGGCCACCAGGACATCAACCTTGTTGTTGCGGAAGGCCCGGAGGGCCTGCTCGCGGGCACCCTGGCCGAGGTCGCCGTGGATGGCGGCCGCAGCGAAGCCGCGATCCACCAGTTCCTCGGACACCTTGGCGGCGGTGCGCTTGGTCTTGGTGAAGATGATGGTCCGTCCGCGGCCGCGGGCCTGCAGGATGCGCGATACGACCTCGATCTTGTCCATGCTGTGCGCGCGGTAGATGAGCTGGCGGATGTCCCGCTTCGTGAGGCCCTCGTCGTCCGGGTCGGCCGCACGGATGTGCGTGGGCTGGGTCATGTAGCGCCGGGCCATGGCGATGACCGGGCCGGGCATCGTTGCGGAGAACAGCAGGGTCTGGCGGACGGCCGGTGTTCCGGCGATCAGCGTCTCGACATCGGGCAGGAAACCGAGGTCCAGCATTTCGTCGGCCTCGTCGAGGATGACGATCTTGACGTTCTTCAGGCTCAGGTGCTTCTGCTTGTACAGGTCGATCAGGCGGCCGGGCGTACCGACAACAACCTCGACGCCCTTCTGCAGGGCATCCACCTGGGGCTCATAGGCGCGGCCGCCGTAAATCGTGGCGACGCGGGCGTTGCGCTTCTTGGCGGCGTTCTCCAGGTCCTTGGCCACCTGGACGGCCAGTTCACGGGTTGGCACAATCACGAGTGCCTGCGGTGCGCCCGGGACTGCCAGCTTGTCGAAGCCGGGGTCGTCGCGGCCCACGATTCGCTGCAGCGCGGGGATGCCGAAGCCCAGGGTCTTGCCTGTGCCGGTCTTGGCCTGGCCGATGATGTCGTGGCCGGCAAGGGCCACCGGCAGGGTCATCGCCTGGATCGGGAAGGGGTGGGTGATCCCGGCGTCGGCCAGGGATTCCACGATGTCGGCGCGGACGTTGAAGTCGGCGAAGGACTTCTCCTCGATCTCATGAGGTTTTTCGTCCGAGATGATGGTCTCTTCCGGCTCGATCGACTCTATTCCGGAGTCGTCGATCAGAAGTTGGTGCGTGTGCAGTTCGCTCACAGGGGAGTTTCCTTATTCATTTGGGCATTGGCGCTGCCTGCTCAACGGGGCCGGCTGAAAGGCCGTTCCGGAGCACGCTCGGGCGCGCAAGCAAATCCAGTGGAAGCCGATCGCGGGCTATCTAAATGCTGGCACTGGGGACCAACGGGTGGAACTCAAGATCGCGTAGGGGCGGGCTTGTTGAATTCGAAAATCAATGAAATCAACGACCGGGCATCCATTACTACCCTTTCAGTCTAGCTGTTCAGCGCAACCATCCCCGACTGACGCCCCGTGCACGCCGCGCAAGTCAGTCCACCAGCTCCAGCTTGATCTCCCGCGTGGCGATGTCCGAAGAGAGGAGCCTGACCCGCACCGTGGTGCCGGATTCGAGCTCGCCGGGGCACCTGGCCGTCACTGCGGGGTCGGCGATCTGGATGATGCCCGACGGTCCGTTGCCGTTCCCGTTGCCGCCGTTGCCGTTCGGCTTGCCCGGTTTCGACCCCGAGATGACCACCGCGTCGAACTCCTGCCCGACGTGGTTGATGAGCAGGGCCGCCTCCACCGTGTCGAGGGCCAGGCGTTCCATCCGCGCTGCCATCTGATCCGAGGCGGCCATGATCTCCGGCAGGGAGGGGAGTGCCTCCCGGGCCCAGCCGGGAACAGCCGTGCGGTTGCTCAGCGCTTCACAGATCACCAGGACAAAACGGTCGATCAGCCGGCGCAGCGGGGCCGTGGTGTGCGCGTACGCCGCCCCGATGGCCGACTGGATGGCATCCTCCGGAACCGTGCCGTCAAAGGGTGTGTAGCCTGCGCCCCGGAACAGCATGCCGGCAGAGTGCATGATGGCCAGTTGCCGCGGGTCGGTGGGATCCAGGGACCGGAGGTACTCGCCGTAGCTGGCCTGGCCGTCCCAGGGCTTCCCCAGTGCGTGCGTTTGCCGCTTGAAATGCAGGAGGGAACGCTCGTCCGGCGCCGGCATGGTACGCAGGATGCCCACCTTGCCTTCGAGCATCAGGTCCGCGGCGGCCACGCCGGTCATCAGGGAAATCTGGGCGTTCCAGTCCTCCACGGGGAGGGACGGCGCCGCGACGATGCGGTAGCCGCCGTCGGGCAGTTGCTGGATTTCCTGGTCCGGCATGTTCAGGCTGGCGCCGCCGCGCAGCCTCTCCAGTTCCACGCGTTTGAGCCCCACCTCCTTGAGGAGCTGCAGGACCGGGCCGGCCCCGCCCGAATCGAGGTCCTCCTGGACGTCCCTATAACTGAGTTTGGCCCGGCTCCGGATCCTGGCCCGGCGCACCAGCACGGACTGCACATGCGCCGCCTGATCCAGCTCGAACTCCCAGACGAACGCGGAGCACAATTGGCCGGCCAGCAGGCTGCCGGCACTCTCGCTGATGATTTCCGGATGGAGCGGGATCCGCCCGTCGGGGGCGTAGAAGGTCTGCCCGCGGCGGCGGGTTTCTGCGTCGAGTGCCCCGCCTGGCTGCACGAAGGATGGCACATCGGCGATGGCATAGAGGACCTTGTAGCCACCGCCGGACCGTTCAATGAACAGGGCCTGGTCCAGGTCCGTCGAGGAAGGGGGATCGATGGTCACGAATTCCACGTCCGTGAGGTCGAAGTCAGGCATCTTGTGCTCTGCAATGGCCGCAAGCGCATCCTGAAGGGCATCATCAGGGAAGGGGCCGGGAAGCTCCAACTCCGTCCGGAGCGCGTGCAGCGCCTCGGCCAGACGGTTGGTCTGCTCGTGGACACTTGGAGACAGGCGATGATGTGACACGAAAATCAGGTTAGCTCGATTTGCGCCATTAGTCTTGACTGATGAGCTCATCCCCGGCTGACACCGCTCGTTACAACCGCTTCGTCGCGGACCTGTTCGGAATGATGGCCTACGGGGAGCTGTCTGCCTTCGAGAGATTCTCTGCGGACGCGCGGTATTCGCCCACCCTCCACGACCGTGCCGTGCTTGGCAGGATTGCCGTGGTGGAGTTCCGGCACTACGAGCTGGTGAGCTCCCGGCTGGCCAGTATGAACATCGACGCCGAGGACGCCATGCTGCCGTTCCAGGCTGCCGTGGACTACTTCCACTCGCGGACACGACCGGCGGACTGGTTCGAATCTCTGATGAAGGCGTACGTCATCGACACGGTCTCAGCCGACTTTTACCGGGCCATCTCGCAGTATGTGGATGCCGCCACGCGCGAACTCATCGAACAGATCCAGGACTCCGAAGAGACGACCGAGGTCCTCCGCGAACGGCTCAAAAGCGCCCTGGCCGATGACCCCAGGCTCGCGTCGAGACTTGCGCTCTGGGGCAGGCGGCTGCTGGGCGAAGCATTGACCCAGGCACAGCGCGTCAGTTACGAGCACGCCTTCCTGGCAAGCCTGATCGGCGGCGAGGACAACGCCGCGGCGAAAGAGCTGGTCAGCGGGCTGATCTCCGGCCTGGCGCGGAACCATTCACGGCGTATGACGCAACTCGGCCTGACCGGCTAGCTGTACTGCTGGCCGGCGTCGAGTGCCGCCAACAGCGACTTGGCCGCTGCGGCCGGGTCGTCGGCCTCGGTAATGGCGCGGACCACTACGATGCGCTGCGCTCCGGCAGCCACCACTTGTTCAACGTTGCCCAGGTCAATGCCGCCGATGGCGAACCACGGCTGCGGGGAACCGCCAGCGGTCCCTTCAACCGCGCTGTCAGCTGTTTTGCCTGATGTTTTGCCGCTGGCGCCGGCCGCGTAGCGGACCAGGTCGAGGCCGACGGCGGCCCGGCCCGGCTTGGTGGGAGTGGCCCACACCGGCCCCACGCAGAAGTAGTCCAGTCCGCCGGGACCGGCAGACGCGGCGATGGCGGCGTCGATCTGTTCCGGGCTGTGGGTTGACAGGCCGATCACGGCGTCATCGCCGAGGAATTTCCGGGCCGAAGCCAGGGGAAGGTCCTTCTGCCCGATGTGGAGAACCGGGGCAGCGGCGAGCGAAGCGATGTCGGCGCGGTCGTTGACCGACCAGAGCCGGCCGTGGCGGCGGGCCGCAGCCTCCAGCACTTCAAGCAGCTCGAGCTCTTCGGCGGCCTCCAGGTTCTTGTCCCGGAGCTGGATGATGTCAACGCCGCCGGCATAGGCGGCATCGACGAAGTCTTCGAAATCGCCCCGCTCGGTGCGGGCATCGGTGCAGAGGTACAGGCGGGCGCTGGTGAGGACGGCGTGCTCGGTCATGGCACCAGCCTAGTTCCTCTAAACTGGGGTGGTACCGCGGGAGCCCGCTGCAGCTGTCACAAAGCTGCAGGGCTGAGAGGGCGTCAGAGCCGACCGCTTGACCTGATCCGGTTAGTACCGGCGTAGGGAAGGATGACAATGAACCCGCAACCCGCAGCAGGCCGCCCCGCCGCGCGCGCCCGGGAAATCAGCGCCGACGTCGCCGTCATAGGCGGAGGGGTCATCGGCCACGGCATCGCGTGGGAAGCCCGGCAGTCCGGCAGGTCCGTGGTGCTCATCGACGACGCACCGGGGACTGGCGCCAGTTGGGCCGCCGCCGGCATGCTGGCGCCAGTGAGCGAACTCCACTACCAGGAGGAACAGCTCCTGGAACTCATGCTCCACTCCTCGGGGCTGTGGCCCGCCTTCGCCGCAGGCCTCGAGGCGGAGGATACCGGCGCCGGAGCCCCCGGCACCGGCTACCTCACGACGTCGACCCTCGCCGTAGGGGCCGACGCCGCCGACCGCAGGGCGCTCGCCGACCTGCGGGGAGTCCAGCAGGCAAGCGGCCTCACAGTGGAACCTCTTACAGTCAGGGAAGCACGGGCCCGCGAACCGCTGCTGAGCCCCGGGATCTCCTGCGCCTTCGACATTCCGGCCGACCACCAGGTGGACCCCCGCCGGCTCCTCGCCCTGATTGCGGAGTCCCTGGCAGGTTCCGCCGTGCATGAGCGGGCCGCCGGCCTGCTCCGGGAGGACGGGCAGGTCAGCGGGGTCAGCCTGGCCGGGGGAGGCACCGTGCACGCCGGGGAGACCATCGTTGCCAACGGGCTGGGGTCTGCGGCCCTCGGCGGGCTGCCCCCAGGCCTGAGGCTGCCGCTCCGCCCGGTGTACGGCGACATCCTGCGCCTGCGTGTGCCCGCATACCTGCAGCCGCTGGTGACATCAACGGTCCGCGGCATGGTCCACGGAATCCCCGTCTATATCGTTCCCCGGCAGGACGGAACGGTGGTGATCGGGGCGACTCAGCGTGAAGACGCCCTCGCCGCTGCTGACGTTGAAGGCACCGGCACTGAACCGGCGGCACCTGCCGAGGCCGCCGTTTCCGCCGGCGGCGTCTACCAGCTGCTGCGCGACGCGCAGGTGCTGGTGCCGGCCGTCGCTGAACTGGAGCTCCTGGAAGCCACCGCGAGGGCCCGTCCGGGAACGCCGGACAACGCGCCGCTGCTGGGGCGGGTCGCGGACGCCCGCACCGGCCGGGACATTGAGGGGCTGATCATTGCCACCGGATTCTTCCGTCACGGCGTCCTGCTGACGCCCGCGGCGGCTGCCATCTGCAGGCAGCTGATGGACGGCAACGCCGACCCGCGCTGGACGCCGTTCCGGCCCGACCGGTTCTCCCGGTTTCCGGCACCGTCCGCAACCACAGTCACAATTGACCCGAACAAGGAAACAGCATGAACATCAAACTGAACGGCACGGTCCACGCGGTCGACGACGGCGCGTCCGTCACCACCCTCATCAGCCAGGTCACCGGCAGGAACCTCGCCCCCAACGGGCAGGCTGCCGACGGCCAGAAACTGGGAGTGGCGGTTGCGAGGAACTCCGAGGTAGTGCCGCGCAGCCAGTGGTACGTCACGGCGCTCGCCGAGGGCGACGACGTCGAACTCGTTACAGCGGTACAGGGAGGTTGAGCATCATGGCAGGAACCACGGTTGCCGGCGCGGCACAGGCACAACAGGCGGCGGACCCCTTCATTGTGGACGGTGTTCCGCTGGGGTCGCGGCTGATCATGGGCACCGGCGGTGCGCCCAGCCTGGACGGGCTGGGTGCGGCGCTGATCGCGTCCGGCACGGAGCTGACCACGGTGGCCATGCGCCGCTATTCGCCGGCCGAAACAGGCTCGCTGTTCCAGCTCCTGGTGGACCACAACATCCGGGTCCTGCCCAACACCGCCGGGTGTTTCACGGCCAGGGACGCAGTCATGACGGCGGAACTGGCGCGGGAGGCGATGGAAACGGACTGGGTCAAGCTGGAAGTGATTGCCGACGAACACACGCTCCTGCCGGACGCCGTGGAGCTCGTGGACGCCACGGAGCAACTCGTCAACCGCGGGTTCAAGGTGTTCGCCTACACCAACGACGACCCCGTGCTGGCGCTACGGCTGGAGAACCTCGGCGCCACCGCGGTGATGCCGCTCGGCTCACCCATCGGTACCGGCCTGGGCATCCTGAACCCGCACAACATCGAACTCATAGTTTCCCGGGCATCCGTTCCCGTGGTGCTGGACGCCGGCATCGGTACCGCCTCCGATGCGGCGCTCGCCATGGAACTCGGCTGCGACGCCGTCCTGCTGGCCACAGCGGTGACCCGGGCGCAGAACCCGGCGATGATGGGGGAGGCCTTCAAACACGCGGTCATCGCCGGTAGGCTGGCGAAAGCGGCCGGCCGGATTCCGCGCCGCGAGCACGCTCTGGCGTCGTCGGCCATGGAAGGCCGGGCGGAGTTCCTCTAGTAGTCCCAGACCATCCAAGGGAGCCAACGGTGACCGGCAAGGAAGACGTTCTTACCCGACCCCAGATTGACGCCGCGCTGGCGGACCTTCCCGACTGGAGGTACCGGCTGGGCGGCCTCGTGACCGTCTACAAAACGCCGACGGCGGCCGGTGCGCTGGAGCTGATCGCCGCCGTCGGACGCCTGGCCGAGGAACAGAACCACCACCCGGACCTGGACTGGCGCTACAACAGGGTCTTCATCCGCTTCACGTCCCATGACGCCGGCACCGAGGTGACGCAGCGTGACGTGGCCGCCGCAGCAGCGGTCAGCCAGGCGGCCGCTGCTGCCGGGGCCGCCGCGGAACCGGGGCTGTACCGGACAGTGGAGATCGTCATCGACACTGCCAGCCCGGGCGAGATTTCGGAAGTCTGGCGGACCGCCCTTGGTTACCGGAAAGGCAGGTACGGGGACCTCGCCGACCCGTACGGCCGCGGGCCAGGGCTCTGGTTCCAGGAAACCGCCGCCCCCAACGCGAACCGCTTCCATCTGGACATCCACCGAAGCAAGGCGGAATCCGGCCCGGCACTGGAGAAAACTGCGGCGACCGGAGCCTTAATGAACCGTGACCACGCACCCAACTGGGTGGTGGTCACGGATGCGCAGGGAAACCGGCTGTGCCTGTGCACCGAGGAAGGCCACGAACCGGACCTGTAGCCTGCGCCGGCTCCGGACCCCGGCCCTAGAGCCGCAGCGCGGCCGTCAGCTGCCTGGTGTCGTGCAGGGCGCGCTTCCGGCCCAGGTACACCGCGGCGCCGAGTGCCGCCCCGGTGCCCAGGACCATCGGCAGCACCCACGGAATCCACGTCAGGCCGGGCTGGTAGCCAAGCCCTGCGGCAATGAAGATGATCCAGCTCAGCATCCCCACGGCGGTAGCCACTCCCGCCGGCAGGGCGATGCCGTACTTGGCGTGCCGCCGGTCGTTGGCCCAGACAACAAAGCCTGCGGCCACGGTGACCAGGGCCACGATTACCAGGGAAAGCATTCGGTGAACTCCTTGCTGCAGAGCGGGGGGACAAGTGAAGCGGCAGCCTAGAGCTGGCCGAAACCGACGCGGCGGGCTTCCTCTGCCCCGATTTCAACGTAGCCCAGGACGTTGGCGGGAATGATGACCACACGGCCCTTTTCGTCAGTCAGGCGAAGTTCGGCGCCCTTGGCGATGGATTCCCCGACGAGCTTTGCCACAGCGTCAGCATCCTGAGCCGATTCCAGCACAATTTCGCGGCCGATGTTCTGAATGCCGATCTTTACTTCCACAGCGAGGCCTCCCAGCCAATCAAAGTTCTAAAGGTGTTCTCTATTTGTAGTCTAGGTTTCCTTGGGGAAGCGCGAGATTCCGCGCCAAGCTAAACGATAGATCAGGTCACTGGCCACATCGAGGTCCAGGTTTCCGTCCGTTTCGAGCCAGTACCGTGCACTGACCTGCGCCATCCCGGCGAGTCCGCGCCCCAGCAGCTGGGCCTCCAGGGGAGGCAGCTTGGTGTCTTCGGCGATCACGCGGGCCACGGCGTCGGCAAATGTCTTGTTGAACGTTTCCAGGCGCGAACTGACGTCGGGATCGTTGATCAGGTCCGACTCGAACACCAGGCGGTGGGCCTGGTCGTCGCTGGCAATAAAGCGGTAGTAGGCCCGCATGACGGCCTGGACGCGCTCGTCATTGTCCGTGGTCGAGCTCAGGGCACCCAGCATCAGGTCTGTCAGTGAGCTCAGATGGCTGTCCAGGAGGGCGAGGTAGAGCTCGCGCTTGGAGGGGAAATGCTGGTACAGTACCGGCTTGCTGACGTGGGCGGTCTCCGCGATCTCGTCCATGGCGGCGCCGTGGTAGCCGTTGGCGACGAACACTTCCTGGGCAGCCGCCAGCAGCTGGGCGCGGCGTTCGTCACGCGGGAGCCTCGCCGAACGCGCACCGCCGGCCCGCGTCTGTCCCGCGGCTGCCTTCCCGGCCGGTGTCCGATCAACCGGTGCCTGATGAACCACTGTTGGCCTTCTTTCCATTGCAGTTACCTACACTTTACGCGCGGGTAATATGACCTGGCGGCATCTTCGGGCATACATTGAAGTATGGCTTCGATGTTCACCGCTACTGCTGTCCCTGCAACCCTGGATCCGCTCGTGGAACCGGCCGACGCACTGACTGCCGAAGAGGTCGAGCGGTATTCCCGCCACCTCATCATTCCCGAAATCGGCACGCTGGGCCAACGCCGGCTCAAGAACGCCAAGGTCCTGGTCATCGGGGCCGGCGGCCTGGGCTCGCCCGCCCTCCTCTACCTTGCCGCTGCGGGGGTGGGAACCTTGGGAATCATCGACGACGACGCCGTCGACCTGAGCAATCTGCAGCGCCAGGTGATCCACGGCGTTGCGGACGTGGGCCGGTCCAAGATCGAGTCAGCCCGGGACTCCATTGCTGCACTGAACCCCCTGGTGGACGTGTGGCTCCACAACGTCAGGCTCGACGCCTCCAACGCACTGGAGCTGTTCGCCGGCTACGACATCATCCTCGACGGCGCGGACAACTTCGCCACCCGCTACCTGGTGAACGACGCCGCGGCCATCCTCGGAAAGCCCTACGTGTGGGGCTCCATTTTCCGGTTCGATGGCCAGGTCAGTGTTTTCTGGGAAAAGCACGGCCCTACCTACCGCGACCTCTACCCGGAGGCTCCGCCGGCCGGGTCGGTGCCGTCCTGCGGCGAAGGCGGCGTGTTCGGGATGCTGTGCGCTGCCGTGGGCTCGCTCATGGTGACCGAGGCAGTCAAGCTGATCACCGGCGTCGGGCGTTCCCTCCTGGGCCGCGTGGCGCTCTTTGACGCCCTGGGCGGCAGCTGGCGCGAGATCAAGGTGGCGCGGGACCCGGAGGCTGAGCGCGTCACCGAACTCACCGACTACGAGGCATTTTGCGGGATCGTTCCGGAGGCTGCCACAGCCAAGGAAAACACCGTCACGGCGACGCAGCTGGCCACAATGCTGGCGTCGCGAAAAGCCGGCCTGAAGGACTTCGACCTCGTGGACGTCCGGGAGCCCGGCGAGCACGATATCGTCAGCATCGACGGCTCGGTCCTCATTCCGCAGGGCAGGATCCTCGCGGGGGAGGCCTGGGCCGAGCTGCCGCAGGACAAGGACATCGTGTTCCACTGCAAGGCCGGTACACGTTCCGCAGCCGTCCTGGCCGCAGCGCGCAAGGCGGGATACCAGCGGGTCAGCCATCTCGACGGCGGCATCCTGGCCTGGGTACGGGAAGTGGAACCCGCGAAGCCGGTCTACTAGACGGTTGCCCTATCACGACGCTCTCTCACTTTTTGGCCCGTATTTCAACGACGCTCTCTCACTCTCTTGAACGAAGTGAGAGAGCGTCGCGTAGAAACCTGCAATAAGTGAGAGAGCGTCGTGTAGAAGCCTGCAACAAGTGAGAGGGCGTCGCTCCGCGGGTCAGGCGGTTTCCCGGGTCAGGCGGTTTCCCGCCGGGCGTCGGCGGACGCCGGACCTGCTTGGCCGTGGTCCACCGGGCATTCTGCCGCCGGCGCGGCGGCAGGCTGCTCAACGGTAATGCCGTACAGCGCTTCCAGCGCGGCAATGTAGTGTTCCTGCTGGCCGTTGGAGGCGAGTTCACGGGCCCGGACCGTCGGGACATGCAGGAGCTGCTTGACCATCCTGCGCAGTGCGAATTCGACTTCCTCAGCGGCGGCCGTGCAGCCGTGGCGCGCCCGGACCTTCTCCATTTCCGCGTCCAGGACGTTCATGGTGTGGCGGCGCAGCGCAACGATGGCCGAGTCCACGGACCGCGCTTCGCGCTCCTGCTCGAAGGCTGTGGCGGCGCCGGAGACGATGCCGCTTGCCTGGGCCAGTGATTCCGCCTGCTCCTGGGGAGCAGCGAGCCGCACGGATTCGAGGGTGAGCAGCTCGACGCCGTCGAGCTCGCCGACAGCCGGATCGAAATCGTGGGTGAGTGCCAGGTCGATGGCGATCAGCGTTTGCGGTGAGTCTGCCCGCACCCGGGCGAGCTCGTCCGCTTCGACGCGGGTATCGGAGCCGCTGCACCCGATCATGACATCCGCCGCGGCTACGGCGGCGGGCAGCGAATCGGCGTCGAGGGCCTTGCCACCGCGGGTGGCCACAAAGCCTTCGGCGCGTCCGGAGGAGGAAAAGACGGAGATGTCCTTGCAGCCGCGTTCGCGGAGCAGGGACATGGTGGCGCCGGCGTAGGCGCCGGTGCCAAACACCACGGCCTTCTTGGTTGACCAGTCAGCGTTTTCGGACAGGTCCGTGGCGAGGTCCAGGGCCACCGAGACAATCGACAGTCCGCGTGAGCCGAGGGCTGTCTGAGCCCCGACATCCTTTGCGGTCTTGGATGCGGCCTGGAACAGCCGGATAAGGCCGGAGCTGGCAGTACCTTCGTGCTGGGCGGTGATGAGGGCGCGTCGCACCTGGCCGGCGATTTCGCGTTCGCCCACCACGGCCGAATCCAGGCCCGAGCTCACGGCGAAGAGGTGCTGGCTGACTTCGCCGCCGGTGCGGGTATTGAAGGACCGGGAGACGAGCTGTTCGTTGAGCCCGCTGCGTTCGCTGATCTGGGCGACGAGGGCGGCCCGTGCCGCTTCCACGTCGTCCGCATGGGACGCTTCACCGTAAATTTCGAAGCGGTTGCAGGTGGCAAGCACCACCGCACCCGTCACTGCCGGCGACCCGGAGAGTGCGGATGTAGCCAGCTCGGAAGCGCCGGTGCTCAGTTGAGCAACGGTCTCGAGGTCGATGTCGGCGTGTGTAGCCACCAATGAGAAAAGAACCACAGCATCACAATCATAGCTTTTTCGTCGCGGTGTAGAACAACTATGCGCCGTGGGAAAGACCACGGCGCCCTGTGATTCCCGCCACGGGCGGCCGTGACGGGCTCCGGCTGACAGGCTGTCGTTATCTTTTGCAGGCGAATTTAGGGACAATCGGAGTCATGACTTCAAGCGCTGCAACCTCTGACGGCACGGTATCCGCCGCCCCGTTCTCCGCTGGCACCCTGGATGCAGGGCACCCGCTGATGGACGGCCGCACGGCTGATTCGCCGCTCATCACGGCCTACCGCGGCGGCAAGCCGTCCCGCCGCCCCGTCTGGTTCATGCGCCAGGCCGGCCGTTCCCTGCCGGAGTACCTGAAGGTGCGCGAAGGCGTAGCCATGCTGGACTCGTGCCTGCGTCCCGAGCTTGCCTCGGAGATCACGCTGCAGCCCGTCCGCCGGCATGACGTTGACGCCGCCATCTTCTTCTCGGACATCGTCATTCCGCTGAAGCTCGCCGGTGTGGGCGTTGACATCGTTCCGGGCGTGGGCCCGGTCCTGGACAAGCCCATCCGCACCGCCGGGGATGTCGCCGCGCTGCCGCAGCTGACCTGGGAAGCGCTGGAGCCCATCCGCGAAGCCGTCCGGCTCACCGTGGCCCAGCTTGGCAAGACGCCCCTGATCGGGTTCGCCGGAGCGCCGTTCACGCTGGCTGCGTACATGGTGGAAGGCAAGCCCTCCCGCGACCACCTCGGCCCGCGGACCATGATGCACGCCGATCCCGAAACCTGGAACGCCCTGGCCAACTGGGCTGCAGACGCCTCGGGCATGTTCCTGCGCGCCCAGCTGGAAGCCGGGGCCTCCGCCGGCCAGCTGTTCGATTCCTGGGCAGGCTCACTGGGGCTGGCCGACTACGAACGCTTCGTGGCCCCCGCCTCCGCGCGCGCCCTGGACCACGTCCGGCACCTTGGTGCGCCGTTGATCCACTTTGGTACCGGCACGTCAGAGCTCCTGGTGGCAATGCGCGACGTCGGCGTCGACGTGGTTGGTGTTGACTACCGGCTTCCCCTCGACGAAGCCAACCGCCGGCTGGGCGGCACCGTCCCGCTGCAGGGCAACATCGATCCCGCGCTGCTGTCCGCCCCCTGGGCGGTCCTCGAAGCCCACGTCCGGGAGGTCATCAGGGCAGGGTCCGCTGCGCCCGGCCACGTCCTGAACCTGGGCCACGGCGTGCCGCCGGAAACCGACCCCGCCGTGCTGACGCGCGTCGTCGAGCTTATTCATTCGATTTCCCCGGAGTAATACGGTGAGCGCAGCCACGCCGGAACCGTCCGTACAAACGGCCGTAGTGGTGGGTGGCGGCATCTCGGGCCTGCTCGCGGCGCTGGAGCTTGCCAAGGCCGGCCGGGACGTCACGGTCCTGGAGGCCGGCGACGCCTGGGGCGGCTGCGTGGGCAGTCATGTGGTGGGCGGCCTGACACTGGACAGCGGGGCGGAATCCTTCGCGACCCGCTCCAGCGCCGTCGCAGACCTCGCGGCCGAACTCGGCGTCGCCGGCAACATCGTGGCGCCCCACCCGGGCGGCGCGTGGGTCCAGCTCCCCGAAGGCGCCCGGGAACTCCCCAAGACCGGCGTTCTGGGCATACCCGCCAACCCGTGGGACCCCGAAGTACGCCGGACCCTTGGGCTGGCAGGATCCCTCCGTGCTTCCCTGGACAGGTTCCTGCCCGCCGCCACGGGAACCCGTGCAGCGGTCACCAGCGTCTCCGACCTGGTCCGCGCCCGGATGGGCCGCCGCGTCCTGGAACGCCTCGTCGCGCCGGTGGTTGGAGGCGTGCATTCGGCCGATCCCGCGTTGCTCGACGTGGACATGGTGGCGCCCGGGCTCCGCGCCGGAATCCGGACCCACGGCTCCCTCGCAGCGGCTGTCGCCGCCCAGCGGCGGGGCGGCACGGCCAGGCAGGATCCCGCGGCCGGTGGGACCATGCCCGCAGCGCAACACGCCAAAGCAGGATCCGCCGTCGCAGGCCTTCAGGGCGGTATGCACACCCTGGTCACCGCCCTCGTAGCCGAACTTCGTCAGCGTGGCGTGAGGCTGCTGGACAATACCCGCGCCGACGCGGTGGCCAGGACGGCCGGCGGCTGGCGGGTCTCAGCGGGGGAGGGGACGTATGACGCCGGCCTGCTGGTGGTGGCTCTTGACGGCCCGTCCGCCGTCGGGCTGATGCAGGAGGCAGTACCGGACTTGGCAGCGTACCGGCCGGGCGCCGGTCCGGATGTAAAGCTTGTGACACTTGTTGTTGACCTTCCCGAACTGGACCGCCGGCCCCGGGGAACGGGCATCCTGGTGGCTCCGCAGACTCCCGGCGTGCAGGCCAAGGCGCTGACCCATGCCACCGCCAAATGGGACTGGCTGGCGGCTGCGGCCGGGCCCGGCACCCATATTGTCCGGTTGTCGTACGGCCGGAGTGAGGTCACGCCGTCCGGTAAAGCCGACGCACGCCGGGCGGATGCCCGACTGCCATTTGACGCCGGAGCAGGTGCTGGTGACCGCCAGCTCCTTGACGCCGCCTTACGGGATGCGTCGGTGCTCCTGACCGTACCTGTCACGGCCGATGACCTGCTCGACTGGGACGTCGTCAGCTGGGGCGGGGCGCTTCCCTTCGCCGCCGTGGGGCACCGCCAGCGGGTGGCCGATGTCCGCCGGGTCTGCGCCCGCGAAGGAACCCTGGTGATGGTGGGCGGCTGGCTGGCGGGCAACGGCCTGGCCGCCGTCGTGGCCGACACGAAAAGGCAGTTGGAGGACCTCCTTCATTAGCCCGCGAGTACCGCGTGAAAGGCTTCTTCGCAAGTTTCTAATGACGCGTAATTCTGGCTAGTGTCGATGACTATGGTCAATCAGAAGTCCGAAGAAACTCGAACGCTGACTGGTTTCCATGGGGGTCTTCGGCGCGGCACGGCAGCAGCGGCGCTCGGAGCGGTACTAGTCCTATCCGCAGGTGTTCCTGCATCCAATGCTGTGTCCCTAGTTCCGGCTCCGGACACAACCACCGACGCCACCACCTCCGTGGAGGCGGGTGTTCCCTTGCTGGACGTCGTGGCATCCGTGGTCCTGGGGCCGAAGCCTGAGCCTTCCGACTCGCCCGAACCCGAACCCGAACCCGGCACCGGCAAGCCGACGCGGCCCGGATACCGGACCCAGCCCGCCCCGTCACCCTCTCCGACGACCGAGCCGGCCTCGCCCTCACCCACCACCCCGACATCGCCTGCCCCGTCGCCGTCCGAGGGGAACATGTCGCCGTCGGGAACTCCTTCACCGTCCCCCACGGGCGGTGCGGCAGCTCCGTCCACCGATCCCACCCAAACGCCCGGTTCGCCCGCGCCTGCTACCGGAGTGGTTCCCGCACCGTCTCCAGCGCTTCCCGGCACGGCGGCCCCGGCCGCCCCCGGAACAGGAGCAACTGCGCCGGGCACAGCCGGTGGCGCCCAGGGATCGGCCGGCGCATCACAGTTGCCGGCCGGCGGCAAGGCCACCGGCCCCGCTTCTCCAGCTCCGGCGTCCGCCTGGAACACCACCAAGATGTTCGGTCCGACCAACATGGCCACCCTGACGTCGGCGGGCGTCATACCGTTGTCCGGCCCCGGCTACGGGGTGTCCAGCGCGCCGGTCATGCGCTCTGCCGTGAGCGTTTCGCCCATGGGCGACGTGTCGCCGCAGGTGTGGTGGGGCGCCGGGCTCGTGGCACTGGCCTGCGCCGCGGGGGTTGCCTACGTCCGGATGCGCCGGGCCTGAGGTTGTTGCCTGCCGATCACCGGGTGAGCGCAGCGCAGTTTTGGGCGTAATGTGAAATTAAGCACTTCTACACGTTGTAGAAGTTCTCGGTTTCGACTTAGCTGCATGGAAGGGGCAGACTGGTAGCTATGAGCCACACTTCTGCCGAATCTGTCACTAAAACCGAAGAATCAGCCGAGCAGTTCTTCACCCTCTGGACCGTGTTCAAGCGCTCCGCCGACGTCCTGCGCAGCGCCGATGCTGCCGAGGACTTCGACGCGCTGATCGCCCGCCTGGCAGGGGCCGGCGTGGTCCTCCGGGGAAGCTACGACGTCTCGGCCATGCGTGCGGATGCGGACATCATGGTATGGCTCCACGGTCCCAAGCCCGAGGCCCTGCAGCAGGCGGTCCGCGACATTCGCCGCAGCAAGCTCTTTGCCGGCACGGAAATCGTCTGGTCCGCCATGGGTGTGCACCGCGAAGCGGAATTCGCGAAAAACCACACGCCTGCTTTCTCCCGAGGCGTGGAACCCGCCGAATGGCTCTGCGTCTACCCGTTCGTGCGCTCCTACGAGTGGTACCTGCTGCCGGACGCCGAGCGCGGCGCCATGCTTCGCGACCACGGCATGCTGGGCCGCGAATTCCCGCAGGTCATCTCGAACACGGTGTCCTCATTCGCCCTGGGCGACTGGGAGTGGATCCTCGGCCTGGAGGCCCCCGAACTGGTGGACCTCGTAGACCTGATGCGCCACCTGCGCGCCACCGAGGCCCGCCACCACGTCCGTGAAGAAATCCCGTTCTACACCGGCCGGCGGGTCACCGCCGCCGAGATCGCCGAGGTCCTTGCATGAGTTCGCTTGAGTCCCAGGCTTCAGAGGTGACGGCCGTCAACCCCGTCACCGAAGCCGGCCGGATGGCTCCGAAGGAGTACGACGCCGTCCTCCTCGCCTCCTTCGGCGGCCCCGAAGGCCAGGACGACGTCATCCCGTTCCTCCGCAACGTCACCCGCGGACGCGGAATTCCGGACGAACGGCTCGAAGAGGTCTCGCACCACTACCGCGCCAACGGCGGCATCAGCCCCATCAACCAGCAGAACCGCGACCTCAAGGCGGGAATCGAAGCGGAGCTCTCAGCCCGCGGCATAGGGCTCCCCGTGTTCTGGGGCAACCGCAACTGGGATCCGTATATCCCGCAGACCCTGCAGGACGTGTACGACGCCGGCCACCGCAAGGTGCTGATGGTCACCACGAGCGCATACTCCTGCTACTCCAGCTGCCGCCAGTACCGCGAAGACATCGGCCTGGCACTGGCCGAGACCGGCCTGGACGGGAAACTGGAAGTGGACAAGGTCCGCCAGTACTTCGACCACCCGGGCTTCGTGGAGCCCTTCGTGGAGGGCACCGCCGCCGGGCTTGCCGACGTCCGCGCCCAGCTGGCCGCAGCAGGCACACCGGACGCGCCGGTCCACATCCTGTTCGCCACACACTCCATTCCGACGCGCGACGCCGAAGCCGCCGGACGCTCCGAGGGTGAGCCGCGCCAGTTCGCTGAAGATTCGGCCTACGTTGCCCAGCATCTGGCGACCGGCGCCGAGGTCATCCGCCGGGTCGGGGAAGAA
Source organism: Arthrobacter sp. NPDC093128 (assembly GCF_040683875.1). Classification (NCBI taxonomy): domain Bacteria; kingdom Bacillati; phylum Actinomycetota; class Actinomycetes; order Micrococcales; family Micrococcaceae; genus Arthrobacter; species Arthrobacter sp. NPDC093128. Next base: position 347,340 of record NZ_JBFBEY010000001.1, read on the forward strand.
TCCGGGCTGACCGCACCATGGTCGCTTGTGTACCAGTCGCGCTCCGGTGCGCCGCACGTTCCGTGGCTCGAACCGGACATCAACGACGCCATCGAGGAACTCGCCGGCCAGGGCGTCATCAAGGGAATCGTGATCGTCCCCTTGGGCTTCGTGAGCGACCACATGGAGGTTGTCTGGGACCTGGACACCGAAGCGCTGGAGACCTGCCGGAACTTCGGCATCGCCGCAACCCGGGTCCCCACCCCCGGCACGCACCGCAAGTTCGTGGGCGGCATTGTGGACCTGATCTGTGAGCGCACTGCCGCGAACAACATCGCGGACCGGCCCCACGTGACCGGCCTGGGCCCCTGGTACGACGTTTGCCGTCCGGGCTGCTGCTCCAACTTCCGGGGCGAGAAGCCCACCATCGCGGGAGCCGACACCACCGTGGGCACCGGCCACGACGATTACGCCTCGGACTCGCCGGCCGGCCCGGCTGCACCGGCGGCGGGACAGGAAGCCCTGTGACCGTCCGTATCGGGACACGCGCCAGCAAGCTGGCGCTCACCCAGACCCAGCAGACAGCGGACCAACTTGCCGCAATCGGCGGTTTCCCGGTGGAACTGGTCCACATCAGGACCGACGGCGACGTCCTGACGGGCTCGCTGTCGCAGATGGGCGGCACGGGCGTGTTCGTAGCGGCGCTGCGCGATGCCCTCCTGCGTGACCAGTGCGATGTTGCCGTGCACTCACTGAAGGACCTGCCCACCGGAGCCGCGCCGGGACTGACCCTGGCAGCGACGCCGAAGCGCGTTGACGTCCGGGACGTGCTCTGCGCGCGCGACGGCTTCAAGCTGGCCGACCTCCCGCAGGGCGCCCGGGTGGGAACCGGCTCCCCGCGCCGTGCAGCGCAGCTTCGGGCTGCCCGCCCGGACCTGGACATCGTGGACATCCGCGGCAACGTGGACACCCGCCTCGGCCGCGTTCCCGGCCTGCCGGGCAATGCCACCGATGCAGTGGTGGCAGGAAAATCCTGCGACCTCGACGCCGTCGTCCTGGCGGCCGCCGGCCTGGAACGCATCAGCCGGCTGGACGCCGTCAGCGAATACCTCGAAACGGACGTGATGCTTCCGGCCGCCGGCCAAGGGTCGCTCGCCATCGAGTGCCGCACCGCTGACGCACCGCGGAAGCCCGGATCCACCGAGGGCTCCCAAGGGCCCCTGGCCCAGGCCCTCGCGGCCCTGGACGACACGGACACCCGGCTGGCGGTAACAGCCGAGCGCGCGCTGCTGGCACGACTCGAGGCCGGCTGCGCCGCCCCGGTGGGAGCCTACGCCTTCCGCAAGGGAAGCATGCTCTACCTGGAGGCCGTGGTCTGCGCCGTTGACGGCAAGGCCTCGGTCCGCGACAAACGGGCCACGGACGGCCTCACCGAGGTGGGCGCCACGCTGCTGGGCATCGAGCTGGCCGAGGTGCTGCTGGCGGCCGGAGCCGCCGACATCGCGGACCTTGCCGCGTCCTGACCCGGCGGACCCGGGCACATGATGGGACGGCGCAGCGCCCGCCGCACGGAGGGCCAAACGGGCCTCCGGGTGCTTGAGGGCGCCCGCGTCCTTGTCACGCGGAGCCCGGACCGGGCCGCGTCCCTGGTCGCCGCGTTGCGCGAAACCGGGGCCGAACCGCTGCTGCTTCCGCTCATCGACTTCGAACGGGCCCGCGACCAGCATTCCCTGGAGGTCGCCTTTGACGCCCTGGGCGCGGGCGCCTACAGCTGGCTGGTCATCAGCAGCGTAACGACCCTCCAGGCGCTCGAAGAACTTGCCAGGGATCGGGGCGTCACGCTGAGCCAGTGGCTGCCCGGCACGGTCCGGGTCGCCACGATCGGTCCGGCCACGCGCCGTGAACTGGAAGCACGGGGAATCCCCGTCGACCTGGCCCCGGCCAGGCTCCAATCCGGTGCAGGCCTCCTCGACATCTGGCCGCAGGGCCACGGCAGCGTGTTCCTGCCGCAGGCGGACATCGCGGACGGCAGGCTGGCCGAAGGGCTGGAGTCGCTGGGCGCCAGTGTTCAGGCCGTCACCGCTTACCACACCGTGGACTATCCGGCGGATCCCGCCCGCAGCTTCAGTCCGGACGGCGGCGCTCCCGGTGTGCCGCCGCGGGCTGGGGTGCTCACCCCAGCCGAAGCGAAAGCCGAGCTTGCCGCCGGACGGCTCCACGCCGTCGTCGCCGCTTCACCCAGCGCCGCGCAGCGCATCCACGCCGGCCTCTCGCCGCTGGGCGACTGCCGGTTCGTGGCGATCGGGCGTTCAACGGCGGCGGAAGCGGAGCGGCTGGGACTGCCGGTTGCCGCCGTCGCCGAACAACCCACCACGTCCGGCCTGGTCTCCGCCGTCATTGAGGCGCTGGCTCCAGGACATTCCGCATCACCACCGCCCGCCTCCGAGAACTATGTGAAGGACAGACCATGAGCTTCCCGACCCACCGCCCCCGCCGGCTCCGCACCACCCCGGCCATGCGCCGGATGACTGCTGAACACCGGCTGGCGGCTCCGGAGCTGATCCTTCCCGCCTTCATCCGCGAGGGGCTCACGGAACCCAATCCGATCGCCTCCATGCCCGGTGTGGTGCAGCACACCACTGATTCCCTCAAGCGGGCGGCGGCCGAGGCCGTGGAGCTGGGCGTCGGCGGCATCATGCTCTTCGGCATTCCGGCCGAACGCGATGCACGCGGCACCGCGTCCCTGGACCCCGACGGTGTGCTCAACAAGGCCATCCGAGACGTCCGCGACGAAGTGGGCGACGAACTCGTGGTCATGAGCGACGTCTGCCTGGACGAATTCACCGACCACGGGCACTGCGGCGTACTCGACGCCGACGGGTACGTGGACAACGACGCAACGCTGGAAATCTACGCCGCGATGGCCGTGGCACAGGCGGACGCGGGAGCGCACATGCTTGGACCGTCCGGCATGATGGACGGCCAGATCGGAGTGATCCGGCAGGCGCTGGAAGACGCGGGGCACACCAACACGGCCGTGGTGGCCTACGCCGCCAAATACGCGTCAGCCTTCTATGGCCCGTTCCGGGAAGCCGTCGATTCGCAGCTCAAGGGAGACCGCCGCACCTACCAGATGGACGCCGCCAACCGGCGGGAGGCCATCCTCGAGGTGGAGCTGGACCTGGCCGAAGGCGCGGACCTGGTGATGGTCAAACCCGCCATGAGCTACCTCGACATCCTCGCCGACGTCGCGGCAATGAGCACCGTTCCGGTCGCCGCCTACCAGATCTCGGGGGAGTACTCCATGATCGAGGCTGCTGCCGCCAACGGGTGGATCGACCGCCGCGCGGCCATCACCGAGTCCGTGCTGGGCATCAAGCGCGCCGGCGCCAACATGGTCCTGACCTACTGGGCGTCCGAGCTGGCCGGCTGGCTGAAGGAGTCATGATGAGCGGGGCGTCCCTCCCGGGAACCGGGAGTTCGGCAGCCCCGGCGGCCGCAGCTGACACCGCCGCCGTGGCCACCCCGGGCGCCGGCCCCACAGCGCCCGTCGGGCCGGGGAAGGTCCTGCTCGGCCTGAACACCTTCGGCGACGTCGGCGTATACCCGGACGGGCACCCGGTGCCGCATGCGCAGGTGCTGCGGCAGCTGCTGGAGCAGGCGGAGCTGGCGGACGACGTCGGACTCCACTCCTTTGGCGTAGGCGAGCACCACCGCCGGGACTTCGCCGTCTCGGCCCCCGAGGTGTTCCTGGCCGCCGCCGCGGCCAGGACCAAGCACATCAGGCTCGGATCCGCCGTGACCGTGCTCAGCTCCGATGACCCTGTCCGCGTCTTCCAGCGCTTTTCCACTGTTGATGCCATCTCTGAAGGCCGCGCCGAAGTCATGCTGGGGCGCGGCTCCTTCATTGAATCCTTCCCGCTGTTCGGCCTGGACCTGGCGGACTACGAGGTCCTGTTCGAGGAAAAACTGGAACTCTTCGACAAGGTCCGCACCCAGAAGCCGGTCCATTGGGAAGGACGGACCCGCCCGCCCATCAGCGGACTGAGCGTCTATCCGCCTCTGGAGCACCACCTGCTGCCGACCTGGATCGGAGTTGGCGGCACCCCGGAATCCGTGCTCCGGTGCGCCGAGTACGGCTACCCGATCATCTTCGCCATCATCGGCGGCCAGCCCCGATCCTTCACCGCGCTCGTCAACCTGTACCGCGAGGCGATGGCGAAATACGGCCATCCGATGCAGCAGATCGCCACCCATTCGCCGGGCCACATCGCCGACACGGACGAGGCCGCCCGCGAGGAGCTCTTCCCGCACTGGCTGGCGCAGCGCAACCGGATCGGAGCCGAGCGCGGCTGGGGTCCGGCCAGCAGGGCGGAGTTCGATGCCATGTGCGGACCGGAAGGGGCCCTCTATGTGGGGTCGCCCGAGACCGTGGCGCAGAAGATCGTCCTGCTGAAACGCAACCTGGGGGTCGACCGCTTCGACCTCAAGTACGGCAACGGCACGCTTCCGCACGCCGCCATGATGCGCTGCATCGAACTGTTCGGCACCGTGGTGGCACCCCGGGTGGCAGAGCTCCTGTCCGGGCACCATCCCGCAAACTGAAAGAATAGGACCCATGACTTCCAGCTCTCCTCGCAATGAGGAACTCTTCGACCGTGCACGCCAGCTCATGCCGGGCGGCGTCAACTCACCCGTCCGGGCCTTCGGCTCCGTTGGCGGGACCCCGCGGTTCATGGTGTCCGCCAAGGGCCCGTACCTGACGGATGCCGACGGCGCCGAGTATGTGGACCTGGTGTGCTCCTGGGGTCCCGCGCTGCTGGGCCACGCCCACCCGGCTGTCCTCGAGGCAGTCCACGCCGCCGTGGACCGCGGACTCTCCTTCGGCGCATCGACGCCGGACGAAGCCAACCTGGCAGCGATCGTCAAGGAACGCGTGCCTGCCGCCGAACGCGTCCGGATGGTGTCCACGGGCACCGAAGCCACCATGACCGCCATCCGCCTGGCCCGCGGCTTCACCGGACGCGACCTGGTCATCAAGTTTGCCGGCTGCTACCACGGCCACCTTGACGGACTCCTGGCCGCGGCCGGGTCAGGCGTGGCCACGCTGGCCCTGCCCGGTTCGGCCGGAGTCACAGCGGCCACTGCCGCCGAGACCCTGGTGCTGCCCTACAACGACCTCGCCGCGGTCGAGGCCGCATTCGCCGCGCACGGCAGCAACATCGCCGCCGTTATTACGGAGGCGGCTCCGGCCAACATGGGTGTTGTCACGCCCGGAGAGGGCTTCAATGCCGGCCTTTCGCGGATCACCCGCGAACACGGCGCCCTGCTCATCGTGGACGAAGTCCTCACGGGCTTCCGCACCGGCTACTCCGGCTACTGGGGCCTCACCGGCGGCGCGGCAGACGCCGTCGAGCCGTGGACGCCGGACCTGCTGACGTTCGGCAAAGTGATCGGCGGCGGCATGCCGACGGCGGCCCTCGGCGGCCGGGCCGAGATCATGGACTACCTGGCGCCGCTGGGCCCTGTTTACCAGGCGGGGACGCTGTCCGGAAACCCGGTGGCCATGGCTGCCGGCGTCGCCACCCTCACCCACGCCACCCCCGAGGTGTACTCGTTCATCGACGCCCGCTCGCTGGAGTTGTCCGCGGCGCTGTCCTCGGCGCTGGACGCAGCCGGTGTGGACCACTCCATCCAGCGGGCAGGCAACCTGTTCTCGGTGGCCTTCGGCACCTCGGCCCGCGGCGTCCACAACTATGAGGATGCCCAGGGCCAGGAAGTGTTCCGTTACGCGCCGTTCTTCCACTCCATGCTGGACTCCGGCGTCTACCTGCCGCCGTCGGTCTTTGAAGCCTGGTTCCTCTCGGCAGCACACGACGACGCCGCCATGAACCGGATCTTCGACGCACTTCCCGCCGCAGCCAGGGCCGCCGCCGCGGCAGCCGTGCCCGCCGCCTAAACGGCTCGCAACAGAAATCCCCGCCTCCCGGACGAATCCCCGCCAAAAGCGAAGGGGAAATGTCCGGGAGACGGGGATTTTCTGCTGGTGCTGAGTAGCGGAAGGCTTAGAAGGCCACCGTCACGTCACCGTTCGGCCATTCCTTTTCGATGAAGGCCTTGACCTCGGGGGAGTGCAGGAGTTCGTCGAGCTTCTTGATCCGGACGTCATCCTTGGAATCCTCGCGCCAGGCCAGGAAGTTCGCGTACGGGTTGTTTTCCACGGACTCCACAGCGAGGGCGTCCTTGGTGCTCAGGCCCGCCTTGAGGATGAAGTTGCCGTTGATCAGCGCAAGGTCCACCGAGGGGTCCTTGAGGTCGTTGATCAGCAGTTCGGGCTGGTTTTCGGAGAACTTGAGCTTCTTGGGGTTCTGCTCGTCGGTGAGGGTCAGCACGGAGGTATCGTCCTTGATGTCCTTCACGAGCCCGGCCACCTGGAGGACCTTGAGCGCCCGGACCTGGTTGGACGGGTCGTTCGTGATGGCAACCTTGGCGCCGTCCTGAACGTCCTTGATGTCCTTGATCTTCTCGGAGAACGCGGCGTAGGGCTCGATGTGGATGCCTTCGCCGTGGCCGAACTTGTAGCCCTTGGTCTTCACCTGGTCTTCGTACCAGGGAAGGTGCTGGTAGTAGTTCGTGTCCAGCGAGCCGTCGCTCAGTGCGGTGTTCGGCGTCTGGTAGTCCTCGATCTCCTTGATGTCCAGCTTCAGGCCGGCCTTCGGTGCGAGGTCCTGGTTGATGAACTCCAGGATCTTTGCCTGCGGCACCGGGCTGGCACCGACGGACAGGGTCACGGGATTGGCGGGGTCAAGGGTCTTGACGTCGGCGCTGGGACTGGACGAACCGCCGCAGGCCGTCAGCGCCAGTGCGGCGGCAATACCGGTGGCCAGAAGGGAGAGTGATTTACGCATCTGATGCGTTCCTTTCGAATTGCTGGGAGTTCGACGCCGGGCTTGCGCCCGGCGCCGTCTCCGGCATAGATGCAGCCGGCGGCTACCTGCTGCGGTGAAGACTGCCGAGGGCCGTTGGATGACGGCCTATCGGTGTTGGTTGGCTTAGCGGTGGTCCAGGCTGCGGGAGATCCATTCGCCCACCAGTTGGATGACCTGTACAAGGACGATGATCAAGACGATGGTGACGATCATGACCGTGACATCGAATCGCTGGAAGCCGTAGTTGTACGCGAGCTTCCCGAGTCCTCCGCCGCCCACCAGGCCCGCCATGGCCGAGTATCCGACCAGCGTGACCACGGTTGTGGTGGTGGCCGCAACGAGGGCGGGAAGCGATTCGCGCAGCATCACTTTGTTGATCACCTGCATTTTGGTGGAACCCATGACCTGGGCGGCGTCGATCTTCCCGTGATGGACGTCCCGGAGACAGGTTTCCACCAGGCGGGCGAAGAACGGGATGGTGCCGATGGACAGCGAGACCGACGCCGCGATAGGGCCGAGACTCGTGCCGGTGAGCAGGCGGGCCAGCGGAATCAGCGCCACCATCAGGATTGCGAACGGGATGGACCGGGTGATGTTGACGATGACGTCGCTCATGATCCGGTTGGTGACGGGCATTGGACGGAGACCGCCCGGAGCCGTTACGTGCAGGAAAACGCCGAGGGGCAGGCCCACCAGCACCGTAAAGAAGGCCGAGATTCCGACCATCTGCAGGGTTTCAATGATTGCTTCGGGGAGGGCTTTGGCCAGGACGGGGTTGCTGAAGATGTCGTTCATGAGGTCCTTCCCGTCACGTCGTTCAGTTCAGCAGCATCGCCGGGTGCTGATTTGGTCTCGGCCAGCTTCGCGCCTATTCCTCGCTGGTGGAGGTAGGCGAGGACGGCGTCGTAGTCCGCATTCTCGGCGAGCTGGACGCGCAGGTGCCCGAACTGCTGGCCGCCCAGTGTCTCGACGCTGCCTGCCAGGACATTGAGGTCAATGTCGAAGTGCCGCGCAACGCCGGTAAGGACAGGTTCCTTGGCGTTGTCTCCGGCGAACAGGATTTCCAGGACGGGACCGCCCTGGAGTGCGCCATGCAGGGGCTCTGATGCCGGCAGCGGAAGGAGCGCTTTGGCCAGTTTGCTCTCCAGGTCGCCCGCCACGTCCTGCAGCGCCCCGTGCTCGATGATGCGGCCCTTGGCCAGCAGCGATACCGAGTCGCAGACACGCTTAACAACGTTCATCTCGTGCGTGATGATGAGCACAGTGAGCTGCAGGCGCCTGGTGAGGTCCTGGATGAGGTCGAGGATTTCGTCCGTGGTCGCCGGGTCCAGGGCAGAAGTGGGTTCGTCACACAGCAGGACGTCGGGGTCGGCGGCCAGGGCGCGGGCAATGCCCACACGCTGGCGCTGGCCACCGGAAAGCTGGGAAGGGTAGGCGTTTTCGAACCCTTCGAGGCCCACGAGGGACAGCAGTTCCGCAACCTTGGACCGGATCCTGTCCTTCGGCGTCTTGACGAGCTCCAGGGGGTGCGCCACATTGCCCGCGGCAGTGCGGGAGTCCATGAGGTTGGCATGCTGGAAAACCATGCCGATGCGGCGTCGTGCCGCACGTATTTCGGAGTCCCTGACCGAGCTGAGTTCGGTGCCGTCAATGCTGACTGACCCGGCTGTCGGACGATCGAGCAGCGTGAGGCAACGTACCAGGGTTGATTTTCCGGCACCGGAATGACCAATGATTCCGTGAATGGAACCTTTGGGAACGGAAAGGGTGACGCCGTCGAGGGCCACCACTTCCTTTTTCCCCTGGCGGTAGACCTTTCGAAGGTCAGTAACTGTGATCATTTATCCTCAGGAAGTTGGCCTCGGGCAGGGCATAGCACAAGCACGCTTTTGAACTTAATTATGTCAGCGAAGCCAGCGGGGAGTCACTTCCGCATAATGTTCGGCGTCAGGCCTGAATAGCTGCACTATATTGCCGTGGGGCTCACCTGGGTTGTTGCTGGTGCGGTCTCACGGCGACATGGAAAATTGCGCTGGCCGGGCTTGGAATCCTGCGAGCCCCATGAAGCGTGTGATCCTCATCCCAGAGTGCCAAGCAATGGGGCCATTCCCACTGAGGTCCTGCCGCGGGTTGGGCGGCTAGAAGTCGCCCCTGCTGGCGTCCTCAGGCGGGAGCACCGGCCAGTCGCCTTCGATCACGGCGGCGGGCTTGGTCTTGCGGAGGTAGGTCTGGAAGTCCGCGGCCTGGGTTGCTGCCCAGCCGACCTGCAGCTGGTGCAGCTGGCCCGCAGGCATCCGGAGCTTGGGAAACTTTCCGGCCATGGCGTCCAGCATCCGGAGCGTGGCGAGGGCGTCCGCTGCGGACGTGTGGGCGTTATCGAGGTTGACGTTGTACTCCTCGCAAAGGGCGGTCAGCGTCCTTTTGCCCTTGCGGTACCGGTCCACCTGCTTGTTCATGATGTACGGATCCAGAACCGGGAAGCGGTTCAGCTGCGGAATGCCGTACCGGGCCGACTCGGCGGCCAGCACCGTGAAGTCATAGCTGGCATTGAAAGCGATCACGGGAACACCGTCGTCGAACAGGCCCTGCAGCACCGCGGCCAGTTCGCGGGTGACCTCCGCGGCCGGACGGCCCTCCTGCCTTGCCTTTTCGGTGGTCACGCCATGGACTTCGCTGGCTTCCGCGGGGATCTCGACTCCGGGATCCGCGAGCCACTCGTGCTCCTTGACGACACTGCCCTCGGCATCCACCACAGTGACAGACGCGGTGACGATCCGGGCGGCACGCGAGTTGCGGCCGGTGGTTTCCAGATCGAAGGCTGCCCGGGGCCGTTTGTCCCAGGTGGCCGTGGTGTTGGAGATGCTGGTGTTCGAGATGGTGCTGGTGATCGAGGAGCTCATGTTTCAAAACTACCTGCTGCCACAGACAGTTTTGTGCCAGGCCGCTGGCGTGCCGCCCGCCTCCCACAGGGACTGCGGCCCAGCCGGCTATCGGGCCCCGGCGCCCAGACGCCCGGGTATCCTGGGGGAACCGTTAAGCTGGATTCATGCGCACGGAGTATGTCGAGGCGGTGCTCGCCATGGTTGAGCTCGTCCCTCCGGGAGCCGCGGTTGCCTACGGCGATGTCGCCGAGCTCCTCGGCTCCGGCGGAGCACGGCAGGTCGGGTCCGTGATGAGCCACCATGGCAGCGGCGTTCCTTGGTGGCGCGTATTGAGGGCGAACGGCGAGGCACCACAGGGACTCGAAGCCGAGGCCCTGCAGTTCTACGTCCGCGAAGGGACCCCGCTCCTTGGCCGCTACCAGGACTTCCTCCGGACCGGCGAAGGACGTTGGCGCGTGGACCTTATGGCAGCCCGCTGGGCCCCCGAAGACGGTGACTTTGACCTCATCGACGCAATCGCCGAGAGGCTGGAGCGGCGGCTCCATAAAATGTCGGCCCCGGATGATGAAATGACTGTGTGACAGTTACCTTCGACTCTTCCGGAATCCGGGCAGGCGAGCCACCAGCCCGGCAGCCAGCCAAACATCCACTCCAGCAAACAGCTCAGCTGACAGCGGCACGGCAGGCGGGATCAGCCGCCGGACTCAGGCTCCTGCCTCCCCGGCAGGTACACAGCGTGGTTCCGGTACTGTCACTGGACCAGCAGGCGGCCGTGGATGTGCCGCACGGATCCGGCCCCGTCCTGGTTCCCGGAGCCCCGGGGACAGGGAAGTCCACCGTGCTCATTGAAGCTGCCGTACGCAGGGCCGAGCGTGACGGCGTGGATCCGGAACGGATGCTGGTCCTGGCGCCAAGCCGGCTTGCCGCCGATTCCCTCCGGGACCGCTTCACTGCCCGGCTCAACAGGAGCCTCAGCACCACGCCGGCCCGCACCTGGGCCTCCTACGCCTTCGATCTGATCCGGCGGGCCAAGGCCGAAGGCATCCTGCCGCTGCCGCGGCCGCCGCGGCTTCTCTCGGGACCCGAGCAGGACCTCATTATCAAGGAACTTCTCGAAGGCCACGCCCTGCCGGGCCTGGAGCTGCCATGGCCGGATGATCTGGGGGCCGCGCTGGAAACCCGCGGTTTTCGCCAGGAGGTACGCCAGCTCTTTGACCGGATCATCGAATCCGGCCGGACACCCGATGACCTTGTGGCGTTGGCGCAGCAGTGCAGCCGCCCGGACTGGATTGCGGCCGCCGCGCTGTACGCCGAGTACCGGGACGTGCTGGACCTGCGGATGCCGGAGGCTTTCGACCCCGCCGGGATCATCACGGCGGCCCGCCAGATCTTTCAGGACGCCCCGGAATTCCTGGCCGCCGAGCGGGACCGCCTGCAGCTGATCCTCGTTGACGACATCCAGGAAGCCAACCCGGCTGTGTTCGAGCTGCTGGCGGACATCGCGGCGGGCAAGGACGTGTACGTGACGTCGTCGCCTGACACAGTGGTCCAGGGGTTCCGCGGAGCCAGGCCCGATCTCACGGCTGAGTTGCCGCGCCTCCTTGCTCCTGCTGGCATCGCCGACGCCGGCGGGGCCGACGGGGACGCTAAGGACGCAGTTCTGGAGCGGCCGCTCTGGGTGACCCACCGCCATCGTCCCGCCATTGCCGAGGCGTGGCTGTCCGTTGCAGGACGAATCTCGCAGCGGGCAGGCGGCCAGTCAGCCCGTCGGCTGGAAACTGCAGACTCAGCGGAAGGGGGACCGGCTCGGACCCATGCCGCCGACGAGGGCATTGTTGAGGGCCACATCCTTCCCTCCCCGGTCCACGAACTGCGGTATGTGGCGCAGCGCATTCTGGATGCGCACCTGAACCATGGTCGGGAGCTTGGCGACATCGCCGTGATCGTTCGGAACGGCGGGCAGCTGAATCAGCTGCAGCGGCACCTGGCCGGCCACGGCATCCCCGTGCGCGTTCCGGTGGCCGAATCGGCCGTCCGCGACGAAGTGGCAGTCCGGCCCTTGCTGGACGCCTATGCCGTGGCATTGGATCCTGCGGTCCTGACGCCGGAATCCGCAGTCTCGCTGCTGACCTCCCGAATCGGCGGAGCGACGTCCATCGAGTTGCGCAGGCTGCGGCAGTCGCTGCGCCGCGAGGAGATCCTCGGCGGCGGAGGCCGCACCAGCGATGCCCTGCTCGTCGAATCGCTGCTCGAGCCGGGCGCCCTGGCCACCATGGGGATCGAGGGCCACTCTGCCCGCCGTGTCGCCCGGATGATCCAGGCCGGGCAGGCGGCTGCGCGCGAACCGGGCGGAAACGCGGAAACCGTGCTGTGGGCGCTCTGGAACTCTACGGGGCTGGCCGGGCGGTGGACTGAAGCGGCATTGGCAGGTGGAACGTCGGGGGCCAGGGCAGACCGCGACCTGGACGCCATGATGGCCCTGTTCCACACGGCCGAACGCTATGTGGACCAGTTGCCGGGTTCAGGGCCGGACCAGTTCCTTGAGTATTTGCTCAGCCAGGAGCTGCCCATGGACACCCTCGCGGCCCGGGCACAGCTGGAGGACGCCGTGGAACTCATGACGCCCGCGAGTGCAGCAGGACGCGAATGGCCCGTTGTCATTGTTGCGGGGTTGCAGGAAGGAGTCTGGCCCAACACCAGGCTCCGGGGGGAGCTCCTCGGCAGCACGCTGTTCGCCGACGCTGTGGAGCACGGCGTGGACCACGCCCTGCAGCTTGGACCGATCAGCAGGTTGCGCGAGATCCGCTATGACGAACTCCGCAGCTTTTCCACGGCTGTCTCCCGGGCCTGTGAAGTACTGATCTGCACCGCCGTTTCATCGGAGGACGAGCAGCCCTCCTCTTTCCTCGACTACGTTGCACCGCTGCATCCCGGGCAGGACTGTCGGAGTTTCACCCCCGTGGAACGGCCGCTGACACTCCGCGCCCTCGTGGCCGAACTCCGTCAGTACGCCCAGCTGGACGGCAGGTACGCTGCCGAATCGGTCGAAGCCGCCAGTGTGCTTGCCGGCCTCGCCGCAGTCGAACCATCCGTACCCGGTGCCCATCCCGATTCATGGTGGGGGCTTGCGCCGCTCTCTTCCGGGGAGCGGATTGTGCCGCCCGGAGGGACCGTGTTCGTCTCACCGTCCAAGGTGGAAACCGTCCAAAAGTCGCCCCTAGATTGGTTCATCCAGGCTGCCGGCGGGGAAGCGGCCACCGACTTCGCGAGGAGCCTGGGGACCTTGGTCCACGCCATTGCCCAGGACCTTCCGGATGCTTCGGGCGCGGAATACGTGGCAGAGCTCGTCCGGCGGTGGCCGACGCTCGGCATGAAGGACAACTGGGAAGGCAAGCTGGATTTCCAGCGGGCCGAAGCCATGGTCCGGAAGCTGGCCCAGTACATCCTCGTCATGCGCAGTGAAGGCAGGAGCCTTGTCGGCGTCGAACGGGACTTCGAAGTGAAGCTGCCGGACATCGTCGATGACCCGCAGCCCGGCACGGAAGCGCCGGCAGGAGCTGACGCTGAACCCGCGGTGAGGTTTTCGGTACTCCGCGGACAGGTGGACCGGCTGGAGATCGATTCCGAAGGACGCCTCGTGATCGTGGACATCAAAACGGGCAAGCGCCAGCCGTCCAAGGCCGAGCTGTCCCGCCACCCCCAGCTGGGTGCCTATCAGGCCGCGGTGCTGGCCGGCGGGTTCACTGAGACGGGCACACCGGCCGGCGGTGTTCAGCCGGGAGGGGCTGTATTGGCCCAGCTTGGCACCAGCAACAAGAGCCCCGGCATCCAGGTCCAGGAGCCGTTGGACGGCTCCGGGAACTGGGCGCTCGATATGGTGGACGAGGCCGCGCAGCTCATGTCCGGCAGCCATTTCGAGGCGCGCCATGATCCGGCAAAGTCAGGCCACGGCGGCCATGGCTGCCGGCTGCCCGAGGTCTGTCCCCTTTGTCCGCGCGGAAAGCAGGTAACCGAATGACGACGCCCCACGACGTCCCGGCCCCCCGTTTTTCCCCGGAAGAGCTGACTGCCATGCTGGGCGAACGCAACAGTCCCACTGCTGAGCAGTCCGCCATTATTTCCTCGCCGCTTACTCCGCGGCTGGTGATTGCCGGGGCAGGATCCGGGAAGACCGCCACGATGGCAGACCGCGTTGTGTGGCTCGTTGCCAACGGATGGGTCCGGCCGGAAGAAGTCCTGGGTGTCACGTTCACGCGGAAGGCTGCCGGTGAGCTGGCCAGCCGGATCCGGGCCAAACTGGCGGCCCTCCAACGCATTGCCGCGGAGGACACGCACCACACGATTTTTCCGGCGGGCCTGCTCAGCGAGGATGCCTTGGAACCCAAGGTTTCCACGTATCACTCCTACGCCAGCGGCATCGTGTCCGACTACGGGCTCCGCCTCGGCGTCGAACGTGATGTTGTGCTCCTGGGCGGAGCGCAGGCGTGGCAGCTGGCCAGCGAAGTCGTGGAGGCCTTCGACGGCGAATACGAGCACTTCCGCGCTGCCAAATCCACCCTCGTGAAAGCAGTCATCCAGCTCGCCGGAGAGTGCGCTGAACACCTGCGAGATCCTCGCGAGGTGCAGGCCTGGCTGATGGACCGCGTCGCCGAATTTGACGCCCTGCCCTACATGGCCGGAGCCAAAAAGAACCCGACACAGGCCGCAGGGGAACTTGGCGCGCTGCTGCGTACGCGGGCCAGCGTGGCCGAAATGGTGGGCCGGTACTCGGAAGCCAAACGGGTCCGCGGCGCGCTGGACTTCGGCGACCTCGTGGCCCTCGCCGCGCGGGTTGCCAACGAGATCCCGTTGGCCGCCGAAGTGGAACGCCAGCGGTTTAAGGTGGTGCTTCTGGACGAATTCCAGGACACCTCGCATGCCCAGCTCGTCCTGTTCTCCAGGCTCTTCGGCGGCGGCCACGCCGTGACGGCAGTCGGCGATCCCAACCAGTCGATCTACGGGTTCCGGGGTGCCTCTGCCGGCCAGCTCTTCCACTTTGTCCGGGAATTCCCGGTCCTGGTGGGTGAGACGGGGAGCGGGGCCGACGCCGCGGATGCCGGTCTGGCGGGAACCGGGCACGGTGAAGGACCGTTCCGCGGTCTTTTCGCGGTGGCGCCAACGTCATACCTGACAACTGCCTGGCGCAACGGGCGGAACATCCTGTCCGCGGCCAACGTCATCTCAGCGCCGCTGAGCGCCGCTGCCGCCCGGACCGGTCCGGCGGGGGAGCGCGAGTCAGGTGATTCCGTGGAGGTCCCGCCGCTGCAGCCAAGCCCCGCAGCGGCCCAGGGGCAGGTCGTCATCGGGCGCTTCGCGACGGACGAGGACGAAGCCAAAGCCATCGCGTCGGACGTTTTGCGCTACCGTGTCACGGACTTCGAGGACACCGCCGGCGAGGACCGGATTCCTCCGGCCATGGCAGTCCTCTGCCGCCGGCGTGCACAGATGGAATGCATCCGGCGTGAGTTCGAGCTACGCGGTATCCCCTACGAGATTGTGGGCCTGGGCGGCCTCCTGGACACCCCCGAGATCGTGGATCTCGTCGCGACCCTGCGGGTCCTGGCGGATCCGGGCCGTTCGGACTCCCTCATGCGGCTGCTGGCCGGGGCACGCTGGCGAATAGGTCCGGCTGACCTCATGGCCTTCCGGGACTGGTCTTCATTCCTCGCACGGCGCCGCGGCCGTCCGGATGCGGACGGGGATGAAGCCGACGACGCCGACACTGCCGTTATCGAAAGCGACATCACCGATTCGCCGAGCCTGGTGGAAGCCCTGGACTGGCTGCCACGGGAAGGCTGGACGTCGGCCCACGGCCGCGCGCTGAGCACGGAGGCGCTGAACCGGCTGCACGCCCTTTCGTCAGAACTCCGGCAGCTCCGGGGTTTTATGGGTGATGACCTCACCACCCTGCTGGGTGAAGTGGAGCGGGCCATGCTCCTTGACATCGAAGTGGCGGCCCGTCCCGGCATCAGCATCCATCAGGCCCGCAGGAACCTGGATGCATTCCAGGATGCCGCGGCAGGGTTCCTCCACACGTCGCACCGTGTTGACGTCCTGGCTTTCCTGGCCTGGCTGGAGGCTGCGGCCGCGGAGGAGGGCGGCCTGGACGTCGCCGCCCCGGACGTCAACCATGAAGCCGTCCAGCTGCTGACCGTGCACGCGTCCAAGGGCCTGGAGTGGGATGTTGTGTTCGTTCCGGGGCTCAACGCCGGCGCGTTTCCGAGCAGCCGTGATTCGCGCTGGAGCAGCGGCAGCGCAGCCCTGCCCTGGCCGCTGCGCGGGGACCACGCCGATCTGCCGCAGTGGGACCTGGACCAACCGGATCAAAAAGGCTGGCTGGACGCGGAGAAGGACTTCAAAGCGGACGTCCAGGCTCACGGCGAGGCAGAGGAACGCCGGCTCGCCTATGTTGCCTACACCCGGGCGAAATTCGTGCTGTGGGTCTCCAGCGCGGCCTGGGTCGGATCCCGGGCCGGAATGGCGGACATGTCGCCGTTCCTGTCCGAGCTGGCGCCCCTCGCCGGGGTCGGTCACCCGGGTGCCGACCCAACAGGCCCCGTGGAATCCCTGCCCGCCGAAGAGCCGGTGGCAGAACCGCAGGAGCTCGCCGCCGTCGTCCATGCCGCCTCAGTGGAGGAGGCATCGCTGCCGGCCGAAAGTCCTTTGACCCAGGACCTCGAACTGGCCCTGTGGCCGTATGACCCGCTGGAGGGGCCCGCCGATCCGCGCACCGGGACCAGGCTCAGGCTGGTCCCGGGGCGGCGGGCAGCCATGGAACTGGCTGCCGCGCGGGTCCGCGGAACCTTGGCCGCCGGTGCCACGGAAGCCACGGAAGCCACGGAAGCCGGGGGTGCCACGGAAGCCGCGGGGGACGCCAACGCGCCCGCCGCCGGGCAGGAAACCCGGCAGCTCCGAAGCGTCGCCGCCAATTGGGCCCACGAAGCCGCCCTGCTGCTGGAACGCCGCTTCCGGCGGGCCACCGTGCAGGATGTCCACCTGCCCGGCCACATTTCCGCGTCAACCTTTGTGGATCTGGGCGACGATCCCGGATCCGTGCTGGCGCGGCTGCGACGGCCGGTTCCCAGGGAGCCGGGGATGTCGGCACGCAAAGGCACGGCATTCCACGCCTGGGTGGAGGAATACTTCGGCACCGCAGGCATGCTGGAGCTGGACGAGGCCCCCGGTTCGGACGACCACATTGATGAGGCCTACGGGCTGGACTCGATGGTGGAAACATTCCGGAACTCGGAGTGGGCGCACCGTGCACCGGCCCATGTCGAGGTTCCGGTCGAGACACGCATCGGTGACGTCGTGGTGCGCGGCCGGATCGATGCCGTGTTCCGGGACGCCGACGGCGGCTGGGACCTGGTGGACTGGAAAACCGGCCGCCGCCCCGCCGCGGGACAGCTGAAGGTGAAGGCCGTCCAGTTGGCGGTCTACCGTCTTGCCTGGGCGAGGCTGAAGGGAGTCCCGCTCGACAACGTCCGGGCAGCGTTCTACTACGTCGGTGAAAACCAGGTGGTCCGCCCCCACGACCTTGGCACGGCGGAGCAGCTGGAGGACATCGTGACAGCGGCCCTTGCGGGAACCACCGCCATAGCCAAGGCAGCCGCGTCGGCTAGTGGGACTTTGCGTCCACAATCTTGAGGGCCGCCGTGGACGTGTCATCGGCTGAAAGCGCGGCCGGGGGAGTGATCCGGTTACCTCCGTCAGCCGCGTCGGCGGTTCCGCTGTCCGCGCCAGCCTCCTGGGCGGCATCGACTTGGTCGGGCCTTTCGGCCGGGGCGCCGCGTTCAGCGTTCCCCGGAGCCCCTGACTCCCGGCTCGGCGGGGCCGGGACGGCATCGACCGGGATCGGTGCCACGTGCACCGACGGCATGGCATCCGCCGACGGGGCGCCGGACAATCCCGAAATCTGCTCCGCGGCGAGCGCTGCAGAGGGCACGCCGGTGGTACCCGCGTTTTCATCCTGCGGCACCGGTTCCACGTGCACGGCCGGGACAGTTTGCGGCAAAGGTTCCACGCTGATGGGCTGTCCGCCGTGCTCCGTGATGTCTTCAGCCAGCGAGGCGAGCATGTCTTCAGCTTCGGCGATCATTGCCTGGTCCCCGGCAGCCAGGCCCTTCACCAGGTACTGGGCCAGCGCAAATTCGGCGGAGAGGGCTGCGCGGCGCAGCAGATGGGCGTCCGGCGCGTCCCTGCGGCTCGCCGTGTAGTGGCGGAGCACCGAGTCGACGAAGCTTTGCTCGTTGGAGGCGACCAGCCAGGCCATGTCGTCGGCCGGATCCCCGATGCGCAAATCGGTCCACCCGGTCACGGCAGTCACCCGTTCGCCCTCCACCAGGAGGTTGTCCTCGTGCAGGTCGCCGTGGACAACGCAGGGGTTGAAGCGCCACAGCGAGACGTCCTCCAGGGCATGTTCCCACCGGCGCAGCAGCACAGGGGGGATCTTTCCGGTGGTCGCGGCCTGGTCGAGTTCGTTGAGCCTCCGCTGCCGGAACTCATTGGGGGTGTAGCTGGGGAGGTCGGCATTGCTGACGAGGGCCTGGGGCAGGTCGTGAATGGCCGCGAGAGCGGCGCCGATCTCCTTCGCCAGTCCTTCCGAACCGGCTGTCAGCTCTTCGACGCTGCGCGTGGTGCCCGCCAGGTGTGAGTATACGAACGTGCTGAGTGCACCCTGCCGCACCGTGCCTGCCACTGTGGGCATGAGGAAGGGCAGCTCGGCCCTGACTCCCGGGGCAAAGGCACGAAGGACCATGAACTCCGTTTCCAGGCGGGCGCTTGCCTCCGCGTGGCGGGGCGAACGGACCCGCCACTGCTTGCCCTCGGAGTCCAGGAGAAGTGCCGAGTCGAAGTCCGCCGGATCGTCGGGAGCCGAGCTCACGGCGGTGGGCGTCAGTCCGGGGACTGCCGCAGTTGCTACAGCTGCCAGTTCGATCGGTTTTCTTCTCACGCATCCACGGTAGATTGACTGGCGCCCAAGACGGCGATGTACTACGGCGAGTCTCCAGATCGGGACGATTTACCTTGCAATTTCCGGTGCCGGCGACGCCGGGGAACGGCTTCCCGGGGCATCAGCGGCGGCCGGAGCAAATGTCAATTGTCTTCCGGAGTCAGTACGGTGGGTACATGAGTCTTGCGGAGTCCCCGGCAGCCCAAAATAGGGCAGAACAAAATAAGGCGGCAGAAAGTGCGGCCCCGGGCAGTGGGGCCCCGTTGAAGCGGCTCCCGGCAAACCACCTGATGGACACCGTCCTTCCGGTCCGTCCCGCGCTGATTGACCGAGGGTCCGGCGCCCGGATGAAGCCGGGCATGGTCGAATCCGTTGTCAGTTCCGGACGGTCGCTGGCCATGGTCCTCTCGCACCGGCAGGCCCTCGTGCGCGGCGACAGCCTGCTGCTGACGGAAGCCGCAGGCCTCGCGGAGAACCTTGGCGAGGCCGGACTGCCGCCGGCAATGATCATCTACCTCGGTTCCGCGCTGGGCAGCTCGGACGTGGAGGAAGGTACGGACATCGTCCTCTTTGTCCTCGAAGAACCTTTTGAGGTCCGGGCGGAGCAGTTTGAACGCGGCATCGCCGGAATTCCCGCGGACGCCGTGTGGACGGGGTTCCGCGACGTTGCTGCCCGCCTGAATGCCACCGATACGGCCCTCTTTGTCGAGGCCAGTGCGATCGCCAACTGGCACGCCACCCACGTGCACTGCCCCCGGTGCGGTGCGGCGACGCTCGTTGAGGCCGGCGGGTGGGTCCGCAGGTGTCCGGCGGACAACTCCGAACATTATCCCCGGACCGACCCCGCCATCATCGTGACGGTCGTCGGCCCCGATGACCGGCTGCTGCTGGGCGGCGGCGGGCCACTCGATGCGAAGAACTACTCCACACTGGCCGGTTTCGTGGAACCGGGTGAGTCGCTCGAGCAGGCCGTCGTCCGCGAGATCCAGGAAGAGGTGGGGGTCCGGATTACGGCAACCCAGTACCTTGGTTCGCAGTCGTGGCCGTTTCCGGCCTCCCTGATGCTCGGGTTCACGGCGAGGACATCCGATACCGAGGCAACGCCCGACGGCGTGGAGGTCACCCGGGCGCGATGGTTCAGCCGAGCGGAACTCCAGGACGCCGTGCTGAGCGGGGAAATCGTCATCTCCAGCCGGCTCTCCATTGCGCGGTCACTGATTGAGCACTGGTACGGCGGCGTCATCCAGGACCGGCCCGCCAACGAATGACCTCCCCGCGCACAGCGGACCCCACCACCTGACCCCACCGATCGACTGAGCAGCAAGTGACAACTGACAATTTTGAACGCACCGCCCCCGGTGACAGTGCCCCCGCCGATTCCGCTTCGCCGGACAACCGGTCCCTGGAAGACCGCATTCTTGGCGGGCTGGACGACGAACAGCGGGAAGTAGCGAGCACGCTGAACGGGCCCCTGTGCGTGCTTGCCGGTGCAGGCACAGGCAAGACGCGCGCCATCACCCACCGGATCGCCTACGGCGTTCACTCAGGCGTTTACAGTCCGCAGCGGCTGCTGGCCGTGACTTTCACCTCCCGCGCCGCGGCCGAGATGCGGAGCCGGCTCCGTGACCTCGGCGTCGGCAATGTCCAGGCACGGACCTTCCACGCCGCAGCCCTGCGGCAGCTTCAGTTCTTCTGGCCACAGGCCGTCGGCGGCGCCCTGCCGAACCTCCTCGACCACAAGGCGCAGATGATCGCCGAAGCTGCCCGGCGCCTGAGGCTCAGCACGGACCGCGCGTCCATCAGGGACCTCGCCTCGGAGATCGAGTGGGCCAAGGTATCCATGCTGACGCCCGCGAACTACCTCGAGAACGCCCAGGACCGCGGCAACCCCGGCGGATTCGACCTCACGGCCGTGGCCCGGGTGTTCCAGTCCTATGAGGACGTGAAAACCGACCGCAACGTCATCGACTTCGAGGACGTCCTGCTGATCACCGTGGGGATCCTGCAGGAGGACCCGAAAGTGGCGGCCACTGTCCGCGAACAGTACCGGCACTTTGTGGTGGACGAATACCAGGACGTTTCGCCGCTGCAGCAGCGGCTCCTGGAACTCTGGCTGGGCGGGCGCGATGAACTATGCGTCGTGGGTGACGCCAGCCAGACGATTTACTCGTTCACCGGTGCATCGCCGAAGCACCTGCTGGGTTTCAAGGCCATGTACCCCGGCGCCAATGTCGTCAAGCTGATCCGGGACTACCGCTCCACGCCGCAGGTGGTCAAACTCGCGAATGACCTCCTCGCCGGACGGCGCAGCGGAGGGCCGGTCGCGGACGCGGCATGGGCGGCGCCGCTCAAACTGGTCGCACAACGGCAGCCCGGACCGCAGCCGCAGTTCACCGAATGCGCCGACGATGAGGCCGAGGCAGCCACCGTAGCGATCAAGATCCGGGAACTGCTCGACGCCGGAACACCGGCTAGCGAGATCGCCGTGCTGTTCCGCACCAACGGACAGTCCGAGGCATATGAACAGGCCCTGGCCTCGGCCGGGATCGGCTATCAGCTGCGCGGCGGAGAGCGGTTCTTCGCCCGCAAGGAAGTCCGTGATGCAATCCTCCAGCTCCGGGCAGCCACCCGGGCCGCCGCCGAAACCTCGGCACCCGATCCCCTCGGGCAACTGGTCCGGGACATTGTGGCGTCCCTTGGCTACACCGAATCCGCCCCGCATAGCGGCGGGGCGCTGCGCGAGCGCTGGGAATCGCTGGCCGCGCTGGTTGCGCTGGCAGATGAGCTGGTGCTGAGCCGCGGGCCACAGTTCACCCTCTCGGACTTTGTCAACGAACTGCAGGAACGTTCCCTGGCCCAGCACGCCCCCACCGTGCAGGGCGTTACCCTGGCGTCCTTGCATGCTGCCAAGGGCCTTGAATGGGATGCCGTCTTCCTCGTGGGGCTCTGCGAGGGCCTTATGCCGATCTCGTTCGCCGACTCCCCGGAGGACGTGGACGAGGAACGCCGGCTCCTCTACGTGGGCATCACCAGGGCGCGCGAGCACCTCTCACTGTCCTGGTCCCTGGCCCGGACCCCCGGCGGGAGGGCCAACCGGAAGCCCTCGCGTTTCCTGGACGGCCTGCGGCCGGACTCTGTGGCCAGCTCGACGGCGCGCGGCAAAGGCCCCGCCCCGCGGCGGAAGGCGGCCGCCCCTGCCATGTGCCGGGTCTGCGGAAGCATGCTGTCCACCGGTGCCGAACGGAAGGTAGGCCGCTGCAGCCAATGCCCGCCGAGCTACGAGGAACAGACGTTCGAGGCGCTGCGCCAGTGGCGGAAAGACGTGGCCCTGGCCGCCGAAGTGCCGGCGTTCGTGGTGTTTACCGATGCGACCCTGACGGCGATTGCGGAGGCGCGGCCCGCAACCCTCGAAGAACTGGCCCAGCTGGCCGGAATCGGCCCGTCCAAGCTGGAAAAGTATGGCGAAGCCGTGCTTGAAGTACTCACTGAAAGCACCAGCGCCTGATGGCCGGGGGAGCGCAAGCGATTCCGCTGACCACTCCCGACGGAGCACCCGTCGTGGTGCGGCGTTCCGCGCGCCGCCGCCGGACCGTGGCAGCGTTCTGGGAGAACGGCACAGCCGTGGTGGCCATCCCGGCGCATTTCAGCAAGGCGCAGGAAAGTGAATGGGTGCACCGGATGTTGGAGAAACTCCGGCTGCAGGGGGCCCGGCGCTCGCGCGGGGCGGGACGTCGCCGCCCGGCCTCGGATGCAGCCCTCGCGTCGCATGCAGCCGGGCTTTCGGCGAAGTACCTTGGCGGGCGGTCCGCGCCGTCGTCCGTGCGCTGGGTCAGCAACCAGAATTCCCGCTGGGGTTCGGCTACTCCGGCAGACGGAACCATCAGGCTCTCGGACAAGCTGCGGACCATGCCGCAGTGGGTCATCGACTACGTGCTGCTCCACGAGCTGGCGCACTTGCTGGTCGCCGGGCACAACGCCGCGTTCTGGCGTCTGCTGGAGGCCTACCCCGAGACGCAACGGGCAAAGGCTTTCCTCGAAGGCGTTGCGTTCGCCACCTCGCGGGGCATGGCACCGGACTCCGACTCGCCAGGCGGCGATGCGGACCTGACGTGCGAACCGGACGCGACGCCAGGTACAGAAGAGCCAGGCATTGACGAAACCGTGGTTTCGTCAATGCCTGGCTCGTTCGCAGGTTGGCCGGCGCGTCAGGCCTTCGGCGTCCCGCCGTCGTCGTCCTTGTCTGAGGCTTCGTCGTCCTTGCCTGACGCATCTTCGTCGTTGCCCGCCGCGTCGTCGTCCTTGGCCGGTGCGTCGAATCCGCCATTCAGCAGCTTCTGAAGGGCGTCGTCCACCTCGGTGTCACTCGCTTCGGCGAGCTTGCGGCGTGCACTGAACCCCTGCGGATCGTCCAGGTCCTCGCCGGTGGGCAGCAGGTCCGGGTGGTGCCAGATGGCGTCCCGGCCCTCGGTGCCACGCTCCTCCTTGAGGGAGGCCCACAAGGTGGCAGCTTCGCGGAGGCGCCGGGGACGCAGCTCCAGTCCCACTAGGGACGAGAAGGCATGTTCGGCCGGGCCGCCGGTGGCGCGGCGCCGCCGGACCGTCTCGCGCAGCGCAGACGCGGACGGCAGGAACTTCTCGGTGGCCGCCGCGGTCAGTTCGTCCACCCAGCCTTCCACGAGGGCCAGCGCGGTTTCGAGTTTTTCCAGTGCCTGGTCCTGCGCCGGGGTCCGCTGGGGCATGAACACGCCTTGGGACAGCGCCTCCTGGATGCCTTCCGGGTTGCTGGGATCGATCTCCCGGGCGAGTTCCTCGATCTTGGAGGTGTCGATGTGGATGCCCCGGGCATAGGCCTCGATGGCACCCAGGAGGTGCCCGCGGAGCCAGGGCACCTGGACGAAGAGCCGTGCGTGGGCAGCTTCCCGGACAGCCAGGAACAGCCGGATGTCGTTCTCGGGCAGGCTCAGGCCTTCACCGAATTTGGCCACGTTGGCCGGCAGGAGGGCCATCTCCAGGTCCGCCAGCGGCACTCCGATGTCTGTTGAGCTGACCACTTCGGCGGAGAGGGCGCCAATGGCCTGGCCAAGCTGCATGCCGAAGATGGCCCCGCCCATGTTCTGCAGCATGGAGGACGCCCCGCCCATCATGGACTTCATTTCCTCGGGCATCTGCTCGGTCATGGCGGTGGACAGCGCATTGGCAATACTGTTGGCTACCGGCTCGGTGAGCCGCTTCCACGTCCCGAGCGTTTCCTCGACCCATTCCGCGCGGGACCAGGCCCGGCCGATCAGGCCGGTGGCGGGAAGCTCAGTCACCTGGTCCAGCCACAACTCGGCGAGGCGCAATGCTTCATCGATTTCCCGTGACTGCTGTGATGTGACCGAGGGGTCGGATCCGCTGGCAGCCACCCGGCGGGCGTTCTCGTGGGCAAGCTGCCAGTTGACGGGCCCCTCGGAGGATGCGCTCATCATGGCCTGGACCTGCGAGAACATCTGGGCCAGGAGATTCGGATCGTCGGGAAGACCGGCCGCCTTGGCCAGTTCGGCGGGGTCGATGTTGCCCATGCCCTTGCCACCCATGAGGTTTTGAAGCATTTCCGCAAGCGGATCCTTCGGGGTGTCGTCGTCGCCATTGGACGGATTGAGTGGGTTGGAGGTCATGATCCCGCCGATCGTCGGTGTGACTGTTGATCACCTTCACGGTACCCCGGGGCATCGGCGGCTGTCTGCCGAATCCGGCCCCGTTCGCTGTGGGCAAAGAGCGTACGGGCCGGCTCAAACGCGTAGTGTTAGTAATCGGAATATTTGCAGGCTGCCGGCATTCTGATCGGGCGCAGCCACAGTGCCGCGTCCACGGGCGCAGGTGCGGAGAGGTCCTTCATTGACAATTACTCAGGGTGGCCAGGTTCCCGGGGATCCCGCGGATTCGGAACACGACGGCGGGACCACTCACGGCACGCTTTCCCGCCGGCCGAAGTCCCGTCGTGCCAAAGCACGCGACAATCGCTACCCGGCGATGGTGGCCTCCGGGTTGTTGGCACTCGCGCTGGGTATCACTGCCGCCAGCCTCCCCGTGCCGTATGTTGTGGAATCGCCCGGCCCCACTTTTAATACCCTGGCCAATGACAACGGCAAACCGGTCATCAGCGTGACGGGCCGCGAGACGTTTCCGGCCAAGGGGAACCTTGACCTCACCACCGTCTATGTCGACGGCGGACCCAACGGCCCGGTCAGCGTGTTCGAGGCCTTTTCAGCATGGCTGGACAAGTCAAAGGCCGTCTACCCGGAGGAGCTCATCTTTCCCACAGGGGTCACGAAGGAGGAGTCCCAGCAGGAGAGCGCAGTGGCGATGACCACATCCCAGGAGAACGCCACGGCCTCCGCCCTGAAGGAACTCGGCATTCCGTTTGAACAAAAGCTGTTGGTGGCGGACCTTGCGGACCAGTCGGCCTCGGCCGGCAAGCTGCAGGCCGGCGATGTGTTTTCCACCGTGAACGGCAAACCCGTGACGTCGCTCCGCGTCGTCCAGGAGGAACTGGCAGCCGGAAACGGAAAGCCCGCCACCGTCGTCGTCACTCGGGACGGCGCTCCCGTCACGGAGACCATCACCCCCACCGAGAACGCCGCAGGCAAGTTCATTCTCGGGGTGCTGCTGCAGTACGACTTCAAATTCCCCTTTGAAGTGAAGATTTCCCTCGACAAGGTGGGCGGCCCCAGCGCGGGCATGATGTTCGCCCTCGGCATCGTCGACACCGTGACGCCCGGGGACCTGACCGGCGGCAAACACATCGCCGGGACCGGCACCATCACGCCCGACGGCGTCGTGGGATCCATCGGCGGGATCGGGCAAAAGATGTACGGAGCAAAGGAGGACGGCGCGACGGTGTTCCTGGCCCCGGCTGCCAATTGCGCGGAAGTGGTGGGACACATCCCGGACGGGCTTCGGGTGGTCAAAGTCGAGAACCTGGCCGAGGCCCGGGAAGCCGTCAAGGTGATCGGTTCAGGCGGCGACACATCCGGTCTTCCCACGTGCACCAGCAACTAGACTAATTGCAGGAACTAAGCAGCACCGCCACTCGTGGCACTAATGACTGTCGTTCACCTCAAGTCCGGGGTGCGCCGGCGGTCCGAGCATCACGCACCCTGAGTTTTGACAAAACCAGTAACTGACGACCAGCTATGAGGTACCGAGTTTGTCCCGTCCCGCCAGCTCCACTCCGCCCGGAAGACCCCAGCCAAGGCGAGGTGCCTTGACGCCGACGTTGATCGTCGTAGCACTGGTTGTGGTCGGATTCATCTTCTTTGCCAATGTTTGGACCGATGTTCTCTGGTACCAGCAGCTTGGGTTCTTTGAAGTCTTCCTCACGGAAAACCTGGCCAGGATCGTCATCTTCCTGGTCGCCTTCGCGCTCATGTTCGCTGCGATGTTCTATGCCATCCGGATCGCCTACCACGCGCGTCCCGTCTACGCCCCGGACTCGGAGATCAGGGACAACCTGAACCGCTACCAGGCGCAGCTGGAACCCGTCCGCCGGGTGGTCATGATCGGCCTGCCAATACTCTTCGGCCTGTTCGCCGGAAGCGCTGCCGCCAGCCAGTGGCAGAAAGTGCTGCTCTTCCTGAACCAGGAGCCGTTCGGCCAGAACGATCCGCAGTTCAACCTCGACATCAGCTTCTACCTGATGACCCTGCCGTTCCTCGGCTTCGTCACGGGCTTCCTCATTAGCGTGGTGGTGGTCGCCGGCATCGCGGGAATCCTCACGCATTACCTGTACGGCAGCATCCGGATCATGGAGCGCGGCATCTTCACCAGCCGGGCCGCACAGATCCACCTCGCCGTGACGGGCGCAGCCTTCCTGCTGCTGCTTGGCGTGAACTTCTGGCTGGACCGCTACTCGGCCGTGCAGAACAGCGGCGGACGCTGGGCCGGTGCGCTGTACACCGACGTCAACGCGGTGATCCCTACGAAGTCCATCCTGGCCGTGGCTGCCGCACTGGTCGCAATCCTGTTCATCGTCGCCGCCGTGATTGGCAAGTGGCGCCTGCCCGTCATCGGCACGGCAATGCTGGTCATTACCTCCATCCTTGCCGGCGGTGTCTATCCGTGGGTCATCCAGCAGTTCCAGGTGCGCCCGTCGGAACAGACGCTTGAGAAGCCATTCATCGAGCGGAACATCAGCATGACCCGTGCTGCCTATGGCCTGGATAAGATCCAGGAGAAGCGGTATAACGCCACCACTACCGCCACCACCGGCGCACTGGCTCCTGATGCACAAACCACTGCCAATATCCGGCTCCTGGACCCGAACCTGATTTCGGACGCGTTCTCCCAGCTGGAGCAGTACCGGCCGTACTACCAGTTCCCGAAAGCGCTCAACGTCGACCGGTACGAAGTGGACGGCAAGGTCCAGGACACCGTGATCGCCGTCCGTGAGCTGAACCCCGACGGCCTGAGCGCCAACCAGCAGTCCTGGCTGAACCGGCACGTGGTCTACACCCACGGTTACGGTGTGGTGGCCGCCAAGGGCAACAAGTTCACCGCCGACGGCAAGCCGGAGTTCCTTCAGGCCGGCATTCCGTCAA
Source organism: Arthrobacter sp. NPDC093128 (assembly GCF_040683875.1). Lineage (NCBI taxonomy): Bacteria > Bacillati > Actinomycetota > Actinomycetes > Micrococcales > Micrococcaceae > Arthrobacter > Arthrobacter sp. NPDC093128. Next base: position 374,701 of record NZ_JBFBEY010000001.1, read on the forward strand.
CCGGAGTCCTCGGCAACGATACGACTTATCAGCCCCGGGTCTACTTCGGTGAGAATTCCCCTGAATACTCGATTGTCGGAGCCCCGGACGGTTCACCCCACCGCGAGCAGGACCGCCCGGCCGGCAAGGAGGGCGACGGCGAAACCCAGTACACCTTTACCGGCAACGGTGGCCCGAACGTCGGTAGCTTCTTCAACAAGGTCCTTTACGCGATCAAGTTCCAGTCCTCCGACCTCCTGCTGTCCGACGGTGTGAACGCCGATTCGCAGATCCTCTACGACCGCAACCCGCGTGACCGCGTCGAAAAGGTCGCCCCGTACCTCACGGTCGACGGCAACGCCTACCCGGCAGTCGTTGACGGCCGGGTGAAATGGATTGTGGACGGCTACACCACCAGCCAGTATTACCCCTACTCGCAGCAGGAACAGCTGTCGTCGGCCACCGCGGATTCACAGACGACGGCGGGGCGCAGCGTTGCCCTGCCCAACAGCTCGGTGAACTACATCCGTAACTCCGTCAAGGCAACTGTTGACGCCTACGACGGCTCCGTCACGCTGTACGCGTGGGACGACCAGGACCCGGTGCTAAAGGCATGGCAGAAGGTCTTCCCGACCTCCCTGAAGCCGTACTCGGAGATGTCCGGCGCGCTCATGAGCCACGTCCGCTACCCCGAGGACCTGTTCAAGGTCCAGCGCGAACTGCTGGGCCGGTACCACGTCACCCAGGCGGACAACTTCTACACGAACAATGACGCCTGGTCCGTGCCGAATGATCCCACAGTCACTGAGCCGGTAAAGCAGCCTCCGTTCTACATGTCGCTGAAGATGCCGGACCAGGACAAGCCTGCCTTCCAGCTCACGTCTTCGTTCATTCCGCAGGTGGTCAACGGAACCGCCAGAAACGTGCTTTACGGGTTCCTCGCTGCGGATTCCGACGCCGGTAACCAGAAGGGTGTCAAGGCCGAAAGCTATGGCCAGCTCAGGCTCCTGCAGATTCCACCGGAAGCGCAGGTTCCCGGCCCGGGCCAGGCCCAGAACAAGTTCAACTCGGATCCCACGGTGTCCCAGGCTTTGAACCTGCTCCGGCAGGGCGCGTCCGACGTGCTCAACGGCAACCTTCTGACTCTCCCGGCGGGTGGTGGCCTGCTGTACGTGCAACCTGTCTACCTGCGCTCCACGGGCGAAACGTCGTACCCCACGCTGCAGCGCGTCCTGGTGGCCTTCGGTGACAAGATTGGCTTCGCGCCGACCTTGGACCAGGCATTGAACCAGCTGTTCGGCGGTGACTCGGGCGCATCAGCCGGGGACTCGGACAACAATGGCCAGACGCCCCCTCCCGCGACCGGCGGCACTCCTCCTGCCACCGGCGGCACGGATGCCAAGGCTGAACTGAAGGCCGCGCTGGAAGAAGCGAACGCAGCCATTCGGGCCGGTCAGGAAGCCCTCGCCAAGGGTGACTTTGCAGCCTACGGAGAGCAGCAAAAGAAGCTCAATGCCGCTCTGCAAAAGGCGATCGACGCCGAAGCCAAGCTCGGCGCCGACAGCGCAACACCGACGCAGGGAGCCACCCCGGCGCCCACGGCTGACCCGTCAGCTGCCGCGACGCCGTCGCCCACTCCGAACAACTGATCACGCAGCGTGGCTGGCGCTAGCCCGCCCAGCCCCGCACAGGCCGGCTTCTGCTTCCGCAAGGACGGGGGAGGCCGGCCTTTGCCGTTGCCGCAGCAACCGGGACGCCCGCACCTGCCTGCGCCCGCCGGTCCACGGGTGTTTTGGCGGTCCCGGCGCCGCAGAGACACAGATCACGTCCCCTCGATTTGGCCTGAAGTTCACTGGCGGGTAATGTTGTTCTTGCGACGCGGGGTGGAGCAGTTCGGTAGCTCGCTGGGCTCATAACCCAGAGGTCACAGGTTCAAATCCTGTCCCCGCAACTGAAGGAAAGGCCCGGAATTCTCGAAAGAGAGTTCCGGGCCTTTTGCTTTGTCGTTTTTGGGGTCGCCCGGGCGGGCGGATGGCGGTCCGGCGGCCCTTCCGGTCGGTCCGACGGTGGGTTGGGCGGGTTTGCGTCCGGCAGCAGAACCCGTCACCGGGCCCTCCGGCGGCCCTTCCGACGGCCCCTCTAGCGGCCCTTCCGGCGCCCCGGAAGGCGCCGTGGTCAGGGCGGCCGCGAAAGTGCGGTAGTGTTGATCTTGCGACGCGGGGTGGAGCAGTTCGGTAGCTCGCTGGGCTCATAACCCAGAGGTCACAGGTTCAAATCCTGTCCCCGCAACCAATGAGAGGCCCTGACCGGGAAATAAGCCGGTCAGGGCCTCTTTCTTTGTCAGAGGCCCCAACTACTAGCATTTCCTAGTATTCTCATTCGCGGAGGCAACGTCCTACCGTGCCACGTGGCTGTTCAACGACGATCACCGCATTGGCAGGCCGTCGTCTCCAAGGGAACGGATTTTTATGTTGCGGGGCATGACCGCCGCCGCACACGGGTTCGCTCTTCCGCCGTTCATGATTCAAGCTATTAAGGCGCACTTCACCCAGCCGCCGCTCCCGCCGGTGCAGCCCGGCCGGGGGTGGACCCGCCTACGTCACTGGTCGATCATTCTCGAGAGGAATGCTGTTCGATGTCACTACCAACCAAGAAGAAGTCCGGAACTGCGAAGAGCAAGTGGCCCAAACTGTATTGGGCAGTACCGGCTGTGCTCGTCGCCCTGCTTCTCGTAGTGCTGCTCGCGAAGTGGGCCACAGGGCTTGCCGGAGTGCAAGACTTCGTGGCGGACTATCCGGGTCACTCAGAGCTTCCCGAGGGTGCTCCCGTCGGCTTCCCCGCGTGGCTGGGCTGGCAGCATTTCCTCAACGGCTTCTTCTTGCTGCTGATCATCCGTTCCGGCTGGCAGGTGCGCACGCAGACCCGCCCCGCTGCCTACTGGACGCGGAACAACAAAGGCCTGATCCGGACCAGGAATGCGCCGACGAAAATCAGCCTGGCACTGTGGTTCCACCTCGTCCTGGACGTATTGTGGATCCTCAACGGCATTGTGTTCGCCATCCTGCTGTTCGCCACCGGCCAGTGGGTTCGGATCGTGCCCACCAGCTGGGATGTCTTCCCCAACGCGCTCTCGGCCGCGCTGCAGTACGCGTCGCTGAACTGGCCCACGGAGAACGGCTGGGTCAACTACAACGCCCTCCAGCTGCTGACCTATTTCGTCACCGTCTTCATCGCCGCGCCCCTGGCATTCATCACAGGCCTGCGGATGTCGTCGGCCTGGCCCAAGAACGCCAAGGCGCTGAACAAGGCTTACCCGATCGAGGCAGCCCGCGCCGTGCACTTCCCGGTGATGATCTACTTTGTTGCGTTCGTCGTCGTCCACGTGTTCCTGGTCCTGGCCACCGGTGCGCTGCGGAACCTCAACCACATGTACGGCGGTAGCGACGACGTCAGCTGGGTGGGCTTCGGCATCTTCGCAGCATCGGTCGCAGCGATGGTCGCGGCGTGGTTCCTGGCCCGGCCGCTCTTCCTGAGCCCCGTTGCCTCCCTGATGGGCAAGGTCAGCAGCCGCTGACCGGCCCGCTGACGCACGTGGCAGTCCGGGCCGCGGTTCGGGCCACCGGTCAACTGTCCTTGAGCCTCTGGTAGGTCTCCAGGGCCCGCTCACGCGACTCCGGCAGGCCCACCACAGGCTCCGGATAGCCGACGGCCAGTTCCGGCGCCTTCCACGGTTCGTGGATCTCTTTGTCGCTCAGGTCCGCGAGTTCCGGGATGAAATCCCGCAGGTACCGGCCCGCTGCATCGAACTTCTTGCTTTGCGTCACAGGGTTGAAGATCCGGAAGTAGGGGGAGGCGTCCGCTCCCGATCCGGCCACCCATTGCCAGTTGGCCGGATTGCTGGCTGCGTCGGCGTCCACCAGCGTGTCCCAGAACCAGGCTTCCCCCAGCCTCCAGTCAGCCAGCAGGTTCTTCACCAGGAACGATGCGGCCGCCATCCGGACACGGTTGTGCATCCAGCCCGTCTGCCACAGCTGACGCATTCCAGCGTCCACCAGCGGATAGCCTGTCCGGCCCTGCTGCCAGGCCGCCAGCTCTGCGTCCGACGGCGTTTGCCACTCGAAGCGGTCGAAGTCGGGACGGTAGTTGCGGGTGGCCAGCGCCGGGTTCTCGTACAGCAGCTGCCAGCAGAACTCCCGCCAACCCAGTTCGGACCGGAAGATCCCGACGTCGGCAGGCGCCTGGCGTGGGAACCGCTCACGGAGCGCCTGCCAGACGCGGAAGGGACTGATCTCACCGAAGCGAAGGTGGGGTGAGAGGCGGCTGGTGCCCTCGAGTCCTGGTGTGTCGCGACCGGTCCCATAGTCCTCGACGGGCCCGTCCACAAAGTCCTGCAGGCGTGCGTGCGCGCCTGATTCACCGGGGGTCCACACTGCCGCGAGGCCTGCGCTCCAGTCGGGGGTGCGGGGGAGCAGCCCCCAGGCCTCCAGGTCATCGCTGCCCGGCAACGCACCGCGGGTGTCGCGGCCCGGAGCCGGAAGCCTGTCCGGGGCGTCGGCGGGCATGCGCGGCTCGCCGCTCTCAAGGCAGGCGCGCCAGAAGGGCGTGAATACCTTGTACGGTCCGCCCGCTCCGGTGCGCACAGTCCACGGCTCGAACATGAGGCTGGCCTGGAAGCTCGCGGCATCCAGGCCGTGATCTGCGGCCCAGCCCTTCACCCCTGCATCGATGGTGCGTTCGGGTCCGCCGTACCTGCGGTTCCACCGGAGATGCGTGGCCCCGGTTTCGGCTGCCAGCTCCCAGATGATGCCGGCGGCGCTCCCACGTCGCAGCACCAGCCGGGAGCCTACGGCTTCCAGGTCACTGGCCAGAGAGGCAAGGGAATGGTGGAGCCACCACTTGGCGGCGCCGCCCAAGGGGCGCACGCCGGCTGACTCCTCATCCAGGACATAGACGACAGTCATGGCGTGGCCCAGGGCTGCCGCATCGGCCAGGGCCGGATTGTCATCCAGGCGGAGGTCATCACGAAGCCAGACGATGGTGGAAGGCATGCTTCCACGGTACACGCCGGGCAGCGCTATTTACTGGCCGGTAACTTCGCCGTAGACTCGCTCCACGCCGTCCGCTGCGCGGATTCTCCGCACGGACGGTTCCCTTCGGATCAGGTCCTTTTCCTGTTGATGACGGCATCCGGTTGGAGGCGGCCGGGCGCCGGCAACCTGTTCGCCGCAATGTTGCCGCGGACAGGGAAAAGGATGACCAATGAAGCTATTCCTTGCACCGGCCGGACAGCCCCGGATGGCGGTCCCCAGGCACCCGGCCAGGCGGGTGCTCTTCGCCGCTCTGGCTGTCGCAATCACCGTTTCCGCCCTGACCGCCCCAGCTGTGCACGCGGCTCCTCCTCCCGGTGACGGGTGGGTGGTCAGCGTAGGGGATTCCTATATTTCGGGGGAGGCGGGGCGCTGGGCGGGCAATTCGAGTGACCCCTCAAACTGACGCGCTGGGCGACGCCGCGTATCTTGACGCCGGTCAGTCGGAGAGCACTGTCGGCTGCCACCGTTCTTCCTCTGCTGAGATTGGGATCGGGCAGGCCCGGGCGCTCAATCTGTCCTGTTCCGGCGCCAAGACGGCCACGTCGTGGAACTCATCCGGGCACTTCAAACCTGGGCTGGACTTCTACAGCGACGCTGCCGGAAACATGGGCCAGGCGCTGGCGCTGCAGAACTTCGCGTCGGCCAACCGGGTGAGGATGGTTGTGGTGTCGGTCGGCGGCAACGATCTCGGGTTTGCGGGCATCATCGCCACATGTGTTTCCAAGTTCATGACCAGCCCGTGGTGGTCCCCGAGCTACTGCAAGGACTCGGCGACGGTGGCCACGAACTTTTCGGACACGAACCGCGCAGCCGTGGCATCACGGATCGGCACCTCGCTCGCGAATTTGGCCAAGGCCATGACTGCCGCCGGATACGCGCCCGGTGAATACAGCATGGTGGTACAAAACTACGTTTCACCCCTGCCCCGGAGCGCCGACGTTTCCTATCCCGAGAGCGGATTCAGCCGGCAAAGCACTTACGGTTGCGGTTTCTGGAACGCAGACCTGGACTGGGCTTCGGGAACCGCCGTCCCCGCCATCAACGCCACCATTTCGGCCGGAATCGCCGCTTCCGGCGTGGACGGCATCCACACCCTGGATGTGGCCTCGCTGTTCAGTGGCCATGAACTGTGCGCGGCCACGACGCAGAAGCTGGACAGCACCGCCCTGGCGGACTGGCGAAGCACGGGCGCCGCGGACATCAGCGAGTGGATCAACGAGGTCCGGACTGTCAGTACCGCCTTCAGCGACTACTACATCCAGGAATCCCTGCATCCCAACTATTGGGGCCAGCTGGCCCTCCGTAACTGCCTGCGCCAGGTCTACAACGACGGCGCCGTCCGTTCCGGGAGCTGCAGCGCAGGGACCGGGCTGACTGCAGCCGGCGAGCCGGCTGTCACTGTGCGATAGCCCTCCTCCGACGGCCCGGCATCAAAAAGGCCGGGGTCCCACGCGGGACCCCGGCCTTTTACGTCCGGATCACGAACCGGAGCGGCAGCCTACAGCTTGTCGAAGTCAGCTTCTTCAACGGTGGAGGCGGCAGCCGAGGAGTAGGCCGACGATCCGATCGCAGGCTTCGCGCCGCCGGACTTCAGGGCAGCGAGCCGCGCTTCGATCTCGGTCTGTTCGCCGAGGTCTTCAAGCTGGTTGAACTGGGCGTCCAGGCTGGAAGCAGCAAGCTCCTGCTGGCCGCGGACCTTGGCCTCTTCGCGGCGGATCTTCTCTTCGAACCGGCCAACCTCACTGGTGGGGTCCATGAAGTCAATGCTCTTGAGCGCGTCGTGCACCTGCGACTGGGCAGCGGCGGTCTTGGAGCGCGCCACGAGTTCGTTGCGCTTGCTGGTCAGCTCGTTGAGCTTGCCCTTCATCTGGTCCAGGCCGGACTTGAGCTTGTCCACAACCTCGCTCTGCGAAGCGATGCTCGGCTCGGCAGCCTTGGCCTCGCTCTCGGCAGCCATCTGGCGCTGAATGGCGACCTTGGCCAGGTTGTCGAACTTCTGGGCGTCGACTGCATCGCCGCTGCTCCGGTACTCGTCAGCCTTGCGGGACGCTGCCAGGGCCTTGTTGCCCCAGTCGTGGGCATTCTTGATGTCCTCGTTGTAGTCGTCCTGGAGCATCCGCAGGTTACCGATGGTCTGCGCCACTGCGGACTCTGCTTCGGCAATGTTGTTGGTGTAGTCCCGGACCATCTGGTCCAGCATCTTCTGCGGGTCTTCGGCCTGGTCCAGCAGGGAGTTGATGTTCGCCTTCGCGAGCTGCGCCATGCGGCCGAAAATGGACTGCTTCATGGTGTTACCTTTCGTCCTGCTCAGTGGTCGCCACTGAATTCAGTGAACAGTTGATGTACCGCTTCTACCCGGCAGCCGGTGGGGACCGGCCGCCGCGAGTCTTTGGATCAGCTAGAAGCTGCCGGAGTCGCCGCCGCCGAAATCGCCGCCGCCGAAGTCGCCGCCGCCGAAGTCGCCGCCGCCGCCACCTCCGCCGTCGCCGCCCCAGCCGCCGCCGTCGCTGTGGCCGCCGCCCCAGCCGCCGCCGCTGCCGCCGTTCAGGATGGAGTTGATGAGGATGCCGCCCAGGATGGCGCCGCCGAGGCCGCCGCCCCCACCGCCGCCGAACATGCCGCCGCCTCCGCGGCCATAGCCCTGGTTTGCGTAGCCGAAGCTGTCCACGTCCCCCTGGGCAAGCTGCGCTGCCTGTGCCGCGAGGGCGTGGGCCTGCTGGGCGTACGTGAGCGCCGTGACCGGATCATTGCGGGATATGGACAAGGCATAGTCCAGGTTCCGCTGGGCTTCGGCCAGCCGGGTCCGCGCCTCGGTCCCAACCCCGCCGCGCCGCGCGGTGATGTAGTCGGAGGTGGCACTGATCTGTGCCTGGGCCGACATAATGGTCTGCTGCAGCGACGCCTGTGCGCGGCGGGCCTGTTCCTGCTGGTCGCGGATTCCGGACAGGGACTGGTCCAGCGCCTGATGGACCGTCTCAACCCGCTCCAGGGTGGCGATCGGATCGATCTTTCCGCCCTGGATCTCCGTCTTCACCTGCGCCAGGGCAGCTTCCACGCCGGCCACTGGTCCTGCCAGCTCCGGATGGGCGCCGGACTGGATGATGGCCTTGGCCTGTGCAAGGTCCTGGGCGGTGTCAACCACTGCCGCTTCGAGGCTGTTGCGGGCCTCATCCAGGCTTCCGGAGACCTTCGCAATGGCGTCGATCAGCACCTTGGTCTGGTGCAGGCTTTCTTCGGCGGCACGGACGGCTACGGCAGCCAGGCTGCTTTCTCCGGATGCCAGCTTGTCCTGGGCCGTTGAAGTGGCGTTCTGCACAAAGGCGAGCCGCTCCTTGGCCTGGCCGATGTTGTCCGAGACCTGGACCAGGGCGCTGTCCGCGTACTTGGCCCGCAGAGTCATGAGGGTCTGTTCCGCAGTCGCGATCCGCGCGTCAGCTTCCTGCGCGCCGGTGTTCACCGCGGCCAAGGCCTGGGGTGCGTTCTTTTCGAGCTCGCGGAGCGAATCGAAGTCGGCCTTTTGCTCCTGGAGCGAGGCAAGGGCAGCTTCCGAACGGCGGATGATCTCGCCAAGCCAGCTCCGCTGTTGTTCCTCGGTGTCAGGGATGTGGTCGTCAAGCTGCTGCTGGAGTTTGAAGGACTCGGACATGTGGCCCTTGGCTTCCTGCAGGGCCTTCGTGAAGTTCCCGACGGCGGCATCGCCGTATTGTGCCTGGGCGAAGCCGAGTTCCTGCTCGCTCGAGTTGATGGCGTTATCGGCCTCAATAAGCAGCGAGCCGCTCTTCTTACGCAGGTCGTCCACACTCAGCGAAGCCAGCGGGTCCAGCTCTGCGCCCTGCGGTCCGTAGCTGGCGCTGGAGGCGATGGCCGCCTTCTTCCGGCGGTTCCGGAAGTAGAGGTAAGCGCCCGCACCGCCCGCGGCCACGACGCCTGCACCCACCAGGACGGCAGCACCTGCGCCGTCACCGGAGGAAACGGTACCGCTGCCTCCGCCGGCGGCGTCACCGACAGCCGATGCTGTGTCGATGGCAGCCTGGGCGAAATCGCGCTTCCCTGCGCCCAGGTTCGTCGCCAAGGCGTTCTGAGAGATGTTGCTCGTTTTGGAGGCAATGGAACTCGTTGAACTCGGCGCGAAGTAGTACTTACCCTCGTCCGACATCGCCAGTATTACGTCGGCCTTACCCATGCCCTTGCTCTTCGCCACTTCTTGGGCCCATGCCTTGGGATCCGTGGGGTTTTCGAACTTTTTTACCGTGACCACATACAGGTTGTACTTGTCGTCCTTGAGAAGCTTTTGGATTGCTTCCTGGACTTCGGCCTTGCGGCCGCCCAGCACATTGGCGTTATCCACAATGTTTTGGCCGGACGGGATGGTCACCGGGTCTTCGGCCCAGGCGGCAGTGGCGGGAACCGCCAACAACCCGGCAAGGCCGATCACGGCGAGGAGACGTTTGAACTTAGACCGCATGTGCAACCCTTCAGCACTTCTGCGACTGATTCGGGCCGAGCCAGTCGTCACAGAATGCAGCAGCGCCCCCACGCATGTGTAAAGCCGCAGGTCGCTGTGGCAATTCCATTTGATTCTATGGTGCACCTAATTGCCCGTCCACAACGGCGAATATGCCACCAGCGAAAAGCGCTACAGCCGTGAATCGGGCCCTCGAAAAGGGGATTCCCACGGCGTTCAGGAACCTCCCAGCCAACGTCCGCTTTAGCTTCAGTCAGAGGGTCCATAGTTAAAGGCAGACAAGGATGAAAGGAAGTCTAATGACTGAGAACCCAGCACAGGGTGCATCGCCTGAGAAAAGGGATCCGGAAAAGCCTCGGGAAGGCTGGCCGGCACAGCCTCCTCAGGCGGACACGCAGCCGCTGGATGCGGGGCATCGGGAGCCCCAGTCAGCGGCGCAGCCAGCCGGGGACTCAGCCCAGGATAACCCGACCATCCGGATTGACCAGCCGCAGCCCGGTTCGGCGCACGCCAGCGAGGGACAGCCGCGTCCGGAAGCCGACGGCGCTCCGCGGCCCGTCTATCCCCCCCACCAGCCGTTCTACGGCCAGCAGGCCGGACCTGCCGCCCAGCACGGATACGGCCAGCACAATGGACAGTACCCGGGCGGCGGCTCCTACGCCGGCCAGGGCAGCCAGCATCAGCAGGGCAGCATGTACGCCTCCGACCCCGCCAGCACGCCCAAGCGCAAAGCCGCCTTCGGTGTGGGAACCCTGGTGGCCAGCATCCTGGCTGCTGGCCTCGTGGGCGGCGGAGTAGTGGCTGCCAGCGATGCCTTCCTGAACAACGGCTCCGCCTCAGCCATCAGCAGCACCGGCAGCCAGCCGGGCACTGTGATCGTCAACAACAAGGACGACGTAAATGTCATCACCGCAGCCTCGCTGAAGGCGTCACCGAGTGTGGTGACCATCAAAGCGACCAGCGGAAGCGACGGCGGCACCGGATCGGGAATCATCCTCGACGACGATGGCCACATCCTGACCAACACGCACGTCGTGACCCTGGACGGAAAATCGGCCAACGCCGCCATCGAAGTCCGGACCAGCGACGGCAGGGTGCTCACCGCAAAAATCGTTGGCACCGACCCCCTCAGCGACCTGGCAGTCATCAAGGTGGACAATCCTTCCGGGCTGACGCCGGCAACGCTTGGTGACTCCGGCAAGCTCAACGTGGGGGACACCGCCATCGCCATCGGGTCACCGCTGGGCCTGACGGGAACAGTCACCGACGGCATTGTCTCCACGCTGAACCGGACCATCAGCGTTGCCTCATCGGCAGCGCCGAAGGAAGGCGCGGATGACTCCCAAGGCGACGGCGAAGGCGGCTTCCAGTTCGCACCGCCGGACGGCGGCCAGAGCCAGAGCACCTCGAACCAGGGATCCATCTCGCTCAACGTGATCCAGACCGATGCAGCCATCAACCCCGGCAACTCAGGCGGTGCGCTGGTCAACAGCAAGGGTGAGGTCATTGGTGTCAACGTGGCCATCGCTTCAGCCGGCGGTGAATCCAGCACCAGCGGCAACATCGGCGTCGGTTTCAGCGTCCCCATCAACCTCGCCAAGCGCGTGGCCCAGGAGATCATTGACACCGGAAAGGCAACGCACGGCCAGTTTGGAGTCAGCGTCAAGCCGAAGTCGTCCACGTCTTCAAACTCGTCGTTCTCGGTGGGTGCCGAAGTGGCTACCGTCGAGTCCGGTTCCGCTGCCGCCAAGGCCGGCCTCAAGGTGGGCGACGTCGTCACGAAGTTCAACGACCTTGCCATCAGCGATCCCAACCAGCTGACTGCAGCGGTTCGGGAGCAGCCGGCAGGAGCCTCCGTGAAAGTCACGATCCTGCGTGGCGGCAAGGAACAGCAAGTGGATGTGACGCTCGGGGCGGCAGCCGAGCAGTAGGCGCCGGGATCAATTCCGGCAAGGGTACAAGCAAGCATTGACGGCAGGGCTGAGGCGGGGACACCGGTACGGTGCCCCCGCCTCAGCTGTGTGCAAGCGGCAGCCTCCGCCCTGCCTGACACAGGCGTTAACGGGACGGCACCGCCGCCCCGCTATATGGTTAGCTTGGTTCTACCCGCACCCCGGGGGAGATCCGCGGCCATAACCTCACCCGGCTGGCTATCCACAAGCATGGAAGGCTGCTGTACAGAAAGTGGAAGAGACATTGAAGATCATCGTTCTGGTCAAACATGTACCGGACGCGCAATTGGACCGTCACCTCAGCGGCGAGGACAACACCACGGACCGCGCCGATAGCATCCTGTCCGAGCTGGACGAATACGCCCTGGAGGCTGCCCTGCAGCTGATAGAGGCCCGCGGCGGAGCAAAGGCCGGCAACCAGGTCATCGCCTTGAGCATGGGCCCCGCCGGCGCCGTCAACGCCATCAAGAAGTCCCTCCAGATCGGCGCCACCGAAGGCGTCCACCTCCGCGACGACGCGCTGGCCGGTTCTGATGCGGCCGCGACGTCCTTTGCGCTGGCAGCAGCGGTCCGCCACCTTGGCGCGGACAGCCCCGTGGACCTGGTCCTCACCGGCATGGCGTCCACCGATGGCGAGACCTCCCTCGTGCCTGCGCAGCTGGCCGAGCGGCTGGACCTTCCGCAGGTCACGTTCGCCTCCGAGCTGGAAGTGGACGGCGGCCGCGTCATTGCCCGCCGCGACAGTGACACGCACTACGACACGATCGAGGCAACGCTGCCGGCCGTCGTGTCCGTCACCGACCAGATCAACGAGCCGCGCTTCCCCAACTTCAAGGGAATCATCGCGGCAAAGCGCAAGAGCATCACCACCCTCACGCTCGCGGAGATCGGCGTTGACCCCGCACAGGTGGGCAAGTCCGGTTCCTGGACCGAAGTGCAGACGGCCGCCGCCCGCCCGCCGCGCACCGCCGGCACCATCATCACCGACGAAGGCGACGCCGGCATCAAGCTGGTCGAGTTCCTGGCCGCCCAGAAGCTGCTCTAAGAGGATTCCAGACATGGCAAAAGTACTTGTATTCATTGACAACCCCGGCCAGGCCCTCAAAAAGAGCAGCCTGGAATTGCTGACGATCGCCCGTTCGCTCGGTGACACGGCCGTCGCCGTCAACGGCCCGCTGAACGACGACGTCGCCGGCGCCTTCGGTGCCAACGGCGCCACCACCATCTTCCGGCCGTCGTCCGACGACTTGGACGCGTACCTTGTCGGCCCTAAGGCCGCCTACCTTGCCGGGGCAGTCGCGGCCTCTGGTGCCACGACAGTGCTTCTCGAGAATTCGTTCGACGGCAAGGAGATCGCAGCCCGCCTGGGCATCAAGCTCGGCGCGGGCGTCATCACCGACGTCGTGGCGGTGGACCCGGATGGCACGGCCCACAAGTCGGTGCTCGCGGGCTCCTACACCACCACGGCCAAGGCCACTACAGCGGTCTCCGTGCTGACGGTCAAGCCGAACAGCGTCACACCGGAGCCCGCGGCTGCGGCAGCGAGCCCGGAGGTCCTCACTGTTGAGGTTCCCGAATCCGCCTCAGCCGGCGCTGCCCGCATTATAGGCCGCAAGGACAAGCCCGCCAGCGGCCGTCCGGACCTCACCGAGGCCCGGATTGTCGTGGCAGGCGGCCGCGGCGTCGACGGCGACTTCGGTCCCGTGGAGGAACTCGCCGACGCCCTCGGTGCCGCCGTCGGTGCGTCCCGCGCCGCGACCGACGCCGGCTGGATCGGCCACGATGCGCAGGTGGGCCAGACCGGCAAGACGGTTTCCCCGCAGCTGTACATTTCGGCCGGCATCTCCGGCGCCATCCAGCAGAAAGCCGGCATGCAGACCGCCAAGGTCATTGTTGCCGTCAACAAGGATGCCGAATCGCCGGTCTTCGAGATCGCCGACTTTGGCATTATCGGAGACCTCTTCCAGGTCCTTCCGCAGGCGACCGAAGAGATCAAGAAACGCAAAGGCTGATTAGTTGAGTACCAACGCTGCGGCGCAGAGCCCGTTCAACCCGGACCACCACCGGGTTGAGCGGGTCCTTTGTTTTACCGCCCATCCGGACGATATCGACTTCGGCGCCGCCGGAACGATCGCTGCCTGGACCTCGGCAGGGGTTGAAGTCAGCTACTGCATCATGACCGATGGCGACGCCGGCGGCTTCGACCCGGGGCAGCGCGACGAGATCGTGGCGATGCGGGCGGAGGAACAGCGCCGCGCCGCCGCGCTGGTCGGGGTCACCGATATCCACTATCTCCATGAGCGGGACGGCTACCTGGAGCCGACGCACGAGGTGATGAGGGGAGTGGTGAAGCTGATCCGGGAGATCCGTCCCGACGTCGTGCTTTCCATGCATCCCGAGCGTAACTGGAACCGCATCCAGAAGAGCCACCCGGACCACCTCGCCGTGGGCGAGGCCGTCACGCGGGCGGTCTACCCGGCCCTGGAAAACCCCTTCGCCTATCCGGACCTGGCCGAGGCGGGCCTTGAAGCCTACAAGCTGCCCTGGCTATGGCTGTTTGCCGGTCCTGAGGAGCGGGAAAACCATTTTGTGGACGTCACGGGGCATGTGGGAGAAAAGCTGGCGGCCATCCATGTGCACGCCAGCCAGCACCCGGACCTGGACGCCATGGACCGCACAGTCCGTGCCCTCATGCTGGCGACCGGATCGCGGGCGGGGCTGGCCGACGGGCGCAGTGCCGAGGCGTTTCATGTCGTCACAATCAACGGTTCCGGGACCATCGCCGGGTTCTAGGGTTGCCCGCGTGTAACCCATGTCATAAGCTGGCCTCTGTTTAAATCATATTTATTCAGGAAGGCAGACTTTGATGGCGAAGACTGCGCAGCAACCGGTACTGGTGATCATGGGCGTCTCAGGATCCGGAAAATCAACTGTGGCCGGCCTCGTGGCCGGCAAACTCGGATGGGACATGGCGGAAGGCGACGACCTGCACCCGGCGTCGAACGTCGCCAAGATGCAGGCCGGTGAGCCGCTGACCGATGAGGACAGGTGGCCGTGGCTCGAAACCATAGCGGAATGGATTCGGGCTCACACCCAGGACGGAACGCCGGGTGTGATCACCTGCTCTGCACTGAAGAAGGTGTACCGCGATGTCCTCCGCGGCGAGGGCGTGGTGTTTGTCTTCCTGCAGGGAAGCAAGGACAAGATCTCGGACCGCTTGGCGTCGCGTCACGGGCATTTCATGCCGCCGGCCCTGCTCGAATCGCAGTTCGATGCATTGGAAGCGCCCACCGACGACGAAAACTTCATCTCCCTGTGCGTCTCGGCCCTGCCGTCGGAAGAGGCCCAGGAAATAATCAACCGGCTCCATTTGGTAGCGGCAGACGCCGCTACGCCGTGAATACCGCTATCCGCACTTAGGAACACACATTGAATTCTCAGATAGCAACGCAGCTGCCTGCTGCCGTCGAGGGCTGGACCGGCCACGACACCCAGCTTTTGGTGGTTGCGGCAATCGGCATCGCACTCATCGTGGTGCTGATCGCCAAACTCAAGCTGCACCCCTTCTTGGCGCTCGTCCTCGGCTCCGCGTTCGTGGGCCTGGCGTCCGGCGTTGAACTGGCCAAGGTCATCACCAACTTCGAAGACGGAGTGGGCGGCGTCCTGAAGGAGGTCGGCCTGCTGATCGCCCTCGGTGCGATGCTCGGCAAGCTTCTGGCAGACTCCGGCGGTGCCAACCGCGTGGTGGACACCCTGCTGGAGAAGGCCAGTGGCAACAAGGTGGTCTGGTCGGTCACGCTGGTGGCGGTGATCATCGGGCTGCCGATGTTCTTCGAAATCGGACTGGTGCTGCTGCTGCCGGTGATTGTTCTCGTCACACAGCGTTCCAAGATGCCGCTGATGCGCATCGCCATTCCTGCCCTGGCCGGCCTCTCTGTGCTGCACGGACTGGTGCCGCCGCACCCCGGACCACTGATTGCCATCAGCGCGGTCAAGGCCGAGCTCGGCACCACCCTGGCGCTGGGCATCCTCGTTGCCATCCCCACGGTCATCATCTGCGGGCCGCTGTTCTCGCGTCTGGCTGCCAAATGGGTTCCGGTGGGTGCGCCCGCCGTGGCCGGCGGCATCGACACCCAGCACGGTGCGGACATGGAAGGCGTCAAGCGCCAGCCCACGTTCCTCGTCACCCTGCTGACCATCATCTTCCCGGCGGTGCTGATGCTGCTCAAGGCCGTGGTGGACATCATCTGGCCGGACCCGAAGACTGCACCGTCGGTCCGGATCTTCTTTGACTTCGTTGGCCAGCCTCTTGTTGCCATGACCCTGGCCGTGCTGCTGGCGATCGTCACCTTCGGGTACGCCGTGGGGTTCACCGGCACCAGGATTACGCATAAGATCGGCGCCAGCCTTGGCCCCATCGCGGCAATCCTGCTGATCGTGGGAGCCGGTGGCGGCTTCAAGCAGACCCTGATCGGGGCTGGCGTCGGCGACGCCGTCAAGAAGTGGGCCGAAGGAACCAACATGTCGGTCCTGGTGCTGGGCTTCATCGTGGCCGTTGCGCTGCGGCTGGCCACCGGCTCCGCCACCGTCGCGACGGTGACGGCAGCCGGGATCGTGGCTCCGCTGGCAAGTTCGCTAACCCCGACCCACGCGGCCCTGCTGGCGCTCGCCATTGGCGCGGGCTCGCTTTTCCTCTCCCACGTCAACGACGCCGGCTTCTGGCTGGTCAAGGAGCTCTTCGGTCTGACCGTTGGGCAGACGTTCAAGACGTGGTCAGTTATGGAGACGCTGATCTCGGTGGTTGGTTTCGGCTTCGTGATGCTGCTGTCGCTGATAATATAGCGGCGCAATTTCCTTAGGACGGCTCGCGTGAGCCGAGCAGCCGCACAGGCCTGGCTCCCCTCGAAAAGGTGGGGAGCCAGGCCTGTGCGGCTTTTGTCGTAGAAGACAGCCGGAGGGTCGCCCGCATTCATGCGGCCCCGCTACGCTCCCAGAGGGGCAGCGGCCACTGTCGGCAGTGTGGGTGAAGCGGAGCCCCCCACCGGTTCAACGGTGATGCCCAGCGCCGCCGCCGAACCAATGCCCTTAACCACAGCTGGTTTGGACAGTGCTTCGGCATCCATGAGCCCCTGCGAAACCGGAGCGGAACCGTCCTTGGGGATGAGCCACATCTGGTACACCTTGCCGGCGGGAGGGGCCGGGACACCGTTCATCTTGACCACAACAGCGTCCTTGGACGAGGAAATGGAGACAGTGGCCGTACCGCCGCCGCTCACTTCAACGGTTGCCTGCCGGACATCCTGGGCCTGGAGGACCTGGTTGAGCGGATCGTTCTGGTTGGCCACATAGGCGCCGACTCCCACGCCGCCCAGCGCGATAACAGCCGCGGCGGCCACGGCCACCAGCCAGTTGCGGAGCCCGGGTGCCCGGCGTCGTTCTTCACGGCGCTGACGGGCAGCACCGAGTTCATCGGTCGCCGGAGTCCTACCCAATTCAAGGGGACGCTCGTGGCTGGCAGGAGCGGGAGCGGGAACCGTCCGCGGCTGTGCCGTTTCCGGTTGGGCCGGAAGCTGCGCAGGCAGCTGGGCCAGTATGCGGTCGAACAGCTCTGCGGGCGGTTCCTCCTCCGCAGTAAAGGTGGCGGCCAGCGTTTCCCGTGCCCGGCGGACGCGTTCATCAAACGCGTTCCGTTCCGGCCCGGGCGCGGCCGAGATGTATTCCTCAATGGCTGCCCGCTCTGCGGGGCCCACGGCGTCCAGGGCATACAGTTCGGCCAGCTCCACTGCCCGGCCGGAGGCCAGGTCCGTGGCGATATCGTGGGCAAACATTCCGGCGGAGCTGTTGTTCGGCTGGTTCATGTCGGTCATCTCAACTCACCCCCAGACAGGTCTTCAAGCGGATCAGTCCATCGCGGATGCGGGACTTGATGGTGGGCACGGCGGCGTCCAGTTTCTCCGCGACTTCGCGGTACGTTAGCCCGCCGTAGTATGCCAGCCGGACGGATTGCTGCTGCGTCTCGGTGAGCGTGTCCAGACATCTGACGACGGCCTCGGCTTCCAGCCTGCTCCCGACCTCGTCCGAGACGGAGTCATGGTCGATTTCCTGGCTGCTCGCGCCGTATTTCGCCTCGCGGTCGTTTGATGACTGCGAGGAGCGGACCTTGTCCACTGCCCGCCGGTGCGAAATGGTCATGAGCCATGCCAGCGGGCTGCCAGCCTCCGGATTGAACTTCGCCGCGTTCTGCCAGACCTGGAGAAAGACTTCCTGGGTGGCGTCCTCGCTGAGCTCGGGGTCGATCAGGACGCGTCGGGCCATTCCGAAGACACGCCGGGAAGTCAGTTCGTAAAACTCCGCGAAGGCACCCTGGTCCCCGGTGGCGATTTGTGCCAGCAGGTCACCGAGCCGCCGGTTCACGTCGGCGGCGGTGCCAGGGGACGCGGTAGCCTCTGGGTTTGGGGCGTTGGGGGTTTCCATCACTCTCAAGCATAAGTCGGCGGGGGATGATCCATTGGAATCGGCGCCGCTGGGAGGCTCACTGTGCGCGGCGACTTCCCTCGCGGGGAACCTGCGGACGTGCAATGTGGTCACCTGCCGCTCCTCGCGATCCTGTGGGGGCCCGGATTAGCCTCTACAGGTAGTTCGGAATGCATAGCGGGACGGATGGGCGGGAAAGTCCATTAATTGCGCCCCGGTCCGGGTCACCCGGGAAGCCTTCGGGCGTGTCGGCCCCTAGATTTTGGCGCCGGTAAAGCCGTTCTGGCGCCAGGCTTCAAAAACCGCGATGGAGGCAGCGTTGGCAAGATTCAGGGACCGCAGGGACGGCAGCATTGGCAGCCGCACGCGGGACGTCACATGCGGGTCATGCTTGAGATCCTCGGGAAGTCCGACAGATTCCGGGCCGAAGAGGAGGACGTCGCCGGGGAGGTAGCTGATGTCCGCGTAGGAAATTTCGCCGTCGGACGTGAAGGCATATACGCGCTCGGGCTGCAGGGCCTCCCAGGCAGCCTCGATGCTCTTGTGCACCGTCACCACGGCGAGGTCGTGGTAGTCCAGCCCTGCACGGCGGAGCTTGGCGTCGGAAAAATCAAAGCCCAATGGCTCCACCAGATGCAGTTCGGCGCCGGTGATGGCAGCGAGCCGGATGGCGTTGCCTGTATTGCCGGGAATTTCAGGGGTGTGGAAGAGGATGCGGAACACCGTCCCATCCTAGCCAAGGCCGGTGCACTCCTGCGCACGGCCGGCCCGTCAGTGCATTCCGCGGAGCAGTCTTGCCAGGGCCGGGACGTTCACCGTATTGGGCGCAGGCCCGGAGCTCAGGAATTCCTTGAGACCGCGGACCAGCCCGGCTCCGTTCACCACCTGGACGGTTTCGTCCCCGCGGGGTGAGCGGCGGTGGTGGTCGATTACCGGTTCATGGAGATTGCCATCAGGGCTATGGATGACGGTCCAGCCCGTCACGTTGAGTTCCGGGAAGATGTCCTGCATGCGCCGCACGATGTGCGCCAGCTGCGGCGGCGCAATGGACCGGCCTCCGTGCGTCAGCGTGCTTCCGTTCCAGGCGTAGGCACCCTTGGGCAACAGCATGGATCCAATCAGCGCCAGCCGGTAGCCGGACAGCAACGCGTGGTCGATATGGCTGTTGTCTGCGGGCGACTGCAGCCCGTTGACCAGCCGGGCCGCGGGGATGGCCGGGAGGACCTGCCGGCTGATCAGCTGGACTGTCCGCATCTCCCGCTGGATGCGGGCTTCCGCCCCGAAGATTCCGCGTTTCCGCGGCATTCCATGGACCTGGCGGCTGGCCAGTTCCTCCGGAATCAGCGGGACGCTGCCGGACTCGGGGTGATCGAACGGCGGAACGTACACCGGCGGGTCGCCAGCCGTGTTCCGCGGGGTGTTGGTCCGGTGGACGGTTGCCGAGGCGCGGCTCCCGGCTGCGGGCGCATCGAAATGTGCGCTTTCAGAGGTTGGCGCTCCCGTGGACCCGTGCGCATACGAGCGGTCATAGGCTGCCCGACGCTTTGGATCGATCAAGGTCTCATAAGCCAGCGTCACCTGCCGGAAGACGGCGGCGTCTCCGCCGTGGTCGGGGTGCGCCCGCCGGGCAGCCTTGCGGTAGGCCACCTTGATCTCTTTGTCGGTCGCCGTCACGGGAAGGCGAAGAACCTGGTAATGGGAGCTGCTGCCCTGGGTCAAGCTGATCCTTTTTCTTGTTGATTCCAGTCCACTCAGGCAGTCCGGTCCGCCCAGTTTAACCGTCTGAAGACTCAACGTCGGTGCCCGCGGTCCTGGTTCCCTGCCGCTGGCATAATTCAGCGCATGATCATCGCCGTTGCTATCAACCCCCGGGCTTCTCTGGTTGTTGTGGGCGGTGACGGCATGGTCCATCTGGGCATCAACGCACTCGCCGGGCCAGGTGCCCCTTACGGAAGCGTTCCGCTGGGCATTGTTCGCAGCGGAACGGGCAACGACATGGCCCGCGCGCTGGGCCTTCCCTTGAAGGATGCACGTGCCGCCTGCGAACGGATATGGGTGGCATTGAAGGCGGGCGGGCGCCTTATCGATGCGGGCCGCATCACGGGTAACGGCACAACCCGCTGGTTTGCCGGAGTGGTATCCGCCGGATTCGATGCCGCCGTGAACGAACGCGCCAACGCCTGGCGCTGGCCGCGCGGCAAGGGCAGGTACAACCTTGCCATGCTCCGTGAACTCGCCACGTTCAGGGCCATCGATTACACGGTAACGGCCGACGGCGACACCTGGCGGCAGGGGGCCATGCTCATTTCGGTGGCGAACGGGCAGTCCATCGCCGGCGGCATGAAGGTGACCCCGGACGCGCTGCTCGACGACGGATTCCTGGATCTGTTCATCGTCGAACCACTGTCCCGCGTACAGTTCCTGGCCGTCTTCCCCAAGGTCTTTTCCGGCCGCCACACCGGGCACCGCGCGGTGCATATCCGGCAGGTGCGCCGTGTGGACGTCGCTGCCGCGAACGTTGTTGTTAATGCCGACGGCGAACGGGTCGGGCCGCTGCCGCTGACAGTTGAGGTGGTGCCCGGCGCCATCCGGGTGCTGGCTTAGATGCCTGATGTCACTGCGCGGCGTGCTGAGCGTCTAGACTCTTGCGGAGGACCGGCCGGGGGAGTGCCGCCGGCAGAAGGTATGTGGGGGCAATGTGACAGCGCTTGGCAGAAGACCCGCTGCAAACCGAAGGCAACCCGTTTTCGCGGTGCGGCGGCGGATGGCCCTGCCCCTCACCCTGGCGCTGGCGGTTGCCGGCTCGGCCGGATGCAGCGTGGGCGTCCCGGATCCGGCTGCCCCGCGTGATATTCAGACCACCCCGACGCTGGCAACGCCCACCATCACTCCGGGCCACGATGCGGCAGCAGTAGCGGCCAAGGACCTTCCCTTCACCGCAGGTGACTCGTTGGCCGCGGGGACCGCCGTCGGCCTCTCCGACGGACTCCGCGAGGCGCCGGGATGGAAGCCGGTCAAGGAGAACGTGGCGGGGGAAAACCGTTACCTCAAAGCCGACGGCTGCGTGGTGTCGGCCCGCGTGCGTTCCAACCAGGGGTCGCTTGCCGTTCCCGGAGATGACATGGCCTCCACCGTCGAGCTGTTCAAATATCTGGATCCCACGATCCTCCCCAGCTACCTGAAAACCGACACCCTGCGCTGGGGCGGTGAACCGGACAAGCCGGGGCCCAAGGCCGAGGTTCTGGCCTTCGAAAGCAGATCCGCGCCCGGCGCAAAGTCGGTCGCAGTCCTGGCGAGGGTCTTTGGCAAGGCGCGTTCGTCCATTTACATTTCGCTCTCGTGCCCGGACCGGGCCGCGCTCGCCGCGGCCCGGGCGGACGTGTCGGAGCGGCTGGTTGTTGTTCCGCCGACGAACTGAACCGACCGCGCTATTTTGGCTGGCGGGAATTCCGCGGTGACAGGCGGTTGAGGGCCAGCGCACCCACGAGCAGGCCAAAATCGCGAAGGGCGATGTCGAAGAAACTGCCCAGCAGCAGCAGGTTGATGATGATGCCCAGCAGCCATACGGCCACCAGCATCGATCCGAAGCGCGGCCGGACTGCC
This sequence comes from Arthrobacter sp. NPDC093128, assembly GCF_040683875.1. Classification (NCBI taxonomy): domain Bacteria; kingdom Bacillati; phylum Actinomycetota; class Actinomycetes; order Micrococcales; family Micrococcaceae; genus Arthrobacter; species Arthrobacter sp. NPDC093128. The sequence continues at coordinate 396,264 of NZ_JBFBEY010000001.1, forward strand.
ACCGCGATGCCGGCGATCACTTCCACAACGCCCACGATGTACATGATGGTCTGGGCCGGGAGCGGAACCACTGACGTTGCGACCGGGGCCAAATAGGTGGTCCAGTCGGCGAGCAGGTTGGTGAACTTGTCGAGGCCAAAAATGATCGGCGCGACCGTAAAGACCGTGCGCAGCAACAGGAAGGCCTGGCGGCCCGGGTCACCAGCAAGCGTGCGGCCGGGCGAACTCAGGACCGAGGTGGATTTCATGACGGACTCCTTCTAAAAGTAGGTATCATAATTTTAGAAAGCATTTCGCAATTAAGCAATGAATCTTGTTTTTAGAGTTAGGGTGTTCCATGCGCAGACTTCCCTGGGCCCGCCGGATCGCAGCCGTGGCTTCCCTAGGCGATGAGAACCGCCGGAACCTGTTCGGCTTCGTCTCCTCATCGCCCCGCCCGGTGGGGCGCGATGATGCTGCCGGCGCGCTTGGAATCCCGCGAAGCACGGCGTCGTTCCATCTGGACAGGATGGTCCAGGACGGCGTCCTCACCGTTGAGTTCCGCAAGCTCGGCGGCAAGGCCGGGCCCGGCTCGGGGCGGCCGGCGAAAATGTACCGGACGGCGCAGCCCGAAGTGGGCGCCTCCGTGCCGGACCGCAACTACGATCTCGCCGGCGAACTGATGGCAACGGCCATCGAACAGTCCAGTGCCGCCGGAGAGCCCGTCCGGGACGCACTCCTGGCCACTTCCTACGCTAAGGGCCTGGCAATGGCGGAAGGGAGCGGGAGCCTCGAGGAATTCCTCTCGGCGGAAGGCTATGTGCCGGAGCCCGACAGCGCCGGCGGATACACACTCCGCAACTGCCCGTTCCACCGGCTCGCGAACAGCCACTCGGAAGTGGTCTGCGCCATGAACGGGGCCTTCCTGAGCGGCGCCGCTGCCGGCTGCGGCCTGGCGGAAGGCCGCATAGCGGGCAACAACGTCCCTGGTGAGTGCTGCGCCAGGGTTACGCCGCCCTGACTTCCTGCGGCTTTTTGGGCCGGCTGGCCATCAGGACACCCGCTATGACCAGCAGGCCGCCGATGACCTGGGGCAGGGTGACCGGAATCCCCATGACGACGGTGATGGCCGCGGTGAAGACGACCATGAGGTTCAGGTAGTTTCCGGCCGTGGCCGGTGCCGTTGTCTTGAGCGCGAGGTTCCAGAAAAGGTACGCCCCCAAGGACGGGAACACGGCGATGTACGCGAGCGACCATCCTTCTGCAGCCGTCGCAGGGAACTCCGCGCCCGTGCCGAAGGCGAACGGAGCGAGGATGGCAGTGGCCATCACCACCTGCACCGCCGTGGCGGCAATTGCGGGAAGCCCCAGCCTGCGGGCAACGATGGTGTAGAAGCCCCACACCACAATCGCGCCGATCATCAGCAGTTCGCCCGCATTGAAGGTGATGCTGAAGGCGCGGTGCAGCTCGCCGCGTGTCAGGACCAGGAGGACGCCGGCCAGACCCAGGGCAATGCCCAGCCAGCCATGCGCGCCGGGCTTTTCACCGAGGAAGAAGATCGCCATCACCACGATGAGCGCCGGATTGGCAGCAGTGATCAGTGAAGCGTTCAGCGCCGAGGTGTGTTGGAGGGCGGTGTAGAGGAGCAGGGTGTAGCCCCCCATGCCAAGCATGCTCAGGAGCAGCAGCACGCGCCAGCGGTCCAGGACTGCACGCCAGTCCGGACGTTCTACGAAGTGCGCCAGCGCCACGAGCGGCAGGGCAGCGAGCGCCCATCTCCAGAACGTGAGTTCCAGCGGGGTCATGGTGTTCACGGCTGCCTGCCCAACCACAAAGTTGCCGGACCAGAACAGGGTGGCCAGCACCAGGTAAATCGAGGCTTTCACCGCTTGAATCTACACCGGCGCCGGAACCCGCTGTGTGGCCGCGGCTAGAATTGGCTTGTGTCCGTTTACCTCGATCATGCCGCCACCACGCCCATCGCCGCCGAGGCTCTGGCGGCACTCACCCGCGAGCTCGCCAGGACCGGAAACCCGTCATCGCTGCACGGCTCAGGGCGCCGCGCCCGACGATCCGTGGAGGACGCCCGCGAGGCAATTGCCGCCGCTGCCGGTGCCCACCCGTCAGAGGTCATTTTCACCTCGGGCGGCACGGAGGCAGACAACCTGGCTGTGAAAGGACTGTACTGGGCCCGCCGCGCCGAAAACCCGGCACGCACCCGGATCCTCTGCTCCGCCGTCGAACATCACGCTGTGCTGGACACCGTTGAATGGCTGGAACGGCACGAGCAGGCGGACGTTTCCTGGCTGCCCGTCGATTCCAGCGGCGTCGTGGACCTGGCGGCGCTGCGGTCCGAGCTTGGCCGGAACCCGGAGTCCATCGCCCTAGTGTCGGTGATGTGGGCCAATAATGAGGTCGGCACCATCCAGCCCGTGCGGGAAGTGGTTGAGGCTGCCCATGCTGTCGGCGTTCCCGTGCATTCAGACGCCGTCCAGGCCTTTGGGTCCGTTCCCGTGGACTTCCGGGCGAGCGGACTGGATGCCATGTCCATCTCCGGCCACAAGATCGGCGGCCCGGTGGGTGTGGGTGCCCTGCTGCTGGGCCGGTCTGTGAAGCTGACACCGGTGCAGCACGGCGGAGGCCAGGAACGCGACGTAAGGTCCGGAACCCTGGACACGGCATCGATTGCCGCCTTCGCCGCGGCGGCCGAAGCCGTGACGAAGGACCTGCCGGGGGAGTCAGCCCGCATAACAGGGCTAAGGGACAGGCTGATCGCCGGTGTGCAGGAATGCGTCCCGCAGGCGGTCCTCCGCGGCGCGCCCGGGGTTGGCCGCCTGCCCGGTAACGCGCACTTCACCTTTCCGGGCTGCGAGGGCGATTCCCTGCTGTTCCTGCTGGACCTTGCCGGGGTGGAATCGTCCACGGGTTCCGCCTGCACCGCCGGTGTTCCGCGGCCCTCGCACGTCCTGCTGGCCATGGGGCTGGACGAGGCGACGGCGCGGGGTGCGCAGCGCTTCTCGCTGGGCCACCCATCCACGGAGGCCGACGTCGATGCCCTGCTGGCAGCGCTCCCGGGCGCCTATCAGCGTGCCAGCCAGGCAGGGATGGCGGGCCACGAATCGACCATCCAGACGGCCGCCACGGTGGCCCGTCAGTCGTCCGCCAGGAGCTGATCCAGCGCGACCGCGGGGTCCGCCAAACGGCTTGCCTGGATGGGCGCCCGGCTGGAGATCAGGGCCTTGATGGCTTTCTGCGTGCGGGGAACATTGACGTTCATGCCTGCGACCACCTGGCCCTCATGCTGCCAGAATGCGATGAATTCCTTGCTGGCCAGTGAGCCCCGGATGACCGGTTCGGCGCCCGCCGCCAGGGTGGGAAATCCCGAGTACTCCATGCTGACGTCGTACTGGTCGGTGTAGAAATACGGGATGGTGTCCAGCGCGGCATCCCGACCCAGCATCGACTTTGCCGCGACTTTCCCGCCGTTCAGCGCATTTGACCAGTGCTCGCTGCGGTGGTGCCGGCCGGTGAAGGGGTGCAGGGCGTTTGCCACGTCCCCGGCCGCAAAGATGTCCGGTCCGCTGGTCCGCAGGGCGGCGTCGGTCAGTATTCCGTTGTCCAGGGCCAGGCCGGCCTGCTCCGCGAGCGCCGTTTCGGGGGCCACTCCCACGGCAATGACCACCACGTCGGCCGGGAGGGCCTCACCCGATCCGGTGACCACTGCGGTGACGCGGCCGGAATCGCCCAGGAGTCCGGCGGCGGTGGCCCCGAGCCGGAACTGCACGCCGTTGGCTTTATGGAGCGAACGGAAGAACCGCCCCAGCTCGGGCCCGATGGCGGCTGCCAGCGGAATGTCCTCGAGTCCGAGGAGGGTCACACGGTTGCCGTAGGTGCTGGCCGCGGCGGCGAGTTCCATTCCGATCCACCCCGAGCCGATCATGACGACGTCCCGCCCGCCCGGGGACAGCTTTTCCCGGAGGCGGCGGCTGTCGTCCAGGGTCCTGAACATGGTGACGCCGTCCAGCGTGCTTCCGGGCAGCGGGATGTGCCGGGGGAGGGCTCCGGTAGCCAGCAGCAGGGCGCCGTAGCCCAGGGTTTCGCCGCTGCTGAGCCGTACCGTGTGGGGGCCGGGATCGATGCCGGCGACCTGCACGCCCAGGCGGAGGTCGACGTCGTTCTCTGCATACCAGGCCTCGGGCGCCACGGGGACGGCTTCCTCGCCGGCTTTGCCAAGCAGGTACTCCTTGGACAGCGGCGGACGAAGGTACGGGTGGTGCAGTTCGGCGCCAATAAGGGTGATCCGGCCGGAGAATCCCTCGCCGCGCAGGGTGCGGGCAGCGGTGGCGCCAGCCAGGCCCGCCCCGGCAATAACGATGCTTTCGATGGTGCGTTCGACAGGCATGGAGCCCCTCGATTCCTGGCAAGCCGGCGCGTCCGGCCGGGCATTCTAAAAATAGTAATCCTGACGATAGAAGCCGGGGGGATGCCCGTCAAGGGCCGGCGGGCACGTTTTAAGCGTCTCTTTTCCGAGGCAGTAGAATGGACGGGCATGCAGTGTGTCCAGCCGGACCGGCCAGGGACGCGCTGCAGCCCCACAATCAAACCCTTCCCCTAAAGAAAGACAGCATGCGAGTTCTTGCAGCCATGAGCGGCGGAGTCGATTCCGCCGTTGCCGCCGCCCGCGCCGTCGAGGCCGGACACGACGTGGTCGGTGTCCACCTGGCGCTGTCCAGGATGCCCGGAACGCTCCGTACCGGCAGCCGCGGGTGCTGCACCATCGAGGACTCCCGTGATGCCTGGCGTGCCTGCGATGTCCTGGGCATCCCTTACTACGTCTGGGACTTCTCCGAGCGGTTCAAGGAGGACGTGGTCCAGGACTTCATCGACGAATACGCCGCCGGACGAACGCCGAACCCCTGCATGCGCTGCAATGAACGCATCAAGTTTGCAGCGCTGCTGGAGAAGGCAATCGCCCTGGGATTCGACGCCGTCTGCACCGGCCACTACGCCAAGGTCATCACCGACGCCGACGGAAATCCTGAACTTCACCGTGCGGCCGACTGGGCCAAGGACCAGAGCTATGTGCTCGGCGTCCTCACCCACGAACAGCTCAAGCACTCCATGTTCCCGCTGGCGGACACGCCGTCCAAGGCTGAAGTCCGGGCGGAAGCCGAACGGCGCGGGCTGTCCGTGGCCAACAAGCCCGACAGCCACGACATCTGCTTCATTCCGGACGGCGACACCGCCGGCTGGCTGGCGGAAAAGATCGACATGACCACGGGCGACATCGTGGACGAATCCGGCGCGAAGGTGGGCGAGCACCCCGGCGCCAACGCGTTCACGGTTGGCCAGCGCCGCGGCCTCAAGCTGGGCACCCCCGCAGCCGACGGCAAGCCGCGGTTCGTGCTGGAGATCCGGCCCAAGGAAAACAAAGTGGTGGTGGGACCGGAGGCTCTCCTGGCGATCGACGAGATCCGCGGCATCAAAGTTTCCTGGGCCGGCCTGCCGATTACGGAAATCGCCACCGGCGAAGAGTTCGACTGCCACGCCCAGGTCCGCGCCCACGGCGATCCCGTCCCTGCAACGGCCCACACCGAACTGCTGAAGGACGACGACGGCGGGGAGCGGACCAACCTTGTGGTCACGCTCACTACGCCGCTGCGCGGCGTGGCCCCCGGACAGACCGTGGTGCTCTACCAGGGAAGCCGGGTCCTGGGGCAGGCCACCATCGACGCAGCGCGCTCGCTGCAGCGCGCGGCACTCTAGCGGGATAACGACGTCCGCGGCGGGTTGCCGTAGGCAATCAGTCCCGCGACCGCAATAATTGAGGCTTGGGGAACCAGGCTTCATGCAGACCATCGATCCATGGGGTGGGCTGCAAAGTTGAGGAAAGCGGGCCCGCTATGGTCTCTGCAGCGCTTGGCATCGGGCATGGCCTTGAGATGGTCGCGCTTACCGCCCTTGCCGAGGGCCCCTTCACCCGCAAATCGGGAAAACCGCTTACCACCAGCATTCGGGTGCCCGTGGAGAGAATGATCAACGGCCCGGTGGGATCACGGTTCGCATTGCGGGTGCGGTCGCCCGGTGCTGAGGGGCCCCGGCCCGTTTCCCTCTCTGTGGACCGCAACGAGTGGTGCATCGACGACCAGGACGCTCCCTCCGGGCTTGAGGACCTGCTGGCCGATAGCCGGTTCCTTGCCCAGCACGTTTATGCGGTGGCGACCGCGACACTCCATGCCTTCGAGGTAACCCTTGGCCGTCGAATGGGATGGGCCTCGGGGCACCGGCTGGTCATCAGTGTTTACGACAAGATCCCTTACACCTCCACGGGCTACAACCGCGAGCGCGGCCTGATCCGATTTGGGCACAGAACCGATGACCGCTCGAAGCGTTCCGTTCCATTGGGCCTTTATCACGATCTCGTGGCCCACGAGGTGACGCACGCGATCCTGGACGGATATCGACGGCAGTGGACAGATAGCGACGCCTTGCTGGACGGCTATGCCCTGCACGAGTGCATAGCCGATCTCGTGGCAATGCTGAGCGTTTTTTCATCGCCCGAACGCGTGGAACAGCAGTTATCAGTGGCTGTCCCTGGCCCGAACGGCCGCCCGGGCACCGTGCCCGCCCGGAACATGGAAAAGGAAGTCCTTGCCTCCGGGCTCTTTGGGCTGGCTGACGGACTGTTTTCACGGGGCGCGGCAAGGCGGCCCCTCGACAAGGACGTGCCGTTCGAGTGGCAGCTGGATCCCGAGCCCCACCGGCGGGGTGAGATTGCCGTGAAGGCCGTGTTGGACGCCGTCGTCAAACTCTGGCTGCAGCGGCTGGAAAGGCCAGGGGGCCGGTCGAGCCGCTACCAGGTGGCGGAAGCCGGAGCGAACCTCGGGCATCAGATGCTGGGGATGGTGCTGCGCGGCCTCGCCTACATGCCGCCGGTGGACCCGGGCTGGGAGGATCTGCTGCGAGGGATCCTCGCAGCAGACGCCGTCCTGGTGCCGACAGACATGATGGGATACCGGCAAGCCGTACGCGACGCTTTCTGGGACATTGACCTTTCCACGGAACCTGATGAACTCCTGGACGGGCTGAAGCATCTGCGCGATCTGCGCTACCCTGTCCGGTTATCCGCACTGGCTGCCGACCCTGAGGAGGTCAACCGGTTCATTTGGGAGAATCCGCGGTTGATTGAGGCAAGCGGCATCGACCAGGACACGAGCATCATGGTGAACCGGGTGCGCCCCAGCACCCGTGTTGGGCCGGACGGTTTCGTGGTCTCCGAAATAGGCGCTTCCTTCGTGCAGTCAGTCACCTTGTCCAAATCCGAAGCGAGGAACAAGCTGGGCCTCCGGGTGGACAGCGACTATTACACGGTCCGTGGCGGGGGCCTGCTGCGGTTTGATGAGGGTGGCAGGCTGTGTTTCGCCGCGCTCAAGCCGGTCATGGACGCGGAGTGGCAGCAGGAAAAGCTCGAAACCATCAAAAGGGAAGCCGGAACCAGCATGCCGGCGGCGACCTTCCACGCGGAGGAGGAACGCCGGGAGTGAGTCTCCGTCAGTTGCCCCAAGGAGCCTTCCGCGCCGCCGTCGTGCCTTCCAGCTGTGCGACCTGGTCAAACCCGCCGGCCCGGAGGCCCTTGCTGACCAGCTTCAGGATGTCGGCCCGGCCCAGGGTGCCGTCGCCCCTGACGGCCTTGATGAAGTTGTAGGTGAAGGCGCCGTTGTAACGGCCCTCCAGATACGCATCGGCTGCCGTCTGGTCGGCCCGGCAGGCCGCCAGGAGCACCGGCTTGACCCCCCTGCCGGCCTTGACCAGGTCGCGAAGTGCCCTGGGCTCGCTGAACTCGGTGGCCGCCACGCCGCGGGCTGTCGGCGCCGGGAGGAAGCGGGGCCGCCGCCCGGGCAACAAGTCCAGCGACTTCAGGCCGGTGCCGCTGTGACAGGTGTCCAGCACCACGTCCATGAGCACGCCGTCAGGCAACCGTGCAAAAAGAGAGAACAGTTCGTCGTCTGAAATGACGGTGGCCGGATCCCACGAGTCGCCGGCGTTGTTGATGTCGTAGCAGGCGAAGGCTTCGTCCAGGCGGTCGGCTTCATCGTCGCTGGTGTCGGGGATCTGCGTTCCGTGGCTGGAGAATGTGAAGACGATGTGCTGGAGCTCGCCCGACGCGGCGCGGTCCAGCAGCGCATTAAGCTGCGCCACGACCCGCTCCTTCGTGGCCTGGGAGTCCAGCAGGACCGAGATGTCGGAGCCGGGAAATCCATAGCCTGTCTCCAGCAGCCCGGCAAGGTCGCGGGCGTCATTGACGCAGCCCTGCAGCCAGCTGGATTTTGGCAAATGTTCGAATTCGTTGATCCCCACACAGAGGGCGGCTTTGCTCATGACGTGTTTCCTCCAGCCAGGTAACGACAGGAATCCGGTGATGCGGCCAACGCAGTCCCACTCTATTCCGGGGACCGGGGTCCTTCAATGGCAGCGCGCAATCGTTCCGCCGGGCACCGATCCGGCCGTTACGCAGAAGAAAACGATAGTTTTGCCCCAATCAGGTAAATTTTGTGTCTCAACTCACAGGATGAAACGATTCATCGATCTGCGTTCTGATTGAATCGTGTGATCAGGACAACGTTCCGCCCACCGAGTCCAACTGATCCAGTTGCCGGGCGGCGCGCGTGTACTCATCGAACAGAAAGTCCACAGATGGCAATGAACAAAAAAGCCCTGCACAGCGCCATCGCGCTGGCGGGTGTTTCCGCGTTTGCACTGACAGCCTGCACGGGCCCGTCCGGCGGCGGCGGAACTTCCACCGGCGGCGCCGGAGGCGGAACCATTACCTACGGCACCACGGATAAGGTCGTTACCCTCGATCCCGCAGGCTCCTACGATGCCGGCTCGTTCATGGTGATGAACCAGATCTACCCGTTCCTCCTGAACGCCAAGCCCGGTACGGCAGATGCCACTCCCGACATCGCGGAGTCCGCGGAATTCACGAGCCCCACGGAGTACACCGTGAAGCTCAAGCCGGACCTCAAATTTGCCAATGGCCACGCCCTCACCTCCTCCGATGTGAAGTTCTCCATTGACCGCGTTGTCAGCATTGCGGATCCGAATGGTCCGGCCTCCCTCCTGGGCAACCTTGATTCCGTGGCTGCCAAGGATGACACCACGGTGGTCTTCACCCTCAAGGCCGGCAACGACCAGGTATTCCCCGGTGTCCTTGCAGCCAACTCCGGACCGATCGTCGATGAAGAGGTCTTCCCGGCGGACAAGCTCATGACCGACGACGAGATCGTCAAGGGCAAGCCGTTCGCGGGCCCGTACACCATCGAGAGCTATAAGAAGAACGAGCTGGTCAGCCTCAAGGTCAACCCGGATTACAAGGGCCTGCTCGGCAAGCCCGCGAATGACGGCGCCACCATCAAGTACTACGCCGACTCGAACAACCTCAAGCTGGACATCCAGCAGGGCAACATCGACGTCGCCGGCCGCAGCCTCACCGCAACAGACGCCGCCGACCTTGAGAAGGACTCCAAGGTCAAGGTCCATAAGGGCCCCGGCGGCGAGCTGCGCTACATCGTGTTCAACTTCGACACCATGCCGTTCGGTGCCAAGACTGCCGACGCCGATCCCGCTAAGGCTCTGGCCGTCCGCCAGGCGATGGCCAACGTCGTGGACCGCGATGCCATCGCCACCCAGGTTTACAAGGGCACGTACCTGCCGGCGTACTCCGTGGTCCCCGACGGATTCGTCGGCGCTATCCAGCCGCTTAAGGAAATGTACGGCGACGGCAACGGCAAGCCCAGCCTCGACAAGGCCAAGAAGGCCTTTGCCGATGCAGGAGTCACCGCTCCGGTGAACATCAAGCTGCAGTACAACCCGGACCACTATGGCAAGTCCTCCGGCGACGAGTACGCCATGATCAAGGAGCAGCTTGAGAAGTCCGGCCTGTTCAAGGTTGACCTGCAGTCCACTGAGTGGGTCACCTACTCCAAGGACCGCACGGCCGACGCCTACCCGGTGTACCAGCTGGGCTGGTTCCCCGACTACTCGGACGCGGACAACTACCTGACCCCGTTCTTTGTTCCGGGCAACTTCCTCAAGAACCACTACGAGAATGCATCCGTCACCGAGCTGATCAAGGAACAGCTCACCACGGTTGACAAGGCAGAGCGCGAAAAGGTGCTGGGCGAGGCCCAGACGGCCGTCGCCAAGGACCTGTCCACACTGCCGCTGCTGCAGGGCGCCCAGCTCATGGTCGCCGGAAAGGATGTCAAGGGTGTCGATCAGACCCTGGACGCATCCTTCAAGACCCGGCTTGGCGTAATTTCCAAGTAGGTCCAGTTCTCCATCCGGTCCTGACCAGCCGAGGAGGCGGGGCGCCTGCGGGGCGTCCCGCCTTTCGTGCGGGAGCAGGGCAACAGATTCCGGCGCTCACGAGGCCGCCGGAAGCACACATTTAGGTACCAATGACAACACTGATTGAGGCGCCGCCAACCGACGCCGACGGCCTGCTGCCGTCAAAGAAGAAGTCGTCCGGCGGGGGACTGGGCCAATACATCCTGATCAGGTTCCTGCTGATCTTCCCTACAATTTTCATTCTCGTGACGATGGTGTTCTTCCTGATGCGCATCACGGGCGATCCCATTACAGCGGCCATGGGCGGCAGGCTGCCTCCCGAGCAGTTGGCGGAGCGGATCGCCGCGGCGGGCTATGACCGTCCGATCCTGGTGCAGTACTTCGAGTACCTCGGGCAGCTTGTTACCGGCAATTTCGGCACCACCCTTTCGGACAACCGGCAGGTCACGGAAATGCTGACCACCTACGGGTCGGCCACCCTGGAACTGACCATCAACGCGTTGCTGGTCGCCCTGCTGGTGGGTATTCCGCTGGGCATGATCGCCGCGTACCGGAGGGACCACGCTCCCGACGCCGTGCTGCGCGTCTTCGCCATCGTTTGCTATGGCACGCCGGTGTTCTTCGCCGGCATGCTGCTGAAGCTGACGTTCGCCGTGTGGCTCGGCTGGCTGCCCGTGGCCGGGCGCGCAAAGACTTCCAGCGAGCTGGAGCTCACTTCCCTGCAGTCGCCAACGGGCATCTACTGGCTGGATGCCGTCCGCAGCGGCAACATGGCAGCACTGGGTGACGTCATGGCGCACGCGGTCCTGCCGGCCGTTGCCCTTGGCCTGCTGACCGCAGGCGTTTTCCTCCGACTGGTCCGCACCAACGTGATCGGAACCTTGGGCAGGGACTACATCGAGGCTGGCCGCTCGCGCGGCGTCAGCGAATTCCGGCTGGTGACCAAGCACGCCTACAAGCCGGCGCTCATTCCCATCATCACGGTGATGGGCCTGCAGATCGCCGTGATGCTCGGCGGCGCGGTGCTGACTGAGACCACATTCGAGTGGAAGGGGCTGGGATTCCAGCTGGCCACCTACCTCACGGCCCGTGACTTCGTGGCCGTCCAGGGCATCGTGGTCCTGCTTGCCGTGATTGTGGCCGTGACCAACTTCATCGTGGACATCGTGGCCGCGCTGATCGACCCCCGCGTGAGGTACTGACATGAGCACCCCTACAACTGTCGAACCCACGACGGATCCGCGCGCTTCACTCTTCCGCCGGTTGCCGGTCATCTCGCACTTCAACAAGAGCGTCGGGCTGCAGCGGGGAATGCTGGTGGCGGGACTCATCCTGACCGCCGTGTTCGTCCTTACGGCCGTCTTTGCGCCCCTGCTGGCTCCCTACGGCTATGCCCAGCTCAGCGATGCTGACGGCGGGTTCCCGGCCCAGCAGGCACCGGGCGGAAAACACCTGCTAGGGACCACGGTGGGCGGCTACGATGTTCTGTCCAGGGTTATCTGGGGAACGCAGACGGCCATTATGGTCATCGTTGTCGCAGTCCTGATGTCGATCTTCATCGGCGTCATCCTCGGACTGGTCAGCGGCTACATCGGCGGCTGGCTGGACCGGATCCTCGTTGTCATCGCGGACGCCATCTACGCCTTCCCCTCCCTGCTGGTGGCCATCGTCATGGCGATTGTCATCAGCGGCGGACAATCCAGCCTGTTGGGCGGCATCATGGCCGCGGCAATCTCCATCACGGTGGTCTTCATCCCGCAGTACTTCCGGGTGATCAGGGCAGAGACCATCCGCCTTAAGGCCGAACCCTTTGTGGAAGCGGCCAAGGTGGTCGGGGCGTCCAACATCCGGATCATGAGCCGGCACATCTACAAGAACGCCACCCGCACCCTGCCGCTGATTTTTACGCTCAACGCCTCCGAAGCCATCCTGACCATGGCCGGACTCGGTTTCCTGGGCTTCGGCATCGAACCAAGCTCGGCGGCCGAGTGGGGGTTCGACCTCAAACAGGCGCTCGCCGACACCACGTCCGGCATCTGGTGGACCGGCGTTTTCCCGGGCCTCGCCATCGTGCTGACCGTCGTGGGCCTCACCCTCATGGGCGAAAGCATCAACGACCTCAACGATCCGCGGCTGCGCGGACGAAAAAAGGCCGCCTCCGGTAAGGGCGGGCCTGACACCAACGCAGCCGCCCAGGCTGCGCTCCAAGCTGAAGTGAGAGGCTCATGACTATCAACATCGACAAGCCCGGCACCGGGCCGGTCCTGGACATTGACCACCTCAAAGTCACGTTTGCCACCGACGCCGGCGACGTCTACGCGGTCAAGGACGTCAGCCTGGAGGTGAACCCCGGCGAGGTCGTGGCAATTGTCGGCGAGTCGGGGTCCGGAAAAACAGTTACGGCCAAAACCATCCTGGGACTCCTGCCGGAGACCGCCATCAGCTCCGGCGCGGTGGTGATTAACGGGAACAACGTGATCAGCGTCAGTGCCTCCAAGCTGCGGCAGATCCGCGGCAGGGACGTGGCCATGGTGTTCCAGGAGCCCTCCACGGCACTGAACCCCGTCTTCACCGTGGGGTGGCAGATAGCCGAAGGCATCCGCGCGCATGCGGGCGGCACGGGTAAACGCGTATCGGCCAAGGAAGCCAAGGTCCGGGCAATCGAAGCTCTCCGCAAGGTGGGCATCCCGGACTCTGAAAACCGCGTGGACTACTATCCCCACCAGTTTTCCGGCGGCCAGAAACAGCGTGTAGTCATCGCCGCGGCGCTCGCGCTCAATCCGGGGCTGATTGTGGCCGACGAACCCACGACCGCCCTGGATGTCACCGTCCAGGCGGAGATCCTCCAGTTGCTGCGGGACCTGCGGGACAAATACGGCACGTCGATAGTCCTGATCACCCACAACATGGGTGTGGTGGCCGACCTCGCCGACAGGGTGGTGGTGATGTACCAGGGCGACGTCGTCGAAGAGGCACCTGCCAAGGTGCTGTTTGCGGAGCCGAAGCAGGAATACACCCGGAAGCTGCTGGCAGCCGTGCCGCACCTGGGCCGGAACTCCGCCTCCCAGGGAATGACCACGCGGGCACACCAGGACCGGAAGGTCCTCGTGGAAGCCAAGGGCCTGACCATTGAATACCCGGGCAGGCTGGGCAGTCCAAGCTTCAAGGCCGTGGATGGCGTCAGCTTCACGCTGTCCGAGGGCGAAGTGTTCGGGCTGGTGGGCGAATCAGGGTCCGGCAAGACCACCATAGGCCGTGCCATCGCGGGCCTGAACCGCACCACCGGCGGCAGCCTAAAAGTGCTGGGCTACGAGATGCTGAACCTCAAGGAGCGCACGTTCAAACCCCTCCGCAAGGACATCGGGTTCGTGTTCCAGGACCCGGCGGCTTCGTTCAACCCGCAGCTGACCATCGGCGACTGCGTTGCCGAGCCGCTGATCATCCATAGCAATCCGACGCCTGCCCAGGCGCGGAAACGCGTGGGCGAGCTGCTCGAGTCGGTGCAATTGCCGGCGTCGTACGCTGACCGCTTCCCGCATGAGCTCTCCGGCGGGCAGCGGCAGCGCGCATCACTGGCCCGTGCCCTGATCCTGAACCCCAAACTGCTGATTGCCGACGAGCCCACTTCCGCCCTGGACGTGTCAGTTCAGGCCGTGGTACTGGAACTGTTCAAGGACATCCAGCAGGAGTTCGGGTTTGCCGCACTGTTCATCAGCCACGACCTGGCCGTAGTGGACATCCTGTCCCATTGGGTTGGCGTGCTCTACAAGGGCAAGCTCGTTGAGCAGGGACTTGGCACCCAGGTCATGGGCAACCCGCAACATGACTACACGCGGAAGCTCATCGCGTCGCTGCCCGTACCCGATCCGGACGAACAGGCGAAGCGCCGGGAAGCGAACCGCTCACTGCTTGCCGGTTAGTTCCAGTCCCGGGTGAAGATGCCCGCCGTCCACTGTGGGCGGCGGGCATTTCCGTCAGGCGTTTCCGTTCCTCGGCAACGTTTCGCGGACGCTTAACAGCCACGGGCATTTAGCGCGGTGCCCATAGACTGGAGCCATGACCGAGCAGAACCAAGATCTTTCAGACGCCGAATCCTACGACCCCTCAGCCAGTTCATTGGCCGGACAGGTGGACCAATCGGTGATGGCGGAACTGCTGTCCATCCGGTCCAGCATTGACAACATCGACGCCACCCTTGTCTTCCTTCTGGCCGAGCGGTTCAAGGCCACCCAGAAGGTCGGATTCCTCAAAGCGGCGCACAAGCTCCCGGCAGGGGACCCCGGCCGGGAGACCGCCCAAATCGCACGGCTGCGCCGCCTCGCCGAGGAAGCGCACCTGGACCCGGCCTTTGCGGAAAAATTCCTGAACTTCATTATCGGCGAGGTCATCAGGCACCACGAAGCCATCGCCGAGGACCACCAGGCCGCGGAGAACAATGGAGCCGCCGCCAGCCAGCCGCGGCTTTCGCAGGCCGCCCCGTCCACCGCCGTCGACGCCTAGGCCATGCCGGAATCGAATCGCTCAAGGGCTGGCGGACAGGACCCCAGGAGACAGGACCCCAGGAACCAGGACCCCCGGAACCCTGATTCCCGCAGCGCCGAAGCCGGCGTCACCGAAACCCGCCAAGTCACGGCCACCGCCTTGGGGCCGTGGCCGGGAGAAGACCCGCTGGAGTCAACCCGGATCGTTCGCGGTGAGCTCGGCAGCCCGCATCTGCCTTTCCTTGTGGAGCTCCCGGACCGCGGCGTCGGTTCGGATGCGCTCGGCCGGACGGCCTCACTCCTGGTTGACCTTTCGGTCGACGTCCAGCCCTACGGGTGGCGGATCGTGGACCGCCCGGGGCGGGACCTGATGAAGGCGAAGTCGGCCCTCTCCACGGACGTCAACGTCCTCGCCGATGTCGCCGGGACCGAAGAGAGCCCGGCTCGGGACTTCAAGGTCCAACTGCGCGGACCGCTCAGCCTGGCCGCGGGCCTGCACCTGCACAACGGTGAACGGGCTTTGATCGACTACGGCGCACGACGCGACATCGCCGAGTCGCTGGCAGCCGGCGTCGGCGATTTCCTGTCCCGGGTGGGCACGGCTGTTCCCGGGGCACGATTGGTTGTCCAGATCGATGAACCTGATGTCGCCGCCGTCCTGGCCGGAACGATTCCCACGTCCAGCGGTTACCGGACCCTGCGGTCGGTGCCGGGCCAGGAAGTGACAGAATCGTGGCGGCTGGTGATCGACGCGATCAGGGCCGCCGGCGCTGTGGAAACGGTCATTGCGGTTGCCGAAATCGAAGCCCCCTTTGACCGAATTCTTTCTTCCGGGGCGGACGGGATCGCTGTCCCGCTGAAGGCGCTCACCTCCCGGCAATGGGAAGAGCTCGCCGGCGCAGTCGAGGCGGGGAAGAGCCTATGGGCCGGTGTGCTGCAGGTGAACGACGCGTCAGCTGCCCTGCCACGTGTCCAGGATGCAGTGGAGAACGTGTGGCGGCCCTGGCGTCAGCTGGGACTTCCCGCTTCCGCGCTCGACTCCATCCGAGTGACCCCGTCCGCGGGACTGGCGGGGCACACGCCGTCGTCCGCCACCGCTGTCCTGACCCGGCTGACCCAAGTGGCGGACGGGCTCAACCAGCTGGCCCTCGGCTAAACGCGGCTCTCCCACCTGTCCGGCCGGGCGTAGCCCGGGAGATGGCCGGGCGCCGTGGCCGCGCCAGGGTAGGAGCGGAGCCGGTAATCGAAGCTCCCCGCGTAGACCAGGACGAGGCCCAGTTGCGGCTGGATCACCTTGACCTGGATCCGGTGCTTTCCGTGGCTGCCCTCCGACGGTTCCCACCACTGCTCCGCGTACGCCTTTGCGTCCACAGCGGCCGGTAGCGGGATCCGCAACGGACCCAGGAAAAGCCGGGAGGCCTCGGAAACACCCCGAAGCCGCCCGTCGGCGGTCACGCTGAGATTCAGGTCGGTGACGAGGCGACGGTAGCGGCCCACGTAATCGACCAGTCCCGGGTTGCTTCGGGACTCATCGAAGCTGGTGGTGTCATGGAACAGCCGTGTCTGTCCGGGAAATTGGATCTCACGCCTGGCAGTGAGACTCGACCGGCCGAACGGATCGAGGTGCGCGTGGTTTTCGATCCGGAACGGAATACGCTCACCGTACTCGGGGAAGAACGCTTCCTCCCCGCTGGTGAGCCGCAACAACGGCCGCAGCCACTGCTGCCGGCACCCGACGACGTCGAACACCCCCTCACCCACACCGTAGCGTCCCGACCCGGGAGCAAGGGAAAAGTACTCCTGCAGCTCGGGCTGGAGCCGGGCGAAATCGCTGCCCAGGGCACGTTCATAGATAGGCGTGTTCAAGCTAGCCTCCTGCTTTCCGACAGAACAGTTTTCGACAGGGCAGTCACAGTCTCCCCGCAGCCTTGAGCCGGATGTAGGCGTCCGCGAGGGCCGGCGGCAGTTGGTGCGGTTCGGCGTCGACCACTTCGACCCCCATTTGGCGAAGCTGGATGGCTACCGCCTCGCGTTCCAGTAGCGCGCGTTCGGCTGCTGCCGCGCGGAACACCTGTGCCGCCGTCCCGCGTTCCTTTTGCATGGTGCCCAGCATGGGGTCCCGCACCGAGGCAACCACCACAACATGCTGCTGCGCCAGTTGCGCCGCCATCGGGAGCAGTCCCTCCTCGGGCGCGCCGCCGTCCAGCGGGGTCAGCAGCACCACAAGGGAGCGGTGCGCGGAGATCTGCCGGATCTGGCCCGGGACCTGGCTCCAGTCCAGCTCGATGAGCTCCGGTTCCAGCGGCGCCATGGCCTGCACGAGCTGTCCCAGCAGGTTGCCTTTTGACGCAGAGCCCGCCCGGCCGCGTGTCCGCCGGTCGAAGGCGAAGAAGTCCACACGGTCGCCGCCACGTTCCGCCAGGACGGCGAGCAGCAGGGCCGCCTCGATGCCGGTGTCAAGGCGCGGCTCGTCGTCGATCCTCGCAGCAGACGTCCGGGACGTGTCCAGCATGATCACCACGCGCCGGTCCCGTTCGGGCCGCCAGGTACGGACGACGACGGCGGACCGCCGCGCCGTGGCGCGCCAGTCTATGGAACGCACGTCATCACCGCGGACGTAGTCGCGGAGCGAATCGAATTCGGTGCCGGCGCCCCTGATCTGGACCGCGGCCTTTCCATCGAGCTCACGCAGCTTACGGAGCTTGGACGGAAGGTGGCGCCGCGAATGGAACGGCGGGAGCACCCGGATTGCGCCGGGACAGGGGAGGGTCCGCTGCCGCGCGGCCAGCCGCAGCGGACCGAAGGCGCGAAGGGTCACATGCGGAGCCTTGAGGTCGCCCCGGCGCACAGGCCGGAGCGTCACCGTCATGCGCCGGCGCTCGGCGGCCGGAACGTCCACCCGCTGGCGCGGATTCTGCGCACCCGCCGATGGCTGCCACGCGTCGCGCACCAGGGCACGGAGCGGGCGGTTACCGATGTTCCCGATAGTCAGGACGGATTCGGTGCTTGCGCTGAGCGTGACATTGCCCGGCAAAGTGCGGTCCAGCGTGACCTTCCGGAGCGATGCCGCAACGGAGAGGTCCAGGAGCAGCAATGCGCAGAGGGCGAGGCAGACCAACAGAACCGTGCCCCAGCCGGGAAACAGCATGACCGGCACCAGCCCCGCCAGTGCCAGAAGTACGAACCGTCCTGAAATGGCCATCAGCGCGGAACGGGCACGGATGCCAGGATGCTGGCGAGGACACCGTCCACGTGCACGCCATCCATCTGCGCTTCGGGCTGCAGCGCCACCCGGTGGCGCAGGCAGGGGAGCGCCAGTGCCTTAACGTCGTCCGGTGTCACGAAATGCCGTCCGGACAGCCACGCCCACGCGCGGGCGGCGCTCAGCAGGGCCGTCGCGCCGCGCGGGGACACGCCCAGCTGGAAGGACGGTGCGGCGCGGGTGGCCCTGGCAATGTCCACGATGTAGGCCGCGACTTCCGGCGCCACCTCCACCGCAGCCACTGCCTGGCGCGCCTGCTCCAGTTCGGCAGCGCCTGCCACCGCCCGGACACCGGCCGCGGCCAGGTTCCTGGAATCGAAGCCGGCAGCATGCCTGCGGATGACCTCAATTTCGTCCGCCCGCCCCGGCAGCGGTATGGCGAGCTTGAGCAGGAAACGGTCCAGCTGGGCTTCGGGCAGGGGATAGGTGCCCTCGTACTCCACCGGGTTCTGGGTGGCGGCGACGATGAACGGCACGGGAAGCGGCCGTGAGACACCGTCCGCCGATACCTGGCGTTCCTCCATGGCTTCCAGCAGGGACGCCTGCGTCTTCGGCGGCGTCCTGTTTATTTCATCCGCCAGCAGGATGTTGGTGAAAACCGGGCCCTCCCGGAAACTGAATTCGGAGGTCCGGGAGTCGAAGACCAGCGAGCCGGTAATGTCGCCGGGCATCAGGTCCGGGGTGAACTGGACGCGCTTGGTGTCCAGGCTCAGGGCCGCGGACAGCGTGCGGACCAGCAAGGTCTTGGCCACACCGGGAACCCCTTCGAGCAGCACGTGCCCGCGGCACAGCAGGGCTATCAGCAGCCCCGTGACCGTGGCGTCCTGGCCCACCACGGCCTTTGCCACCTCGTGACGCACATCGAGCAGGGCCTGCCGGACGGGATCCGTGCCGGGAGTGGCCTCCGCCGTTGCCAGGGCAGGGCCGCCGGGGCCGCCCTGAATGAATCCGTTGGTCTGCTCACTCATCGGGCGGTTACCTCTTTCTCTAGGGTGTCCAGCTGCTGGGCCCAACGGACCAGCTCGCTTTCAGTTCGGGGACGGGCCTCCAGCACGCGGGCCGTCTGCTCCGCCGTGCGCCCAAGGTGCCGGCCGGCGGCGTCGACGATGGCCGTAGACTCAGCATCCGGTCCGAGCCGGAGGACCCGCGCGAGCCGGACCAGCGTGCCCGCCCTGAGGTTGTCGGCCGCCCGGTCCACACCATGGGAGTCGTGGTATAGCCGGGCGCGGCCCTCGGCGGTCTCAACGGCCTTGACCACCACCGGCAGCGGCTCGAAGACCAGGGGACCCAGCCGGCGACCCCGCCAGACCATCGCCAGCACTGCCACCAGGGCAAGCCACGGGCCGAGGAAGGCCACCCACGGCGGGGCCAGCTCATCCAGGGTCTTCGGCGTGTCCGCAGTGGTGACATCCGCAATGCCGGGGAGATACCAGACAAGATGGTCCGAGCCCCCAAGGGTCCGCAGCGCAAGCGCGGCGTTGCCTTGTTCATCGAGCCGGCCGTTACTGATGATCTGCGTACTGCCCAGCACCACCAGCCGGCCGTCGTCGCTGGTGGCATACAGCCCGCCAAGGCCTTCCGAGGGCTCATAGCAAGGGCGGTCGGCCTGGTAGAGGTAGGCGGACTCCGCAGTGACCGCTCCGGCGGTGGCGGGATCATCCGTCCCGCAGCCGGGATCCAGCGTGGCAACCCCCGCCGGGACAACTCCGGCAGGGCGGATGTCACCGCCGAGGGCGCTGAGCGCGTTCAGCCTGGGAGTCACCACGACCAGCCTGTCCGTGGCCTGCTGCAGCTCCTGAAGCTGTTCGCGGTCCAGGTAGCCGTTTCGGTCGTAGAGGAGCAAAGTTGTTCCGCTGCTGTCCCCACTGTCCTCGGACGTATCGTCCAGGGCGGACATCGTTGCCGCGAAGTTGTCGGTCTGGCGGACATCCACGCCCTGGTTTCGCAGTATTTCGGCTACGGCCCTCGCTCCGTCCGGGGCTGCGTTTCGCGTGGACAGGGGAACGGTGTCGCCGCGGGGCGAAAGCTGGGCAACAATCGTCAGCGCCACACCCAGCGCGAAGACCATGCCGATGAGGGTCCACGTACGGTGCCGGCGGATCCATGCCCTGACGGTTTGGCCGGCGAGGCCACTTCCGGCGGCAGGCCCCGGCGAAGAGGGCCGATCCTCCGACTCAAGTACTGGCGTCATAACGGCAGCGCCAGGCGGTCCACGGCCGGCCGGCCGAAGTCGGGCTTTGCGGATTCCAGAAGCTGATCCAGCCCCACCATGTCGGCGTGATCCCTGGCGGTGGCGTCCTCGCTGCCGTACCGGACGGCGTCGAATTGATCGGCGGCCCGGCGCAGCTGCGCGGCACAGCCGCCGAAGGCGCCGGCCAGCTGGCCGGCCACCTCGTCCGCCGTCCGGCCCGGCAGCGGGTCGATCACCGTTCGCTCCTCCGCGGACCGGACGATGGCCCTGAATTGTTCGACGACGGCGGTTCGCCAGTCGGAGCGTGCGGCCGCGGCTGCCGCGAGCCGCCGGTATTCCGCCGGGCTGATGGAGGGATCGGCGTCGACGACGTCTCCGGCCGGGCGCCGGCGGGCGTTCAGCCGGGGACGCGCGAGGAGGATGGCCACTGCGATGAGGATCACAATGGTCACCCCGATGGCCGGTACGGCGACGCCGCTGTCAATTGCGGGGTCGCCGCTATTGAGCGATCGCAGCCAGTCCGTGAATTGCCGCCACAGATCGGTCAGCCAGTCCGGTTGTGCGTCCCGGTACACGGGTTTGGACAGTTCTTCGGCGGCCCACCTGCTGGCCTCCTGCCTGTCGGGCTCGACGGGAGGTTCAGCCGGCGTCCGGCCGGCGGCCGAATGCAGGACCGTACCCACCGCGGATGCCGCCTCGGAAAGGGCCGGCCGGCTCATCCGGAGCCCGGGGGCGGCCGGTAGCCCTGGGGTGGGCCGTAGCCCGGGGGCGGGCCGTAGCCCGGGGGCGGGCCGTAGCCCGGGGGCGGGCCGTAGGGGGCGTGGGACCAGCCGCCGGGAGCAGGACGGCCAGCGTTCTCCTCCGGGGCGATGCCGCGTCCGGGGACGCCGTTGGCGTCCGTGCTTGATTCCAGCAGCCGGAGAAGGGCGAGGTCGAGTCCTTCCTTGCGCATCCGGAGGTCCATGTACAACAGGCCCATCACGGAGGTTTGGAAGGCGTACGCCACTGCCCCTACGAGAGCCGAGACGATGAGTGACGCGATTCCGACGCCCACTGCGAGGGCACGTTGCGCGTCGTCGCCGCCATGGGGCGCGACGACGGAGGAAAATCCGCCGGAAACGAGACTGATGGGGATCAGGACAATCTGGCTGATAATGCCGATGAGGAGGGAAACGACCAGCGTGATGCCGAAGATCCGCCACCAGTTGTGCCGAGTCAACTGCCAGGACCTTCGGAGGCCGTCAAGTACGTCCAGTTCCTCGACGACAATCGCAGCCGGCGTCACGAGGAACCGGATGGAGAGCAACAGCACGGTCGCCATGGTGCCGAGGAACAGGGGGACGATGATGAGCGCAGACATTCCGCCCATCGAATCTGCCAGGAGCCAGGTCCCGCCCACCAGTACGGCGACGACGGCGATACTGGCCAGGATCATGAGCCCACCAAGCCCGAGCAATGAGCCGATCCTGGACCGCGACAGCGACCACATCTCCTTAAAACCGGTGCGCCAATTAAGGACGGACCGGGCCACGGGAACCACCATCACGCCCTGAAGCACAAGCGAGATAAAGACGGACACCAGTCCGAGAATGACGGCACCGGCCAGGACGCCGAGGCCCAGGCCGACCATTTCCGTAGGGCTCAGGCTTTCCAGCCACAGCCCGAGGGACTCGCCGTCCGATCCGGCTTGTGCCGCCGCGAGCGCACCGGCAATGGTTCCCAGGGCCTGTGCCAGGAGGCCCGCCCCCAGCATCGCTGCGGCGTTGCGCCTGATGGTCTGAAACGAGCCGTCCAGGATTTCGCCGAACATCAGTGGTCGCAGCGGAACTATCCCGGGCTTCGGCGGGGCGACATACCCCGGCTGAACGTACGCCGGCTGATTGAAGGAAGGCTGTGGCCCCGGGTAGGGGGAACGCCACTGCGGCTGTCCGCCGTGACCGGGCTGCTGCGTGTTCCATTGCGGCGCCCCCCATTGCGGCTGGTTTCCGCCGGAGGCACCCTGCGGCGGGTTCCACTGCGATTGGCTTCCCTGGTGGGGCGGCTGCGGCGCGGGCCACTGCTGCGGTGCGCCCCCTGCGGGTGGCTCCACCGGCTGCCCCTCCCGGGGCCGCGCGTTCGGATCCTGCTCTGACAACCTGTTCCTCCCCAAAAGATGCTGTCCGCGAGCAGCCCGGCCGAAACTCCGGCCCGACGCTCCGGACCGGCGGTGTCCTGCACCGTCCGGCCCGCTCCCAGCCTATAGTTTTGCCCGCATGCCTCATAGCCTCGGGCGCATTCTTCGCGGTGTGGCGCCGGTCCGGCCACCGTTCCGCGTCCCGCCCGGCGGGTGACCGCGCCATGCCGTGTCGGCCCTCAACGGGACAAAGCCCATTCAATAGGCGAATATATAACTATGAAGGCACGCATTCTGGTAGTGGACGATGACGAGGCGCTGGCCGAGATGATCGGAATTGTTTTGCGCAATGACGGCTTCGAGCCGGTCTTTTGCGCAGACGGGGCACAGGCGCTGGAAGTCTTTCGTTCCTCGAAGCCGGACCTCGTGCTGTTGGACCTGATGCTTCCTGGCATGGACGGCATCGAAGTGTGCCGGCAGATCCGCGCTGAGTCGGATTCGCCCATCGTCATGCTGACCGCGAAGTCGGATACCTCGGATGTGGTCCGCGGCCTGGAATCCGGCGCCGACGACTATGTGCCCAAACCGTTCAAGCCGGCCGAATTGGTTGCGCGGGTTAGGGCGAGACTCCGCCCGGGAGACCAAAAGGCCCCAGAAACCCTGCGGATTGCTGACATCACCATTGACGTGGCAGGGCACCTGGTGAGCCGCAACGACGAACGCATCTCGCTGACACCCCTGGAGTTTGACCTGCTCGTTGCACTCGCCCGCAAACCGTGGCAGGTCTTCACCCGCGAACTGCTGCTGGAACAGGTCTGGGGATACCGGCACGCGGCAGACACGCGCCTTGTGAACGTCCACGTCCAGCGGCTGAGGTCAAAGATTGAACGCGACCCTGAAGCCCCCGAAGTTGTCTTGACGGTCCGTGGTGTCGGCTACAAAGCAGGTTCCTGACCCGTCCAGCGGCGAAGCCGGCGGCAAGCCGGAGGTAGCCCGCCCGCCAAAAACGGAACACGCCCACGTCCACGGTGCTCCGGAGCATACCGATGCCATGGCCGGTGTGCTCTCTGACTTGCCGTTCCGAACCCGCATCTGGATACGCCGCGCCCGGATCGTAGGACTCCGGGTCGCCCGGCTCGTCCGCACTGGCCTGATCCGGCTCCTGCCCGGTGTCCGTTTCCTGCTGCGGGCGTTGCACCGGCGTTGGCGCAGGTCCCTGCAGTTCCGGACGGTCCTCACCACGCTGCTGCTCTCGATTGGGTCGTTCGCCGTGGTGGGCGCGTACTTGTCGAACCAGATCGCCAACAATTTGTTCCAGGAACGGTTGACCCAGGCGGAATCGGAGACGCTGTACAACGTCAAGCAGGTCCAGGACACGTTTGATGGCGCCCAGGTCACTGACCAGTCGAGCGTTATTACACTCGTCTACGACACGCTAAACGCCGTTGAGGGGCGCGGGAACGTGATCCAGCGTCGATATGTCTTCGAGGCGATGCCGGAACAGACCAAACCGCGCAACCGCTGGGTGGAATCACGGGCATCGGACCAGCTCACCGTCAGCGTCATCCCGCCCGAATTGCGGAAAGCCGTTCAGGAATCCGGCAAGGACCAGTTCTGGGCATCCACCGAGTTCCCGGTAGGCACTGAGGACCGGCCGGGAATTGCCGTGGGCAACAAAGTCACCTTCAACGGCACCGTGTATGAGCTGTACCTTATCTACGACCTGAACACCGCGCAGAAAACGCTCAACGAAATACAGAACGTCCTGCTGGCCGGCGGGGCGGTGTTGGTCCTGATCATTGGGGCCATTGCCTGGTATGTGACCCGGAACGTGGTGAGCCCGGTCAGCCATGCAGCCGTCGTCTCCGAGAAACTGGCGGCCGGCCAGCTGCAGGAGCGGATGGTGGTCAAGGGCGAGGACGAGGTGGCCAGGCTGGGCGCATCGTTCAACCACATGGCCGCCAGCCTGCAGGAACAGATCACGCAGCTGGCCACGCTCTCGCAAATGCAGCAGCGCTTCGTCTCCGATGTGTCCCACGAGCTTCGCACGCCGCTCACCACCGTGCGGATGGCCGCCGAAGTACTGTACGACGCGCGCCATGATTTCGATCCGATCAACAAGCGCTCGGCCGAGCTCCTGTACAACCAGGTGGAACGCTTCCAGTCCCTTCTGGCTGACCTCCTGGAGATTTCCCGGTTCGACGCGGGCGTGGCCGTGCTCGACGCCGAGCCCACCGATATCCTGCAGCTCATCGCGAATGTCGTGGAGGACGCCGGACCAGTCGCCGCCGAATACGGTTCGGACGTCACCATCAATTCCCGGGAAAAGAGCATCGTGGTGGAGATGGACGACCGGCGGATCGAGCGAATCCTGCGCAACCTCGTGCTCAACGCGCTTGAACACAGCGAAGGCAACCCGGTCAATATCTCCGTCGCTGCGAACGATACCGCCGTGGCGGTTGCAGTCCGTGACCACGGGATCGGCATGACACCGTCCGAGGCCGCCCGGGTCTTTGACCGGTTCTGGCGGGCGGACCCCGCGCGGGCGCGCACCACCGGCGGCAGCGGTTTGGGCCTTTCCATTGCGGCGGAAGACACGAAACTCCACAACGGGTGGCTTCAGGCCTGGGGCAGCAAAGGAACAGGATCAAATTTCAGGCTGACACTGCCGCTGAAGCAGGGCGAGGCCATCTCCAAGTCGCCGCTCCAGCTGGAACCTGCGGACGTCGCACTCCCTGGCACGGGCCAGGGCACCATGCTGCTCCTTGGAGCCGTCGCGCCGCCGGACTCCGAAGGTACAGTGCAGACTGCGGAGCCGGGGCCGGTCAAGCCAACGGCTGCCTCGCCGGTCGCGACGCAAGACACGGGCGGGGATGAAGCGAAATGAACGCAACATCACGAAGGCCAGGCGCTGCTGCCGCCGCTCTTTTGGCGGTGCTGTTCCTGCTGCTGACCTCCTGCGCCCAGATTCCGCGCTCCGGACCCGTCGGGAAAAGCACGGATGAGAGCGCGGGCAAGCCCAACAACGCACCCGTTTTCTTTCCGGTGGCTCCGCGGGAAGGCGCCGCACCCGAATCCATCATCGATGACTTCTATCTGGCGGGCAGTGGCTACGAAGACGACTATGCGGTGGCGCGGGAGTACCTGACCCAGGCCGAGTCCGTGGCCTGGAAGCCGGACCAGAGGACACTGGTTTTCCGCTCAACCAAGGTGGTCCGGACGGGCGTCGAAAACGTGTACAACTACGAGCTTGATGTGGCGTACTCCGTCGACGCAGACGGCATCGCCACGCAGTTTCCCGAGGGCACCAAAGAAACTGTCCAGGTCACCCTGACTCAGGTGGACGGCGAGTGGCGGATCTCCGGAATCCCGGACGGGACCGCTATTCCCGAACAGACGTTCAAGGTGATCTACGGCGCCTACCCCATCTACTTCTATGATCCGAGCTTCACCTACGCGGTACCGGACGTCAGATGGTTCATCAAGAAGAAAACCGTCAAGGCGATGACCAGTGCACTGCTCAGCGGACCAGCACCGTATCTCAAGGGAGCCGTTGTCAGCGCCTTCCCCTCGGGGATGAAACTGGCCCGCGAGTCAGTCCCGGTGGTCTCCGGCGCGGCCCAGGTGGACCTGAGTGCCAAGGAGCTGGTGGAAGCTTCCAGCGAAGACAGGCTGCGGATGCAGACACAACTGGCGCTGACCTTCCGCGGCCAACCCGACGTTGTCAACGTAGAGCTCAGGGCGAACCAGGACCTGGTCCGCGTGGAGGACAACGGGTCCGTGCTGCCTCCCGTCCGTGACAAGAACGTCCCGGCCCGCCAGATTGCCGTGAATGAGGGCCAGCTGGTCCGCTACGAGAACAACAGGATTTCGCCGCTTCCGGATATCCAGTCCGTGGGGGCACTCGATCCGGTTTCCCCGGCCGAGTCCCCGGCATCACAGTCCATAGCGTTCCTCAACAGCACCACGACGACGCTGTACTCGATTGTGCCGGGGCAGCCCGCGAGGGCGCTGACTACGCGTTCCACCCTCACCCACCCGTCGTTCGGCCTGGGGGACTGGGTCTGGACTGCCGGCCCCGGGGCCAACGGTGCCACCGAAGTCCTTGCCTACCGCCCCACCGGCGTCGCCGAGGGTGCCAGCATGCCAACTGTGACGCTGGCACCCGCGTGGCTCGCAGGACGCACCGTCAAGGAGTTCCGAATATCCCGGGAGGGGGTGCGTGCCCTGGTGATTTCCGAGCAAAACGGGAAAACCCGCGTGCAGGTGACGGGAATCGTCCGCAACGCTGACGGCACACCCCGGGACCTCACTGCCCCGACGACCCTCCTGACCGACCGCCAACCGGACCAGGGTGTCTGGGTCAGCGACACCACTGTCGCGGTCATGAAGGGATCGGCCACCGACAACGTCACGCCGGAATTGCTCTCCCTGGCTGCTTCACAGCCCCAGCAACTGGCTCCCTGGCCGGGGCTCACCGCGATTAGCGCAGGCAACGGACCGGAGGAAATCTTCGGGCAGTCCGCTGACGGTATCTTCCAGCGCCTCGGAAACGGGTGGTCACCCCAGCTGAAGGGACCGGTGGACCCGTCGTTCCCGGGCTGACGCAGCGGCCTTTCCCGGCACGCCGTAGGGCGTGCGGCCAGAGGCGCGATGTCCACATAGGCACCTCGCGGGCTTCCTAGCTGTACTGCCCAGGCAGGTTGGTTAATCGGCTGATGGGCGGGTGGCCTCCGATTGCGGTGTGGGGCCTGTGGTGATTGTAGTGGTGCAGCC